>NZ_KI632512.1:2427219-2727219 GCF_000504305.1 Nitratidesulfovibrio termitidis HI1
TCAGTTTTATTGTTGGATAGTACAGGAATATTAACCTGTTTCCCTTTTGACGTACTCGAATTACGGTACGTCTTAGGACCGACTAACCCTCGGCTGACGAACATTGCCGAGGAAACCTGGCCCCTTCGGTGGTCAGGATTCTCACCTGACTTTGCTGTTACTATTGCCAGGATTTTCGTTTCCGCACGGTCCACAGGACTTCACAGCCCTGCTTCTACCCGAGCGCAACGCCTTCATACTAGATCACCNTGCGGTGCTCCGTGGTATCGGTAGTCGACTTGAGCCCCGTCCATTTTCGGGGCCCCAAACCTCGACTGGTGGGCTGTTACGCACTCTTTAAAGGATAGCTGCTTCTAAGCTAACCTTCCAGCTGTCTGGGGCTTGGGACACCCTTTAGTATTAACACTTAGTCGACATTTGGGGACCTTAACCACGGGCTGGGTTGTCCCGGTCTCTTCTTCCCCCACAGGATATCCATGACCCAACAAACCCTTGCCAAACGATACGCGTTCAAGCTGCTGGCGAACGTGGCATCCATCCCGGTGTACCTGACCATGGAGGCGGTACTGCCGCGCGCCCTGGGCCCCACGGGGTACGGCAACTACAGCTTTGCCACGAACATGTTCCAGCAGTTCGCGGGGTTCCTGGACATGGGCACCTCCACCTGCTTCTACAACGCGTTGTCGCGGCGACAGCAGGAATTCGGGCTGGTGTCGTTCTACGTGCGGGTGGCGGCGCTGGTGCTGGCCATCACCATGCTGTTCTCGCTGTCGGCGTTCGTGCCGGGCCTTGGGCAATGGCTGCTGCCGGACGTGCCCGCGTGGATCGTGCCGTTGGCGGCCCTGTGGGCGTTTCTGACGTGGTGGGGCCGGGTGCTGCGATCCATGAACGACGCGCTGGGGGTGACGGTATCCAGCGAGATTTCGCGCACGGTGCTGAACCTGGTCAGCGTGGGAGCGCTGCTGGCGCTGTTCCTGCTGGGCTGGCTGAACATGGGCACCCTGTTCGCGCATCAGTACGTGATGCTGATCGCGCTGGCGGTGGGCTATGCCATGGTGCTGCGCGGGTGCTGGCCCACGGTGACCTTCCGCATGCCGAAGGACGAACGGCGGGCCTACACACGAGAATTCGCGGACTACAGCACGCCGCTGTTCGTACAGGCGCTGGCGTCCACAGTGTTTCTGGTGGCGGAACGCTGGCTGCTGCAAACCTTCAACGGCAGCGCGCAGCAGGGGTTCTTTGCCCTGTCGCAAAAGGTGGGCATGGCCTGCTTCCTGTTCGTATCGGCCATGACGCCGCTGGTCATGCGCGAGTTGTCCATTGCCTGGGGCAAGGGCGACCGGACGGAAATGGGCAGGCTGATGGACCGCTTTGCGCCGCTGCTGTTCACCGTGGCGGGCTATTTTTCGTGCTTCACGGCCATGGAGGCCCCGGCGGTGGTGCGCATCTTCGGCGGGGCGGACTACGCGGCGGCCATCCTGCCGGTGCAGATCATGGCCCTGTACCCGGTGCACCAGGCCTACGGGCAGCTTGCCGGGTCAGTGTTCTACGCCACGGGCCGCACCCGCACCATGCGCAACATGGCGGTGACGGAATACATACTGGGCTTCGGCCTGTCGTGGCTGCTGCTGGCACCGGCGGACAAGTTCGGCTTCGGCCTTGGTGCCATGGGCCTTGCGGTAAAGACGGTGCTGGTCCAGTTCCTGTCGGTCAATTTCATGCTGTGGATGAGTTCGCGGATCATCCCGCTGAACTACCTGCGCAACGTGGCGCATCAGGCGCTGTGCCTGGCCTTTCTGGGCGGTGCGGCGTGGGCCTGCCGCAGCCTGACCATTGCCACGGGGCTGGGGGATGCGCAGGACATCGTGCGCTTCTTCGTTTCCGGCGTGATCTATTCCGCACTGGTGGGCGGGGCGGTGCTGGCCGTGCCGCAACTGGTGGGCCTGACCAAGCAGGACCTGCGCGGGCTGGCCAAGCGGGCGCTGGGGCGGTTCAAGAGATAACGTAGTTTCCTTACTCCGAATAAAGCACTACACTGACCACACCTTTCTACATTTACCTATGTGAGATCTTCGTATGATAAAAACATCACACGAGTTCAGAGACCCCATCCACACATTTATTCTTTGCTCATCTCTGGAAAGGAAAGCTATTGACTCTCCTCCTGTCCAAAGATTGCGACATATAACCCAACTCGCTACAACTTATTTGGTTTATCCAGGAACGACTCACAAACGTTTTGAGCACTCTTTAGGAACAATGCATATTGCGTCTGAAATTTTTGATATTCTTACCAAAGATGAACACATTTCTCTTCTCCCCAATGAAACACTCCAATCCATGCCTGATTTACTCGATGACAAAGAATACTGGAGAAAAGTCCTACGCATGGCTGCCCTCCTTCATGATGTCGGGCATATGCCATTTTCCCATGGAGCAGAGGAATTGCTTCCCGATGGCTACAATCATGAAAGATTAACGTGGGATATTATTCACAGTGATCACCTATCGTCAATCTTTGACGATATGCACATCAAGCCTGTCCATGTTGCAAAAATTGCCATCGGGAAAAAGGAAGTTTCTGAATTCAGACCGGATGTAGAATTTACGACGTGGGAGAGCATCCTTTCAGAAATTGTCACAGGCGAAGTGTTTGGCGCGGACAGGATAGACTACCTCCTTCGAGATTCATACCACGCTGGAGTGCGGTATGGCTTTTTTGATTACAAACGCCTTATTAATTCATTAAGAATTCTCCAAGCACCACCAGAAGGCGAAGACGACGACGACCGCAGCTGGGCCCCAGCCATTGGAATTGAGCGAGGCGGCCTACACGTTGCCGCGTCCCTCCTGTGGGCAAGATATTCCATGTTTTCCCAAGTTTACTTCCACCACGTTCGCAGAGCGTATGATCTACATTTAAAAGAATTTATGCACGCCTTATTCCCCCAAGGCATTCCTGTAGAAATCAATGACTATCTAGCAATTGCCGACAACGAAATTCTTGTCGAACTGCGCAAAGCTGCGTATAATACTACCGCTACCGGACATGAGCCCGCAAAGCGGATTGAATCGCGCGGACACTTTCGTCTAGCGCACCAAGTCACTGCGGTCGAACTTAAGAAAAGCCCCGAAGCGCTTAAGCAAATCTACGAAAAACCGCCAAAAAATTCGGTGCAGATTTCGTTAGAATGGACCCAGGCCAAAAACGCTCAAATGACGTTGATTTTCCCGTTCTCATTGATGACGAGCGAAGCACTATTTCCGCGCGAGCAGAACTGCCATCCATACGCCCTCCAGACGTAAGGAATCCGTACATTTTCGTGGCCCCGGAGAAACTCCGTGACGCTAAGAAATGGCTGAGAGAAAATCACGACCACCTTGTTGAGCCGTGGCTGCCGGAGGGAACCGCATGAACCAGTACCATCGCTACGCAATAACCTTGCAGCTAGCAAACAACCTTCGAGACCATCATAGCTGGTGCGGCGAAACTCATCTTCAAAAGTCCATGTATTTCCTTGAAGCTCTCGCAAAAGTACCAACAGAGTTTGGATTTACACTATATAAACATGGGCCATACTCCTTTTCATTTCATGACCTGATCAGCGAAATGAAAGATATGGACTTAATTGAGCCAGAATGCACCCCCCCTTATGGGCCACGATATAAAACAACGGAACGTGGCAAGGCTTTTCTCAACAAGTTCTCCGCAGATATTGAGGGCTGGAAAGACCTCATCGCAAAGACAGCGAGATGCCTCGGCGACAAAAAAGTTCAGGACCTTGAAAAGGTTGGCACAGCTCTCTTAATCGATATTGAAAAAAAGACCGAAGACATAGAAAGCCGCGCTACAAGACTGAGCGAATTAAAGCCGCATGTCCCACTTGAAGAAGCACGACGAGCCACACTAGAATACGAAAAAATAAAACAGTGCTTCATATAGACTCCTCCAAAACAAAACAAGGCCAGCCCCAGCGCTGGCCTTTAATATTGCCTCATTAGGCCATATTGCACCCCGCATCATGCGCGGATATACTGCCACGGCCTGAAAAGCCCCCCTGCCAGGCCGCGTGGTGCGGTCACGCTCGGGGGCCACGGGACAACGGGCTACGGGGCGCGCCACCGGCCGCAACAGCAAGACCGGAACGCGACCTTACGCAACCTTGCCTAGCCTGGCCCGCGCGGTTTCCACATCATCGACGGACGCCACCGCGCCCGCCCCACACCATCCGGCGGCATTGCCGCCGCACCGCACGCGAACGCAACCATCATGATCACCGCACGCGACATTCGGGAAAAGATGCGCCGAGGCGAAGCCACCATCGGCACCTGGATGCAGATTCCTTCCACCGACGTGGCCGAAATCCTTGGCCGGTCCGGCTACGACTGGGTGGCCGTGGACCTGGAACACGCCGCCTTCACCCGCAGCCAGTTGCCCGACGCCTTCCGGGCCATCGAGCTTGGCGGGGCCGCGCCCTTTGCCCGCGTGGCCGAGGCGACCCTGACCGACATCAAGGCGGCGCTGGATTCCGGCGCACGGGGCCTGATCTTTCCCATGATCGAAACCCGCGAGCAACTGGACGCGGCCATCGGCTGGGCGCTGTACCCCCGCACCGACGGTCCTTCCGGCGTGCGCGGCGTGGGCTACTGCCGGGCCAACCTGTTCGGTCGCGAGTTCACGCCCTATGTGAACGAAACCGCCCGCGACACCCTGTTCGTGGCGCAGATCGAGCACATCCGCGCTGTGGACAACCTGGACGCCATCCTGTCCCACCCGCGCCTGGATGCCATCATGGTGGGGCCGTACGACCTTTCCGGCTCCATGGGGCTTACCGCGCAGTTCGACCACCCGGACTTTCTCGCCGCGCTGGACCGCATCGCCGCCGCCGCACGCGCCCACGACGTGCCCATGGGCCTGCACATCGTGCAGCCCGACACGGCGGACCTTGCGCGCCGCATCGGCGAGGGCTACCGATTCATCGCGTGGTGCATCGATGCGGTGTTTTTGTACCGCAATTGTACCTGTCCGCCTGCGGGCGGCGCGGCGTAGTCCGGCACATGACTTGTCCTTTCTCTGACTGAAAGACAGGACACTCCGGGCCACGGCCCGACGCACAACATCAGCAATCGAATCCATACGGCCCGCGCCGCGCCCCTGATGCGCAGCGGACCACCCCGCCCACGGGCGGCATGGGGCACAGCCCCGAAGGGATGCAGCACAATGAAGATCACCTTTTTCGGCGGGGCCGGGTTCCTCGGCTCCCACGTCTGCGACAAGCTTTCCGACGCCGGGCACGAGGTCACCATCGTGGACTTGCGGCTCTCGCCCTACCTGCGCAGCGACCAGCGCATGGTGGTCGGCAACGTCCTTGACGAGGCCGCCGTGGACGCCGCCGTGGCCGGTGCCGACGCAGTGTTCAACTTCGCGGGCATCGCCGACATCGGCGAAGCCAACCGCAAGCCCGTGGACACCGCGCGCATCAACGTGCTGGGCAACGTCATCCTGCTGGAAGCCTGCCGCAAGGCCAAGGTTGCCCGCTACGTGTTCGCCAGTTCGTTGTACGTGTACGGCAAGTCCGGCGGGTTCTACCGGTGCAGCAAGCAGTCGTGCGAACTGTACATCGAAAACTATCAGGCCATGCACGGGCTGGACTACACCATCCTGCGCTACGGCTCGCTGTACGGACCCCGCGCCGACCGCCGCAACGCCATCAACCGCTTCGTGGCAGAGGCGCTGGAAACCGGGGCCATCACCTACTACGGCAGCGCCACCGCCCTGCGTGAGTACATCCACGTAGAAGACGCCGCCCTGTGCACCGTGGAAGTGCTGCAACCGGAATACGCCAACGAGAACATCGTGCTCACCGGCAACCAGCCCATGCGCGTGGGCGACCTGTTCAAGATGATTGGCGAAATGCTGGGCAAGGACCTGAACGTGGTCTACCAGCACGACCCCAACAGCGGCCACTACCAGGTCACGCCCTATGCCTTCATGCCCAAGGTGGGCAAGAAACTGGTGCCCAACCTGACCACCGACCTCGGCCAGGGCGTGCTGCGCGTGATGGAAGAAGTGCACCGCGAACTGCACCCCGACATGCACGACGTGGGCGGCTACCTGCTGCCCCGCGAAGAGTAGGGCACGGACAGGAAGATTTTGGGGAAAAGAACTTTCGGGGAGGGGACCTTTTGCGGCAGCCGTTAGGTAAGCGCGAAGCGCGAACCTTACGGATGGCGACCGCAACGCGTAAAAAGGTCTCCCTCCCCGAACCCCGCGTTGCTGTCCTCATCCGTAATGCTCGAAGACTCGCATAACGGCTGAGGCTCCCCCCAAAATTTTTCATTAGGCCAGACACAGAGCAGATTGCCTGCACGCCGCTACATAACGCGTATTCTGTCTCCGGTTTTCCGCCTTTCTCCAGTGCCTTTCTTCCTTATACCCCGCAGCGGTCTTCCGCTGCGGGAGGCTGGTGCGGGGACGATGCAAGGAATTACGAGTTTCGTCGCCGGGCAAG
The DNA here is from genome assembly GCF_000504305.1 of Nitratidesulfovibrio termitidis HI1. Classification (NCBI taxonomy): domain Bacteria; kingdom Pseudomonadati; phylum Thermodesulfobacteriota; class Desulfovibrionia; order Desulfovibrionales; family Desulfovibrionaceae; genus Nitratidesulfovibrio; species Nitratidesulfovibrio termitidis. The sequence goes on from NZ_KI632512.1 coordinate 2,433,732, forward strand.
GCGGCTTGGCATTTTTGAGCGGAGCATACTCCTGTATGTGAGCATCAAAAATACCAAGCCAACGCCGCCCGACGGCGAAAGACGGATTCTGCAAGCAGCGTATCCGCAGTACCCTGAGCGCCACTCCACCAACACAACAGGCCGGGCCTTTCCCCCGCCTTTACACCGACCCCAACCCGACATTTCCCGGCGCACCGCGCCGCCAAAGGAGCAGCCATGAACATCGTCGCCATCATCCCCGCCCGCATGGGCTCCAGCCGCTTTCCGGGCAAGCCCATGGCCGACATCCACGGCGTGCCCATGGTGGGCCACGTCACCATCCGCACGGCCATGAGCCCCACCCTGTCCGCCACCTACGTGGCCACCTGCGACCAGGAAATCTACGACTACGCCGAAGGCGCGGGCCTTAAGGCCGTCATGACCGGCGACCACCACGTGCGCTGCACCACCCGAACCGCCGAAGCCCTGCTGAAGATCGAGGCCGCCACCGGCAAGCGCGTGGACATCGTGGTCATGGTGCAGGGCGACGAGCCCATGGTCACCCCCGACATGATCGACGCCGCCATCGCCCCCATGCTGGCCGACCCCGCCATCAACGTCACCAACCTGATGGCCCGCATGGAAACCGTGGAAGAATTCGGAGACCCCAACGAAGTCAAGGTAGTGGTGGACCTGAATTCCGACGCCCTGTACTTCTCGCGCGAGGCGGTGCCTTCGCGCAAGAAGGGCGTCACCGACGTGCCCATGCAGAAGCAGGTGTGCATCATTCCCTTCCGCCGCGACTACCTGCTGAAGTTCAACGACATGCAGGAAACCCCGCTGGAAATCATCGAATCCGTGGACATGATGCGCATCCTCGAACACGGCGAAAAGGTCCGCATGGTGCCCACGGACAAGCGCACCCTCAGCGTGGACACCCCCGAAGACCTCGCCCGCGTGGTGGACATGATGGCCGAGGACACCCTGCGCCTCGTCTACACGAAGTAACGGAGCCCCCATGCGCGCACGCCTTGCCGCCATTGCCGAGGAACTCTGGCTGTTCCTGTTCGCGTGGATACCCACCGTCATCGGGGTGGGCGCGCGTCTTGTCGCGTGGCGGCCACTGTTCCGACACTGCGGTCGGGCACGCTTCGGCCAGTCGCTGACCATGCAGGGTTGCCGCAACATCTCGCTGGCCGACGGCGTGCGCATCGGCAAGGGCTGCCACCTGTACGCCCGCACCGGCGCGCTGGAGATGGGCGAAAGCGCGGCCCTGAACATCAACGTGGTGGTGGACGCCGACGGCGGGCACATCCGCATGGGCGCCCACGTCACGGTGGGTCCCGGCACGGTCATCCGCGCGGCCAACCACAATTTCGACCGCACCGACGTGCCCATCATGTTCCAGGGCCACGAGTACGGCGAGGTGACCATAGAGGACGACGTGTGGATTGCGGCCAACTGCACCATCACCCCCGGCGTGCATATCGGACGCGGGGCGGTGGTGGGGGCCGGGGCCGTGGTGACGAAAGACGTGGAGCCGTACATCGTGGTGGGCGGCGTGCCCGCAAGGCCGCTGCGCAAGCGCGGCGCGCACACTGCCGCCCCGCAGGATGCCTAGCCGCACGCGCGGGGCGACAACCGGAACGCAACGACACGCGCGACATACCGCGCGACATGCCGAGGGGCCATGCCCCAACGCGAAGGATAACGAATCATGAAGGTAGCCATCACCACCTCGTCGTTCGCCAAGTTCAGCGACGAACCGCTGCGCCTGCTGCGCGAAGCGGGCATGGAATACGTGCAGAACCCCACGGGCCGCGCCATCACCGAAGACGAGGCCATCGAACTGTTGCAGGGCTGCATCGGCGTGGCCGCGGGCACAGAACCGCTGACCCGCCGGGTGATGCAGGCCCTGCCGGAACTGAAGGTCATCTCGCGCTGCGGCACCGGCATGGACAGCGTGGACCGCGCTGCTGCCGCCGAGATGGGCATTGCCGTGCGCAACACGCCCGACGCGCCCACCCAGGCCGTGGCCGAGCTGACCCTGGGCTACGCCCTGGACCTGATGCGCCTTGTCAGCCGCATGGACCGCGAACTGCGCGCGGGCACGTGGAAGAAGCGCATGGGCAATCTGCTGGCGGGCAAGAAGGTGGGGCTGATCGGCTTTGGCCGCATTGGCCGGGCCACGGGCACGCTGTTCGAGGCCTTCGGCTGCGAGGTGGCCTTTGCCGACCCGTTCGCCGAAAGCGACACCAACGCCAAGATGGAACTGGACGCCCTGCTGACCTGGGCGGACATCGTCTCGCTGCACTGCTCGAAGCCGGAAGGCGGCGGGTACATCCTGGACGAACGCCGCCTTGGCCTGATGCGCCCCGGCACGTGGGTCATCAACGCAGCGCGCGGCGGGCTCATCGACGAGGGAGCCCTGCACGCGCTGCTGGCTTCCGGGCATCTGGCCGGGGCCGCGCTGGACGTGTTCGTCAAGGAACCCTACGAAGGCCCCCTGCGCGACCTGCCCAACGTCATCCTGACCCCGCACGTGGGCTCGTACGCCGTGGAAGCCCGCGTGAAGATGGAAACCGACACCATCCGCAACCTGCTGGACGCTCTGCCCAGATAGACGCGGCCAGCGGTGGCTGATGGCAGCCCGTCACGCGACCACACCCCCTTTCGATGTCCGCCCCGCCCTTCGTGCGCGCCATGCGTGCGGACGGGGCGGCCATCCCCAAGGAGTACCATGCCCCTTTCCTGCATCGTCTTCGACTGCGACGGCGTCATTCTGGAAAGCGTCAACGTGAAGACCGAAGCCTTCGCCCGCGTAGCCGAACCCTTCGGCGCGGACGCCCGCGACCGTCTCGTGGCCTACCACATGGAACACGGCGGCGTGAGCCGCTACAAGAAGTTCGAGTGGCTGTACCGCGAAGTGCTGGGCCGCGAAATCACCTCGGACGAAATGGACGAGCTGGGCCGCAAGTACGCGGACTACGCCTTCGAGGGCGTGCTGAACGCCCCCATGGTGCCCGGTGCGCACGACGTGATCACCGCGTGGCATGGCCGCGTGCCCATGTACGTGTGCTCCGGCGCCCCGCACGAGGAACTGGTGCACATCCTGACCGAGCGCGGGCTGGCCGGATACTTCGAGGCCATCTACGGTTCCCCGCCCGGCAAGACCGACGTGCTGCGCCGCGCCGTGGAAAAGGCCGCCGTACCCCCGGCGGAAGTGGTGATGATCGGCGACGCCAAGACCGACATGACCGCCGCCGAGGCCGTGGGCACCCTGTTCTATGGCCGGGGCGAAGCCTTTGCCGCCACCCCGCACCCGTGGGGGCATGACCTGACCGGCCTCAATGCGTGGCTGGAAGGTATCGCCAGGGACTAAGGACACCGCTTCCGCCCAACCGAATCACCGCAAAGCCGCACGCCGCACCGGCGCGGCTCCCCGCGCCTTTCGCACCACCGCCGCAAAGGAGCCTTCGTGACCACCTTCATCCTGCTGGATGGACCAGACGCCCTGCCCCGCCCGCAACCGGCATCCGACGGCCTGCCCCCGGTGGTTGCCCACTGGGCCAGGCGCAACGTGCCGCACGGGCATCTTTCGGTGCCCGCACTGGTGGAGACGCATTTCACGGACATCCGGCGCGAGTACATCACCTGGGCGCACGAGGCCGGGCTGACCCGCCCCGCCCGCTCCACGCGCAATCTGCGGGAACTGCTGGCCGTGGGCGACACCTTCTCGCACTGGTGGTTCACCACGCTGGCCGAAAAGCATCCCAAGATCTGCCGCAACCTGTACGAAGTGACCAAGCTGCGCGCGCTGGAACTGGCCATGGAGGACGCCCGCGCCGACCATGTCTGCCTGTTCACCGACGACACGGTACTGGCGGGCATCCTGCTGCGCTTCTGTGCGGTCACGGGCCGCCGGTTCGAACTGCATCCCGCCAAGGCGCAAGCCGGAAACGACCCGGGCACGGACACGCACGCCGCCGCCCCCCGCTCGGTCAAACAGCGTCTGGCCGCCCTGTACTACCGCCTGCCCGCCCCGGTGCAGGCCGTGGCGCGCCTTGGCGCGTGGCTGCTGCGCGAAAAGCGCCTGCTGCCCGCCGCGCCCGAAGCCACGGGCAAGGCCAGCCTGCCCGCGCACCCGCGCCCCGGCACCGTGGCCACCTATTTCCCCAACATCGACGTGCAGGCCGCCAAACAGGGCCGCCTGCGCTCGCGCTACTGGGAAAACCTGCATGACGCGCTGGACCCGCAGCAGGGCGGCGTGCATGGCGTGACCTGGCTGTTCATCTTTGAACCCACGCCGCACTATTCGCTGGCCGACGCCATCCGCCTGCGCGATGAATTCCGCGCCCGCAGGCAGGACGGCATCGCCTTCCACTTCATCGAGGAATTCCTGACCCCGGCCACCATCGCCCGCGAAGTGCTGCACTACTGCCGCATGGCCTTCCGCTCTGCGCGCCTGACCCGCCACATGGCCGGGCAGTGCCGCCTGCCCGGTTCGCGCATGGATTTCTGGCCGTACATGGAACGCAACTGGGCGGAATCCACGCGCGGCTGGCTGGGCCTGCAACGCCGCCTGATGCGCGCGGCCTTCCGCCGGTACGCGGCGGTCTGCGCGCCGCAGGAATGGACCATCTTTCCCATGGAAAACCACCCCTGGGAAAAGTCCCTTGCCCACGCCATGCACGAGGCGCGGCGCGGCCCGGTGTACGGCACCCAGCATTCCACGGTGCGCCCCACCGACCTGCGCTACTACGAAGACGCCCGCGCCTTCACCGAGCCGGACGCCGCCGCCACCCTGCCGGACCTCTTGTGCTGCAACGGCCAGGGCGCCCTGGGGCACATGCGCGACGCGGGCATGCCCGACGAACGGCTGGGCGAAATCGAGGCGCTACGCTACCTGTACCTTGCCGATGCGGCTATCGCCCCCGCCGCTTCCGCCACCGCTTCCGTCACCGACCCCACCGATCCCACTGATCCCACTGATCCCACTGATCCCACTGATCTGGGCGACACCCCCGGCAAGCCAACCCTGCTCATCGTCACCAGCTTCTTCATCGACGAGACGGACAACCAGCTCGACGTGCTGGCCGAGGCCGCGCGGGCAGGCACGCTGGACGGGTACGACGTGGTGGTCAAGCCGCATCCCAACCTGCCCGTGGAAGGCCGCCTTGCCGCGCGCTTTCCTTCCGGCGGCGCGCCCCGCGTGGTGAACACCCCCGTGGCCCAGCTGCTTGTTCCCGGCACCATCGTATGGGCGGCCAATTCCACCACCGTGGCGCTGGAAGCCGCCTACCAGCGGCTGCCCCTCATCGTGCAGACCGCCGCCAACGACTTCAACATGTGCCCGCTGCTGGGCGTGCCCGGCACCGCCTTCGTGGCCACCGCCGACGATCTCGCCGCTGCCCTTGCCCAGCCCGCACCGCCCGACCTGCCGCCCGGCTTCCTGGCTCTGGATCGCGGGTTGCCCCGCTGGCGGCAGTTGCTGGGGATAACCGGGAAATAGGATTCGCGGGGGAAGGGGCGCTTTGCGGCAGCCGTTAGACGAGCGCAACGCGCGAGTCTTACGGATGGCGACCGCAACGCGTAAAAGCGCCCCTTCCCCGATTGCCGCTTGCCCTCCCCATTCTCCCCTCCCCAAGGAGTCGACACATGCTGACCGCCATCATCCGCAAGCTGAAGGAACTGACCCGCATGCTGGGCACGCGGCCCTACTACGGGTTCGTGACCGGGCACGGCTACCTGACGGACGCGCAGGTTTCCGAGGTGCGGCGGGTGCTGGAATCGCCCGCGCAGGCGACGGAGACGGTGGCGGAGTACGAGCGGCGCTTTGCGGCGCTGGTGGGCGACGGACGCGGCCTGGCCACGGCGGGCGGGCGCATGGCCCTGTTTGCCACGTTGCGCGCGCTGGGCGTGGGCGCCGGGCACGAGGTGATCCTGCCCGCGTTCACCTGCTCCGTGGTGGCCAGCGCGGTGCTGCGCACGGGCGCAACCCCGGTGTTCACCAACGTGGACCCGGCCACCTTCGGCACAGACCCGGACGCAGTGGCCAAGGCCATCACCCCCAGGACGCGGGCCATCATCGCGCAGCACAGCTTCGGCATTCCCTGCCGGGTGGGCGAACTGCGCACCCTGGCCGACGGCTGCGGGGCGGCGCTGATCGAAGACTGCGCGCTGACCGTGGGCTCCACGCGCGACGGCGTGGCCGTGGGCAATACCGGAGACGCGGCGTTCTTTTCCACGGACCACTCCAAGCCCATGAACACGGTGGTGGGCGGGTTCTTCTACACCCGCGATGCGGGCCTGTACGACGCGGTGGCTGCCCAGTTGAACGATGCGCCTACCCTGCCGGAAGCCCAGCAGCGGCGGCTGTTCGGCCAGTTCCTGCTGGAGCGGCGGCTGGCCCGGCCCGCCAGCTACGGCCTGTATCAGCTGGCCATGCTGGGCAAGGCGGTGCTGCGGCGGCTGTCGGACCCGGGCATGACCTTCCTGGACGACGACTATGTGGTGGAGCGCACGGGGGCATATGCCTACCCGGCCCGCCTGCCCGCCGTACTGGCGCGCATCGGGCTGTTCGAACTGGACCGCTGGCCCGCCGAGGCCGCCCGGCGCGAGGCGCTGCTGCAACGCTACCTCACCGCGGCCTACGGCACGCCGCTGGCCGCGCACCTGCCCGTTGCCTATGCCGACCCCGCGCTACGCATCGTCGCCCACCGGCTGGCCTTCACCCATCCCCGTGCCGATGCCCTGAAAACGCTGATGGACCAACGCGTGCATACCGCATGGACGTGGTTCATGGACCCCATCGTGGGGGCGCGGGCAGGGCTGGCCTCTCTGGGCTATGCCGCAGGAGCCTGCCCGGTGTCCGAAAAGGTGGGCACGCAGGTCCTGAACTGGCCGTGCGTGGTGGAACAAGGCGCGGAAGGCCCGTTGCTGGAATTCTTCGCGCAGGTGGCCCGACAGGCATAGGGGGCCGCCCCGGCCTTGCGATTGACCTGATTCGTCGCTTGCATCATTCTTGCGCATAAATTTGGCCGCAAGACATAGACGGTGACAATGACTCCGGATATCCCTGAACACATGCCCATAGCAGTGCCGCAGGATGACCACGGCGGCGCATTCGGCCCCCGACGCAGCCTGCGCGGTGGGGCGGCCTTTGGCCTTACGGCCATTTTCTGTGCTCTCGGCCTGATATGCGTGCTGGCCACGGGAACGCTGGTGGTCGACAGGCTGGACGCCTTCGAGCACGAACTGGCCGCCGCCAACGTGCGCCGCGCCGTCAACGCACTGCAAGGCGATGTGCTCAGGCTGGATGCGCTGCTCAAGGACTGGGCCTGGTGGGATGATTCCTATCAGTTCATGGTCGACGGCAACCCTTCCTACATCGAAAGCAACATCACCCCCGAAGTCTTCCGCGACCAGCATCTGGACGCCATCGTGCACGTTTCCGGCAACGGCACGATCTTCCATTCCAGCGCGCCGAATATCGTCAGCGGCGGCGTGGAGCGCGCCGACCCCGCCCTTCTCGAATTCATGGGGCGCCTCAGCACATCCATGCCCCATACGGGGCCGCACGACGGCATCTACGGGCTGGTGCGCATCGGCGACGCCATCTGGATGACCGCATGCCGCCCGGTGCTCGATTCCCTGCAAAGCCAGCCCGCGCGCGGCTGGATGTGGATGGCCCGTCTGGTCGATGTGCCCTACCAGAGGGAGCTGGCCCGGAACACGGAATTGCAGCTCGCCATCGTTCCGGCGCTTGCCGCCGATCTGCCCCCCACCCTGCAGGAACTTGCCGTTGCCCCCGCTGACGCCCCCATGTCGGGCACGCCCGTGGCGGAACGTCCCCTCGTGGGTGTGGCCTCGCGCACCATCTGGAGCGGGGTGCTGCTGCCCGACCTGGACGGGGGCGCGCCTCTGGCCGTTACCGTCCAGGCCCCCCGCGCGCTGGGCGAGACCGCGCGCAACATCGTGCACAGCGGTCTGCTGGTGGTGCTGACGATCAGCATCCTTGCGCTGATCGCGGGCCTGCTCTTTCTTGACCGCCGCGTGCTGTCACGCCTTGCGGCGCTCAGCGCCCGGGTTGCCGCCAACGTGCCCGCCGCCAAGCTGGCGAACATGCCGCAAGGCGGCGACGAACTGGACAGGCTGGCGCTGGTCACTTCGTGGGCGTTCCAGTCCATCCGTGAAAACGAGCAGTTCCTGTCCGAGATGCTCGATGCCCTCAAGGTGGGCGTCATGCTGGTGGACCGCGAAACCCGCACCATCGTCAGCATCAACAGCCACGCCTGCACGCTGCTGGGCCGGGGTGCCGCAGAGGTGACTGGCAGGCGCTGCCACCAGTTCGTCTGCCCGGCAGAAGAAGGCGCATGCCCGGTGTGCGACCTGGGCCAGCCCATGGACCACGCCAAGCGCACCCTGCTGACCGCCACCGGCAATATGGACATCCTGAAGTCCGTGGTGCCCATCGCGCGCGAGGGCAAGGAATACCTGCTCGAAACCTTCATCGACATCAGCGACCTGGAACACACCCGGCGCATGCTGGAAGAATCGGAAGAGCAATACCGGGCCATGTTCCTGAACACCGGCACGCCCGCCATCCTCATCAACGAGGACACCACCGTGGCGCTGGCCAACCCGGAATTCCTGCGGCTTGTCCGCATGGGCCAGGCAGACCTTGACCGCCATCCGTCGTGGACCGGCTTCTTTCACGAGCACGACGTGCCCCGCATGCTGGGCTACCATGCCGACCGGCGCAGCGGCGTTGCCGCCCCGCGCGAGTACGAAAGCCGGTTGATCGACGCCGCCGGGGGGCTGCACCACGTGGCCATGACCGTGACCATGATTCCCCATACCCGCCAGTCGGTGGCCTTCATCCGCGACATCACGGACATGAAGCTGGCCGAAGCGCGGTTGCAGGAACTGGCCTTCACCGACTCGCTCACCGGTCTCGCCAACCGGCTGCGCGGGCTGGAAACCCTTGACGGCATGCTGGCCGATGCCCGCCATGCGGAGCAGCCGCTGGGCGTACTGCTGCTGGACCTGGATGACTTCAAGCTGGTCAACGACTCCATGGGACACGCCACGGGCGACGTGGTGCTGATGGAGGTGGGCAGGCGGCTGTCGGAGGTGCTGGGGTCCGACGAGAGGGTGGCGCGCCTTGGCGGCGACGAATTCATCATCATCACGGCCGCGCCTGGCGGGGCCGAGGCCCATGCGGAACTGGCGAAACGGCTCATCGCCGAATTCTCCCTGCCCTTCCGCGTGGCGCATTCCGAAGTGTACCTTGGCGTCAGCATAGGCATCGCCGCCTTTCCCGCCGATGGGGACACCGGCGGCCATCTGGTGCGCTGCGCCGACCTGGCCATGTACCGGGCCAAGGCGGCGGGCAAGAACACCTACCGGTTCTACACCCCGGAACTGACCCGGGCGGCCCAGCACCGCCTGGAGGTGGAGGCCGAATTGCGGCCCGCCATCGCGCTGGGGCACATCGTGCCCTACTACCAGCCGGTGGTGGACCTGAGCAGCGGGCGCATAGTGGGGGCCGAGGCGCTGGCGCGCTGGCGCAAACCGGACGGCACCCTGGTCTCGCCCGCCGATTTCATTCCCGTGGCCGAACAGACAGGCCTTGTCGCCAGCATAGACATGGCCGTGCTGTCGCAGGCCTGCCCGCAGACGCAGGCGTGGGCGGATGCGGGACTGGGCCGGTTGCGCGTGTCGTGCAACATTTCGGCGCGCCACCTGCAACGCGGCAACCTGCCCGGAGACATCCGCGCCGTTCTGGACGCCAGCAGGCTGCCCCCCGCGCAGCTGGCCCTGGAAATTACCGAAACCGTGTACATGGAAAACATCGACAAGGCCCGCACCATGCTGGATGCGGTAACGGAGCTTGGCGTGCGCATCCTGCTGGACGACTTCGGCACCGGGTATTCGTCGCTGTCCTACCTGCAGGCACTGTCGTTCGACGTCATCAAGATCGACAGGTCGTTCGTGAAGGATCTGCCCGATGCCTCGTCGCTGGCGCTGCTGCGGGCCATGCTGGGCATTGCCGCCGGCCTCGGTGTCACCTCGCTGGCCGAAGGCGTGGAAACCATGGAACAATACGTGCTGCTGAAATCGCTGGGCTGCGGCAGGGGACAAGGGTACCTGTTCTCCCCCCCCGTGCCTGCCGCGCGGTTCGAGGAACTGTTGCGCGAGCAGAAGGCAGGCAAACGGTATCCCTAGGGAGCCGCGTTGCACGGTCTGCCGAAAGCGCAGCCCCCGCCCCCCGTGAAAATCACGTGCCGCACCTATGGACAAGCGTCACGCGCAAGCGTATCTAGCACGCCACGTAGAAGGGCCGGAAATTCCGGCGGAAACGCGGCGCGCCAGTGTGCCGTTCCGACACCGGGCAGGCCCCGGAATGTCGGCCATCCATCCGCGCGCGGAACGGAGGTTCCGCACGTCATCATGACCCCACCGCACCCACTCCACACATCCCGGCCATCTGGCGTATCACTGCCATCCGGCGCACTTCCCCATTTTCTCCAGCCACGCCGCGGGCACGGTGCGATCTTTCGCACAACGGCCCCGTCGGCATTGCACGCAGGCCGTTCCGCAACGCCGCGCGTTCTGCTATAATAACCCGGACGACGACAGCACATTACCCCATCACGAGGTATCGCATGAAGGTCATCATCATGTGCGGGGGCAAGGGCACCCGCCTGCGCGAAGAAACGGAATTCAAGCCGAAGCCCATGGTCGAGATCGGCGGCCGCCCGGTGCTGTGGCACATCATGAGCATCTACGCCCGCCACGGCCACAAGGATTTCGTCCTGCCGCTGGGCTACAAGGGCGAGGTGATCAAGCAGTATTTCCACGACTACCGCATCCGCAACACCGACTTCACGGTAGACCTTGCCACCGGCGCGCTGACCACCCACGAGTGCAGCAGCTGCACCGACTGGAAGGTGACCCTGTGCGATACCGGGCAGGAAACCCTGAAGGGCGCGCGTATCAAGCGGGTGGCCCAGCACATCGACACCGACCGCTTCATGGTCACCTACGGCGACGGCGTGTCGGACATCGACATCGACAAGCTGGTGGAGTTCCACAAGCAGTCGGGCAAGATCGGCACCTTCACCGGCGTGCGCATGCCCTCGCGCTTTGGCGCGGTGCAGACCGACGCGGACGGCAACATCCTGTCCTGGCAGGAAAAGCCGGTGCTGAACGAATACATCAACTGCGGCTTTTTCGTGTTCAAGCGCGAATTCCTCGACTACCTGGACGAGGACGAATCGTGCGACCTCGAAAAGCAGCCGCTGGAACGCCTGGCCGCCGACGGCCAGCTTTCCATGTACCCCCACGAAGGCTTCTGGGAATGCATGGACACCCTGCGCGACTGGCAGAAGCTGAACGCCCTATGGGACAAGGGTAGTGCGCCGTGGGCCAAGGGCTTCAAGGTATAGCCTGATCACGGTTCAGATGGGCCTTTCGCCCGCTGGCTGCGTCAAACTGCGCCCGCCATTCGGTCGAATACAGCAAGGAGCGCGATGCGGTCGCCATCCGTAATGCTCGAAGACTCGCATAACGGCTGCCGCATACTCCCTCATGGCGGGCTTGTTTTCCTTGCCAGCGAACGAAAATCCCATCTGAAAAAACCGGCTTGGTTTCATTCCCGTCTCAGACTCCGCACTACCATATTTCGGGGGTGCTGGGGGCATAGCCCCCAGCCCGCCGGAGGCTGACAAAACTCCCCTGAACGGAGAGACATACAATGTTTGCAGATGCCTATCGCGGCCGCAAGGTGCTGGTCACCGGCCATACCGGGTTCAAGGGGTCGTGGCTGACCGCGTGGTTGTTGCAGCTTGGCGCGGAAGTGGCCGGGCTGTCGGTGGACGTGCCCACCAGCCCCGCCAATTTCGAAGAGATGGGCCTTGGCGCCCGCATCACGGACATCCGCGCCGACATCCGCGACCGTGCGGCGGTGTGCAAGGCCGTGGCCGACTTTGCGCCCGAGGTGGTCTTTCACCTGGCGGCGCAGGCGCTGGTGCGCAAGTCGTACGACGACCCGGCGGCCACCATAGAAGCCAATGCCATGGGCACCCTGAACATCCTGGAGGCGGTGCGCTGCGCGCCTTCGGTGCAGGCCGTGGTGTGCATCACCTCGGACAAGTGCTACCGCAACGACGAATGGGTGTGGGGCTACCGCGAAACCGACCACCTTGGCGGCGAGGACCCGTACTCTGCGTCCAAGGGCTGCGCCGAGATCATCGCGCACTCGTACTTCCGCTCGTTCTTCAAGAACGGCGTGCGCTGCGCCACCACCCGCGCGGGCAACGTCATCGGCGGCGGCGACTGGGCGGCGGACCGTATCGTGCCCGACTGCGCGCGCGCATGGGCCGAAGGAAAGGCCGTGCAAATCCGCAGCCCGTGGGCCACGCGCCCGTGGCAGCACGTGCTGGAACCCCTTTCCGGCTACCTGTGGCTGGGCGCAAAGCTGCTGCTGAACGAGCAGGGTCCGTTCCCCCTTTCGGGCGAGGCCTACAACTTCGGCCCGGCGGCGGACGTGAACAACAACGTGGCCGAGGTGGTGGACGCCCTGGCCCCGTACTGGCCCGGATTCGCCAGCGAAATGGACCGCGCCGGGCAGGCGGGCATGAAGGAATGCACCCTGCTCAAGCTGTGCTGCGACAAGTCGCTGGCCTACCTTGGCTGGCAGGCCACGCTGAACTTTGCCGAAACCATCCGCTTCACGGCGGAATGGTACCGCGCGTTCTACGCGCCTGCCGGTGCGGAGCGTCCTGACATGTACGCCTTCACCATGAACCAGATCGCGGAATACTCCGACAAGGCCGCCGCCAAGGGCCTTGCCTGGGCGAACTAGCCCGCCGCGCAAAGGATGCTGCCGTGAACGCCACGACCATCGACGGGGTGGTGACGCTGGACCTGCGCGTCATCCCGACAGAAGGCGGCCCGGTGCTGCACATGCTGCGGTCCGATTCGCCCCTGTTCACGAGTTTCGGCGAACTGTACTTCTCGGAAGTGGAGCCCGGCGCGGTAAAGGCGTGGAAGCGTCACACCCGCCAGACGCAGCACTTCGCGGTGCCCATGGGGCGGATGAAGGTGGTCATCCACGACAGCCGCCCCGGCTCGCCCACCTTCGGCGTGACGGAAGAATTCCTGCTGGGCAGGCCGGACGACTACCGGCTGCTGCGCATTCCGCCGCTGGTGTGGTACGGGTTCACGGCGGTCAGCGAAACGCCCGCGCTGATCTGCAACTGCGCGGATTTGCCGCACGACCCCACGGAAAGCGAACGCGCGCCCAGAGACTCGCCCGAGATTCCATACCGCTGGTAGGCGAAAGGCTGCGCGGGAGTGGCCGCTGGACGCCCCCGCACCGCAGCCCGCGCACCAATCCGGCACAGATATCAGTCAGGCACAGACACCAATCCGGCCCCGTGGCGACCCGCACGGCCACCACGGGGCCTACCCCGAATTTCCTGTCCACAACCTGCCTCGCGGCGCTCCCGCGTCCGCGCCAACACCAGAGCGACACGCCATGACCACCCCCGCCTTGCGTCTTTCCCGGTCCATCGTGGGCCAGGCCGAAGCCGACGCCGTCAGCCGCGTCATCCTCGAGGACGGCTACCTCGGCATGGGCAACGAAGTGAAGCGCTTCGAAGAAGACATCGCCGCCTACCTTGGCGTGCCCGCGCAGAACGTGGTCACCGCCAACACCGGCACCGCCGCCCTGCACATGGCCGTGCAGGCCGCCGTGCAGCCGGGTGCGGAAGTGCTGGTGCAGTCGCTGACCTTCGTGGCCTCGTTCCAGGCCATCAGCGGGGCCGGGGCCGTGCCCGTGGCCTGCGAGGCCCTGCCGGAAACCTGCACCATCGACCTTGCCGACGCCGAACGCCGCCTGACCGAACGCACCGCCGCCATCATGCCGGTGCATTACGCCAGCAACCCCGCCGGGCTGGATGCCGTATACGCCTTTGCCCAAAAGCACGGCCTGCGCGTCATCGAGGACGCGGCCCACGCCTTCGGCTGCCTGCACGATGGCCGCATGATCGGCACCTTTGGCGACATCGCCTGCTTCAGCTTTGACGGCATCAAGAACATCACCAGCGGCGAGGGCGGGTGCATCGTCACCGCCGACCAGACCGTGGCCCAGCTGTGCCGCGACGCGCGCCTGCTGTCCGTGGCCAACGACACGGAAAAGCGCTTCTCCGGCCAGCGCAGCTGGGATTTCGACGTTACCCGGCAGGGCTGGCGCTACCACATGAGCAACATCATGGCCGCCATAGGCCGCGTGCAACTGGCCCGCCTGCCCGGCGAATTCGCCCCGGCGCGCATGCGCCTGGTCGCGCGCTACCGCCAGCGGCTTGCCGGGGCGCCGCATCTGGCCCTGCTGACCACGGACCCCCGCGACGTGGTGGTGCCGCACATCTTTCCGGTGCGCATCCTGGACGGCAGAAAGAACCATGTGGTGGATGCATTGCAGGCCAAGGGCATTCCCACCGGCATGCACTACAAGCCCAACCACCTGCTGACCTACTACGGCGGCGGCACGCAGTCCCTGCCCGTCACCGAGATGCTGGGCAGCCAGCTGACCACCCTGCCCCTGCACCCCGGCATGAGCGACGCCGACGTGGATATGGTATGCGATGCGCTGCTGGAGGCTCTGGCGTAGGGGGTGGTTTTTTTGACGCCTCCGGCGGGCAGGGGACTATCGCCCCCTGCACCCCCATCTTTGTCTGCCTGCTTGCGGCTGGCAAGCACAACTTCCGACAACTCTTCGGATAAGAACCGCTCCCCGGTTCCTTCCCCGAGAAGCAAACTGCCATGACCGACACCGCCGCCCACTCTGCCCCCCATGCTCCTACCGTCAGCGTGATCATGAACTGCCTGAACTGCGGCGAACACCTGCGCGCCGCCATCGACAGCGTGTTCGCCCAGACCTTTGACGACTGGGAAATCGTGTTCTGGGACAACGGTTCCTCCGATTGCAGCGCGGACATTGCCCAGAGCTGCGGCGACAAGGTGCGCTATTTCCGCGCCGAGCGCACCGTGCCGCTGGGTGCGGCGCGCAACCTGGCCATTGCCCGGGCGCGGGGCGAATTCATCGCCTTTCTCGACTGCGACGATTTGTGGCACCCGGAAAAGCTGGCCCGGCAGGTGGCGCTGTTCCGCGCCAACCCCGCCGTGGGGCTGGTGAGCTGCGACACGGTGATGTTCAGCGGCGACAAGGAACTGAGCCGCCAGTTCCAGGCCGCGCCGCCCGCGCGCGGCAAGGTGTTCCGCGAACTGATGACCACGCAGTGGATTTCCATGTCCTCCGCCGTGATCCGCCGCAGCGCGCTGGACGCGCCGGGCATGGGCGGGCAGTGGTTCGACGAGGCGCTGAACGTGTGCGAAGAGGCGGACGTGTTCTACCGCATCGCCTGGGACTGGGAGCTGGACCACGTGGACGCGCCGCTGACCCGCTGGCGGGTGCACGGCGGCAGCACCACCTTCCGCAAGTTCGCCCAGTTCGCGGACGAGACGGAAGCCATCCTTGCCAAGCACATCCGCATGTACCGCGACTACGAACGCGACTATGCCGACCTGGTGGCGCTGCTGCGCCGCCGCGCCGCCTTCCAGCGCGGGGTGGCCCTGTGGCGCGAGGGGAAAGGCGCTGCCGCGCGGGCGGCCATTGCGCCGTATGCCGCGTCGTCGCTGAAGTTCCGGCTGTTCAGGCTGGCCACGTTCCTGCCGGGCGGCATGTTTGACGCGGTGGCAGGGGTATATTTTGCGCTGCCATCGTTCCTGAGGCGGTAGCCCCAGCGGCAATAATAAAGGCGGAAGCAGGGGCTGTGCCCTGATGGGTGCGGCTTCTACGAACACACGCCAGCCCTGTTGAACCCGCTCGAGTTCGTTATGCCTCCGGCGGGCAAAGGGTCGCTGAGCGGCGACCCCTTGCATCCCCGCGCTCCAGGGGGGCTGCGCCTCCCCTGGACCCCCAACGCGTCCTGCACCGCATTCCTTTCGTCGCCAGCTTCCCTCCGGCGCAGACGCCTCCGGGCGATCTGGCGACGGGAATGCGATGTACGCCTGTCTCTCGCCGCCTTTATCCCACCAAGGTGCCTTTACCTTCGCCCCCGTTGCGACGCATATGCCGCCGCCAAGGCCCGTCGGCATACGCTTCTACGCACGTCACGTATCCCTTGAGCAAAACAGCCCCCCAACCGTCGCCATGGGCGCATTAACGCCGCCGACGGCACCCGGAAGTTCCCAGCGCCGCAGGGGCCAACAGCCGCCGGATACAGTGTTCATTGCATCAAGGCTAGACCAACCGATATGCGGCGATACGCGTCCGCAGCCGAAGATCGCCGCCGAGGCCTTGCGAGGCGGAAGCTTCGGCGTTGCGGATGCGCGCCGCAAACTACGCGGGATAATGGTGCCCTCGCCCATCCTTGCCACCGGGAGCATCGCGCACATCGCATTCCGCCGGGCAGATCGCCCGTAGGCGTCTGCGCCGGAGGGAAGCTGCCCGGCGAAGAATGCGGTGCAGGACGAACTTGGGGGGACCAGGGGGGCAGCGCCCCCCGGAGCGCGGGGGTACAGGGGGCCGCCGCTCAGCGGCCCCCTGTCCGCCGGAGGCATGACGAAATCGAGCGAATTCAACAGGGCACAACGGACTTCGTAGAAGCCGCGCCCAACAACGCACACCCCCTCTCCCCTTCCTTCTCCCCGTCCCCGTCCCCACCCCACCTCGCGCCTGCGCACCTCACCCCGCTTGACCTCCACACACGCAACCATGCTATGGTCCAGTCATTCTTGCTCCCACGGACTGACACGGCGTTCCGCAATTGCCGCCCCAGCGCACCCTGCGCCCTTACCCCCCAACCGGAGTCCCCATGTACACCATCGGCATCTTCCGCACCGACGTCACCATAGTCGAATGCTTCGGCCATGCCGTTCTGTGGTTCCTGATCACCCTGTGCACGCTGGGCATCGGCGTGTTCTTCTACCCCTATGCCCTTGCCAAGTTCATCATCAACCGCACCTATGTGGAACGCGACGGCGCTCCGCGCCAGCGGCTGGTCTGCGACCTGGACCTGGCCGCGCAGCTGGGACACGCGCTGATCTGGCTGCTGCTGTCCATCGTCACCTTCGGGCTGGCCTACTTCCTGTATCTGTACGGGGTGGGACGCTACGTGGCCGCGCACACCCGCGTCGAGTTCGCGTAGCAGCATCTGGCGCGCGGTTCGCCGTCTGCTCCCCCTTGACCGCGCAACGCGCGCCACCCGCTTGCCAGCCGCATGGCCCCGGCGTATGTGGTGCCCTCCGGATCAGGAGCGGCCACGGAACGCCCCGCACACCCTCAACCGCCGCGCCATCCCATACACCTTCAACCGCCGTCCACGCCGCGACCGAGACAGCCATGCGTCGCCCAACCCTTGCCGATATTTCGCCCGCCCACATCCGCCACGGCATCAAGACCGGCATCGCCGCCGTGCTTTCCCTGCTGCTGGCCGACGTGCTGCATATCCAGTACGGCTACTGGGCCGTCATTTCCGCCGTCATCGCCATGCAGATGAACGTGGCCGAGGCCATCGAGATGTGCCTGTACCGGTTCATCGGCACGGTCATGGGGGCCGTGATGGGCGTCATCGCCATCATGGTCTTTCCGGACACGCCCCTGGGGAACGGCATTTCGGTGTTCGTCACCACCGGGCTGTGCGCCTTTCTTACCCGGTGGGATCCGCGCTACCGCATGGCGGCCATCACCGTGAGCATCGTCATCCTTGCCAGCGCCGGTCATGCGGAACGCATCGACGTAGGCCTGTTCCGGGTGCTGGAAATCGCCGTGGGCGTGGGCAGTGCCTTCGTGGTCACGGTCACCCTGTGGCCGGTGCGCGCGGCCGTGGGCCTGCGCCGCGACCTGGCCGCGCAGGCGGAAGACTGCGCCGCCGACCTGACCACCCTGGTGGACCACTTCCTGGCCCGCCAGACCCATGTGCCCGCCGACCTGCTGGACCAGCTGGCGCGCGCCATCCCGCGCAACCGCGAACGCCTTTCCAAGGTGCGCCGCCACGAATCGCTGATCTACTTCTACGACAACCAGCCGCTGGATACGCTGTCCACGGCGGTGGAACGCACCACCGATCACCTGCGGACCATGCTGCGCAGCCTGAACGCCTGCGCGCCAGACGGCCACGACATCCTCATGGCCCCGGAAATGCGCGACCTGGCGGAAACCGTGGCCCGTACCCTGCGGCACATGGCGGCCATGACCAACGGCGTTACCGGCACGCAACGCGCGGGCGCCCTGACGCGGTGGCTGGCCGTTCTGGGGCTGCGCTCCGCACGCGGACAAGAAGCCCACCCCGAGCCTTCGGCATCGCCCGCCGCCCTGCTGGATGCAGCTCTGGCCCGCGCGGACGGACGCCTGCTGGCCCTGCGCGAGGCCGGTGCCACCAGGCGGTTCGATCTGGCCATGCTCACCCAGTTCTACGCCTTCTACTACGCGCTGCGCCAACTGGCCGAAGACATGAAGGGCCTTGCCGCCCGCATGTCCGGAAATGAGGGAGATCCCCTCGCATCCGGCAACGGCGCCGCGCCCTAGCCCACACGGGCCACACTCCAGCCCCCGCCCGGAGGCCCCATGCCCGCGCCGGTCACCGATTCGGCCACCCTGTCCACGCTGTTCGACGTCATCGGCTACGCGGCGGGGCTGCTGACCTCGCTGGCCTACCTGCCGCAGGTGGTGCGCATCGCCCGCACCCGCTCCGCCGACGACATCTCGCTGCCCACCTTCCGCCTGCTGGCCGTGGGCGTTTCGCTGTGGCTGGCCTACGGCATCGGCATCGGGTCATGGCCGATCATGGCCGCCAACGCCGTGGGCCTGACGCTGATCCTGGCCGTGATCTGGCTGAAGCTGCGCTATTCCCACCGGTAGTTGCACCCAGGCGAACATCTCCGCCGCATCCCGCCGTCGCCCTCTTTTCCCGTATTGAACGCACCGGCCTGCCCGTCACGGCCTGTCGTGCAGCGGCAAAAGATCTGCACGCCCGAGACATCCGTTCCGGTCGACCACCCCGGTCCACCCGCCGGTTCTTCATATCCGGTCACCGGCCAGTGGACGACTCTCCGTTTCCGGGTATACTCGGGGTATTGAAGCCTTCCGGCCGACTTCCCTCACCTCATCCGGAGACCGGACATGTACACCGCCTTCACGCAGCTTTCCCCCGTCATGCAGGCCTTTCTCGCCGGGTTGTTCACCTGGGGGGTCACCGCGCTGGGCGCGGCCCTGGTGTTCCTGACCAAGAGCTTTTCGCGCAAGGCGCTGGACGTCATGCTGGGCTTTGCCGCCGGGGTGATGGTCGCGGCCAGCTTCTGGTCGCTGCTGGCCCCGGCGCTGGAAATGTCCGAGCACCTGGGCCGCTGGTCGTTCGTGCCCGCCGCCGTGGGCTTCGTGCTGGGGGCGCTGTTTCTGCGGCTGGTGGACATGCTGCTGCCCCACCTGCACCTGCACAACCCCATCGAGCACGCCGAAGGGCTGCCCAGCAGCTGGCAACGCTCCACCCTGCTGGTGGCGGCCATCACCCTGCACAACATTCCGGAGGGGCTGGCCGTGGGCGTGGCCTTTGGCGCGGTGGCTGCCGACCTGCCATCCGCTTCGCTGGCCGGGGCCGTGGCCCTGGCGCTGGGCATCGGCATCCAGAACTTTCCCGAGGGCACGGCGGTGTCCGTGCCGCTGCGGCGCGAAGGCTTTTCGCGCATGAAGGCATTCCTGTTCGGGCAGGCCTCGGGCATGGTCGAACCCATCGCCGCCGTCATCGGCGCGGCGGCGGTGATCTGGGCGCAGCCGCTGCTGCCGTACGCACTGGCCTTTGCCGCCGGAGCCATGATCTTCGTGGTGGTGGAGGAAGTGATTCCCGAATCGCAGGGTTCCGGCTACGGGGACCTTGCCACCATGGGCGTCATTGCCGGGTTCACCCTGATGATGACCCTGGACGTGGCCCTGGGGTAGCGACGGCGGGGCGGCTCGGCCGGTCCTGGCGTATCGGCGGGGTATGCCCTTGCCGATCCATCAACACAATGTTCCTGCTTTCCTCTGTTGTTCCGGCACCCTATGCATGCCCCGGAAAATACCTTGACCGTCAAACTATCTTGGACATAAAGAAGTTTGACCGTCAAACATTCTGGAGGCACACCTCGTGATCGGACGCTTCGCCTGCCCCGGCTCCTACCGTGAACTGATTTCTTCGCGCGAAACCCTGCTCTGCCTGCTGGGCGGCGTCCTGGCCGCCGCTTCGTGGATCGCGTCGCTTTCCGGCGCGCCTGCGTGGCTGGCCGCTGCCCTGGCCCTGACCGGGGCCGCCATCAACGGCCTGCCCATCGTCAAGGGCGCCGTGGAAGGCCTGCTGGAAAAGCAGGTCAACGTGGACGAACTGGTGTCCATCGCCCTTGTGGCCTCGGTGATGCAGGGCGAATACCTGTCCGCCGCCATCGTGGCCTGCATCATGAAGGCCGGTTCGCTGGTGGAAGGCTTTCTGAGCGATGCGGCCCGCCGGTCCATCAAGGCCTTGGCCGCCGTCACCCCGGATACCGCCACCATCGTCGAGCCGGGTGGCCGCGAGCGCACCGTGCCCGCCGCGGAGGTACGCGTGGGCCAGCAGTTGCGGGTACGCCCCGGTGAACGCATCCCCGTGGACGCGGTGATCCTGTCCGGCATCACCGCCGTGGACGAATCCTCCATCACCGGCGAACCGCTGCCCCGCTCGTGCGGCACAGGCGACAAGGTGCTGGCGGGCACCATGAACTACAACGGCGTCATCGTGGTGGAAGCGCAGCGCGTGGGCGAAGACACCACCATCGGCAAGGTGGTGCGCCTGGTGGAAGAGGCGGAAGCCCACAACCCCAAGGCCGCCCGCCTGGTGGACAACTACGCCCGGTGGTTCACCCCGGTGGTGCTGGCCTGCGCAGCCGCGGCCTGGGCCGTTTCGGGCGAATCGTCGCGCGCCGTGGCCGTGCTTATCGCCGGGTGCCCCTGCGCCCTGCTGATGGCCGCGCCCACCGCCGCCGTGGCCGCCGTGGGCCGCGCCGCCCGCGCGGGCATCATCGTGCGGGGGGGGCAGGCCCTGGAAAAGGTGGCCGCCGCCACCCTGGTGCTGTTCGACAAGACCGGCACCCTCACCTTCGGGCGGCCCGAACTGGACGAAGTGCTGCCCGTGCCGGGCATGGCCGAGGAGCGCCTGCTGGCTCTTGCCGCCGGTGCGGAAGGCGGCGGCACCCACCCCATCGCACGGGCCATCGTGGCCGGGGCCGAGGCGCGGTCCATCGTGCCCGCCGTTGCCGAGGGCGCCTTCACCGAGGTGGGCGTGGGCGTGCGGGCCACCGTGGACGGTCACGCAGTGGAGGTCTGCGGCGTGACCGCCGAGGTGGAAGCGGAACTTGCCGAACGCGCGCCCGGTCTGCTGCAGCCGCTGGCAGCCCTGCGCGCGCGCGGGGCCACCGCCCTGCTGGTGCGCGTGGACGCGGCCCCTGCCGGGCTGCTGGCCGTCACCGACACCCTGCGCCCCGGCGCGCGCGCCTCGGTCAGCGGGCTGCGCGCCGCCGGTCTTGCCCACGCGGGCATGCTGTCCGGCGACCATGAAACCGCCGCCGCGCGCATCGCGGCGCAGGCGGGCATAGACTACTGGCGCGCCGGGCTGAAGCCCGCCGACAAGCTGTCCGCCATCCGCACCCAGCAGCAGTCCGGGGCCACGGTGATCTTCGTGGGCGACGGCATCAACGACGCCCCCGCCCTGGCCGGGGCGGACGTGGGCGTGGCCATGGGCGGCGCGGGCACCGACGTGGCCCTGGAAACCGCCGACGTGGCCCTTACCCATGACGACATCGGCCGCCTGCCCTTTCTGGTGCGCCTTTCGCGCCGGGCCATCTCGCTCATCAAGATCAATATCGGCCTCGGCGTGCTGTTCAACGGGCTGTCCATCCTGGGCAGCGGCTACGGCCTGCTCTCTCCGGTGATGGCCTCTGTGTTCCACAACGTGGGGTCGGTGATCGTGGTCATCTCGTCCGCCAGCCTTGCCTTCTTCGACGACGGCGAACCGGGTCAGCCCGCCTGCCCGGCTGCCGTTGCCCCCGCCGCCGCACACAAAAACGCGTAATCACCGCCTGCTGATCCACAGCAACGCCACGGGCCGGAAGGAGCAACCTTCCGGCCCGTTTTCGTGCGCCAGCGGCAAGGGCGTACTGTGCACCTGCCGCTGGCCCGGCCCGGCGCCCTTGATTTCCCGCCCGGATTCTGCAATGCCTATCCGGTTCGCACGCACGCCGCGCGGACGCACCACGGGCCGTGCGCGCACCGGCGCACCCGCCGCAACAGACCGGAGGAACCACATGAAGCGTCTTATCCAGATTGCCCTCGGCCTTGCCCTGGTGGCCGCGCTGTGCGCCCCCGCCATGGCCAAGAAGCTTGTCGTCGCGCACGACACCAACTTCAAGCCCTTCGAGTTCAAGGGCGAAGACGGCAAGTACACCGGCTTCGACATCGAACTGTGGCAGGCTGTCGCCAAGACCGTGGGCGTGGACTACGAACTGCAGCCCATGGACTTCAACGGCATCATCCCCGGCCTGCAGACCGGCAACATCGACGTGGGCATTGCGGGCATCACCATCAAGGCCGAACGCCAGCAGGTCATCGACTTTTCCGACCCCTACTATGATTCCGGCCTGATGATCCTGGTGCGCGAAGGCGACACCGCCATCAAGTCGGTGGAAGACCTGAAGGGCAAGATCGTGGCCACCAAGACCGCCACCTCGTCCGTGGACTTCGTGAAGGCCAGCGCCAATGCCAAGGAAGTGAAGCTGTTCCCCAACAACGACGGCATGTTCTTTGAACTGATGAGCGGCGGCGCAGACGCCGCGGTGTTCGACATGCCCGTGGTGAAGGAATTCGCCATGACCGCCGGCAAGGGCAAGGTGAAGACCGTTGGCCCGCTGTACCAGGGCCAGTCCTACGGCATCGGCTTCCCCAAGGGCAGCCCGCTGGTGCCCAAGGTGAACGAGGCCCTGAAGAAGGCCAAGGCCGACGGCACCTACGACAAGCTGTACATGAAGTGGTTCGGCTACGCCCCCGGCAAGTAGACCGGCCTTGTTGCTGATGACGGCGGCGGCGGCGCTTCTGCGCCACGACACCGCCTGAACGGAAACGACGGGGATGGCCGCTGGGCCATCCCCTTGGCCGTTCCCGCACCCCGCGAGAATCACCCAAAGGCATTCCATGGCACTGGACTTTAAAGCAAGCGTCATGTGGGAAAGCGTGCCCCTGCTGCTCGGCGGGGTGCACCTGACCATCATCATCACCCTGGGGGGGCTGGCCATCGGCTTTCTGGTGGGCGCCGTCACCGGTCTGGCCAAGACCGCGCGCGGCAGGCTGCCCCGCGCCCTGGCCGACATCTATGTGGAGGCCATACGCGGCACTCCGCTCATCGTGCAGGTGATGTTCCTGTATTTCGGCGTGCCGCTGGCCACGGGCATGCGCATTCCGCCGGTGACGGCGGGCATCATCGCCATTGCCGTCAATTCCGGGGCGTACATCGCCGAAATCGTGCGCGGGGCCATCGAATCCATCGACGTGGGCCAGACCGAGGCGGGGCGCTCCATCGGGCTTACCCGCATGCAGACCATGCTGCACGTGGTATGGCCGCAGGCCTTTCGCCGCATGATCCCGCCGCTGGGCAACCAGTTCATCATCTCTTTGAAGGACACCTCGCTGCTGGTGGTCATCGGGGTGGGCGAACTGACCCGGCAGGGGCAGGAGATCATCGCCGTGAATTTCCGCGCCTTCGAGGTGTGGCTGACCGTGGCCGTGATGTACCTGGTGATGACGCTGAGCATCGCGCGGGCGCTGCGGGTGTACGAACGCAAGCTCAACGCCCGCGCTGGCAGATAGGGGGATGACACGATGAAGACCTGCGAATCCCCCATGATCGAAATCCGCAACCTGCACAAGCGGTTCGGCCAGAACGAGGTGCTGCGCGGCATCGACCTTACCGTCTGCCCCGGCGAGGTGGTGGTGATCATCGGGCCGTCCGGCTCGGGCAAGTCCACGGCGTTGCGCTGCATCAACCGGCTGGAGGAAATCACCTCCGGCAAGGTCGTCGTGGACGGACACGACCTGTACGACCCCGCCACCGACATCAACTACGTGCGCACCGAAGCGGGCATGGTGTTCCAGCAGTTCAACCTGTTTCCGCACATGAACGTGCTGCACAACGTGACCCTTGGCCCCATCCGCGTGCGCCGCACCTCTCGCGCCGAGGCCGACCGGCTGGGCCTGGCCCTGCTGGAAAAGGTGGGCCTGGCCGACAAGGCCACCGCCTACCCGGACCAGCTTTCCGGCGGGCAGAAGCAGCGGGTGGCCATTGCCCGTTCGCTGGCCATGCAGCCCAAGGTGCTGCTGTTCGACGAGCCCACCAGCGCTCTCGACCCCGAACTGGTGGGAGAAGTGCTGGAAGTCATGCGCGCCCTGGCCCTGGAAGGCATGACCATGGTCATCGTCACCCACGAAATGGGCTTTGCGCGCGAGGTGGCCGACCGCGTCATCTTCATCGATCAGGGCCGGATACAGGAAGAAGGCCCGCCGGACGAATTCTTCAGCGCGCCGAAAAACCCGCGCCTGCGCGAATTCCTGGGCCGCGTGCGCCACGCGTAGGCAGGCCCGCGCAGCCTAACGGGGAGTGCGGGACGGGGCGCGCAGGACGTGCAGCCTGTCGGCAGTGACGGGCGCGCGCCACCAAGGCAGCCGGATGCGCGACCCGCGCCACGCGCCGTGCCCGGCATGATGTCCTGAGAGGGGGGAACCGGAATTGTCCGGTTCCCCTCGCTTGTTGCGGCACGGGCCTTCCGTCAGGGTAATGCCGGGGTGGCATGCGGGGTGCGGCAGGGTAACGCCATGGCCGCCCCCCTCCGGACGGCCTTCCCACCCCGGTGCGACCCCGCTGCGGCCGCGCCGGGCCGAAACCTTCATGCTACGGATGCGGCATTTCCACCATCAACCAAAGGAAATACCATGTCCGCCTCCACTCGCGGGCGCACGTCCCGCCGCGCCCCTGCCCAGCGTTCTCCCCGAGCCATGTCCACCGAAGACATCCTGCGCAACGTGGTGTTCGCCAAGCGGCCCCGCGACGAACGGCCGGGGCCGACCGGCGGGGCAGCGCACGCCGGGCTGGGGTACGGCGCGGGCGGCGCGTCCGGCGCACCCGCCCCCCACGAGCCCGATTCCCGCCCCGGGACCACCACCGGTACCGCCGCCACCCCGTCCGGCGACATCCCGCCCGTGCTGGGCGTGCACTGCGCCTTCACGCCCGAGGGCAGACTGCGCGCCAAACAGGAACACTGCGGGGGGCGCATCACCAGCTACGACTACACCCACGACGAGCGCGGCCACCTGACCGAGGTGCGCCGCGACGGCCAGGTGGCGGAACGCTACGCCTACAACGCGGCGGGCCAGCGCACGGAGGCGCGGGTGGCCCCGCTGCCCGGCATGTCGCGCGACGCGCTGCGGGCCATGGAGACGGAGCGCACCTTTGCCTACGACGCTGCGGGCCGCCTCGTGCGTGCCGGGCGGGCGCGCTACATGTACGCCCCGGACGGCAGCCTGCGGTGCACGGAAGAGGGGCGCAACAGCACGTGGTTCTATTACGGAAATGGAGGAAACGCCGACGCCGGAGGCGCGCCCCATCACCCCCAAGGCCAGCTTGCCCCGGTGGCCCTCGATTCGGTGGTGCTGCCCGGGGGCGACATCATCCGTTACCGCTTCGGGCAGCACGGCATCCCCTTCCTGGTGCTGCGCAACGACGCGCCCAGCGGGGAATACCAGTGGCTCGACCCGTTGCGCCTGGCCCGCTTCCGCGACCACCGCACCGGCTCGGACTACACCTTTCATTACGGCAATGACCGCGTGCCCGAGGCCTCACCGTATGCGGCCCGGCGCTGGACAACCTGGACGGCAACCTGCTGGACCTGTCCATCTTCCGCAAGGACGGGGAGGCCGCCCCACCGCCGCGCTCCGTCACCTTCCGTATCGGACGCGACCAGGTGGGCACGGTAAAGGTCCTGATGGACCCGGACGGCACGGTGGTGAAACGCCTGGAGCACGACAACTTCGGCAACCTCCTGCTGGACACCTGCCCGTATTTCTACCTGCCGCTAGGCTTTGCCGGGGGGCTGGTGGACCGGCATACCGGACTGGTGCGCTTCGGCTTCCGCGACTACGACCCGCGCGCCGGACGCTTCACCGCGCCCGACCCCTTGGGCGACACCGGCGGCGACCACGCCCCCTACGACTACTGCGTGGACGATCCGGTCAGCGCCTTCGACCCGCTGGGGCTTGAAGGGGCAGGAATTGCCCGCAATGTCGCCCCGTTTTGGGCTCCTTATGGCTCCAAAGAAAAGCAACGTGTGCAAGAAATCCTTGGAGACAAGGGACAGGAGCTTCGCAAGGGCATGAAGAGCATCCAGGCACTGGATGAAGCAACATCCCCCATCTCATGGGGATTCGCCGTGCCTGATCTGGTAGACGCGGTTCTGCAAGAAACAAAACGAATATGGAGAGAAATCGATCACCCACGCGACAAGAATACAGGGAAATTTATCGATAAATAACGGAAAAGCGGCGTCACCGAGCGCCGCTTTTTTTTCCACTTTTCAACAATGCTCCATAAACACACAGCACTAAAAAATAGAAAATGAGCATTGCCCCTTTTAATGCCTTGTTTATATCCAAAGGATCATTCCAAAACCATAGTATATTGAAAGGAATCATGTTCAGACCAGGAATCCTTCCGGGGACACCAGAATAGAATGAGATGACAAACAAGGTTGCCGCATAAGAAACAACAATTTTCAACCCCAATGTTCTGAATTTGGTATGCCTCAAGGCGAACGCGGCGAGCCCGAAGACAACTGCCCGTATCAGATGCGCCACAACTACATATACAGTTCTGATGCTATGAGAAGCATTAAACAAATCCCAAACCAAATAATCGACAATCACGAAAACCAACAACAGCACGATAATCGCATTTTTTCTGAACGTGCTCACGCGTGCCCCTGCAAATCTAAATTTCACAGCCATGCATTCCCATTTTGTATATTTGACAATGTGATAACACAAGCCAGCAATCCATGCCCCTGAGAAACAAAAAACGCATACCCGCGAATAACCCGTCCCGACCTGCGCCGGTGCTGCCGGTGCTGCCGGTGCTGCCGGTGCTGGAAGTTGCCCTTGGCGTGCGATATTGTCTGGCAACGTTCGACGCCAACAGGCAGGTTCCCATGCGTGCGCTCCGTTGCTTCCTGTTCACAGTCACACTGGCGTTCTGGCTGGTTCCCGGCGCACTCCACGCCGAAAAGATGCCCCAAGCCAACCCGCCCTATCCCACCATGCCCATGCGGTACGAGGAATGGACGTGGGAGGGCACCATAGATACCATTCCCGCAACGCTGACCATGCGCGGCTGGACCAACAACGAGGGCAGCTTCGTGGGCGGCGGCGTGTGCATCCCGCAGCAGGGGGTCCCACGTTTCGTCACGGGCGGCATCTTTGCCCTGTGGTGGCCGCTCGCCAAGGGGATGCGCCTTTGGGAGTGCCCGCCCGGCGCGGCGGCCTGCACCCCCTGGTACGGCGACACCTACAGCGAAGACCCCACGGAATTTCGCGCGCGCGAAGGCTACATCGGCGACACGCCCTCAAGGTTCGAACTGCGCCGCACCCGGCGCGCCACCCTCGACGCGCCGCCGCCTCCACCGGTGCGTCCCCTGTCCGTGCCGCCGCAAGCCCTGGCAGGCCCCCGGCGGGGGGACCTGCTGGAGCATCCTGGCCTTGCGCAGCAATTGGCAGGCATGCTGTCTCCCGAACACTACGAGATCGTTCAGGGCATGAGCCAGTGGCAAACAGCCCCCTGCTTCATGGGGTCGCAAGGCAACTTGCTGTGCGCGGGCACGTCGGACGGATGGCCGTGGTACCGCATCGCCCTGGCCGTAAACCCGCAGGGGCGGGTGGACGTGCTACTGTCCAACTTCTTCTCCTCCCGCGCCGACACATGGCACTACACCAACGACACCCGCGACGTGGCGGCCCTGCCCGGCGACATCAACGAGGCGCTCCGGCTGTGGCCGCTGGAGAGCGACGCCCCCGATCCGACACGCACCGATCTGCCGTGGATGCACCTTGGTCCGCTGAGCACCCAGACCTTCCCCATCGTCGCACCCGCCACCCCCACCGTGCCGGTGCATGGCGAGGAACGTACATGGACCGGCACCCTCGACGGCACCCCCGTCACCGTGACCATGCGCGGCCAGGCCGACGCGGAAGGCCGCTTCACGGGGGTCGGCACCGGCACGGAGGCGGGCAGACCACCCTTTGCCATGTCGGGCGCGGTGTTTCCCCATTGGCCGCCCGGCGCGAAGGGCATGCGGCTTTGGGAATGCGCGGACGGCGCGGATCGCTGCCTGCGATGGGAAGCCGACGTGCACGGCACGGACCGCACCCGCAACGGCATTGCCCAGTGGCCGCGTCCAGGCAAGGGCGACCGGTTTGCCGACGGGCAGCTTTCGCTGTGCCTGACGGAACGCAAGCCCGCCCCATTGCCCCCTTCCGAAGCTGTTGCCCCACTGCCCATGCCCCCGGAAGCCTTCGAGAACGTCATGTACTTCGAAAAGGTGCTCACCATGCCCGGCATGGCGCAGCGCCTGACGGCCCTGCTGCCCCCGCCGCACTATGAACTGCTTTCCACCCTCAGCCTGCTGCCGTTCGACCCCCAAAGCATCCCCGACCACTACACCGGTGAAGGGGGATGCTGCCTGACCGGTCCCCAGGGGGCGGCGTGCGCGGGCAGCGCCGCATACGACCCGAGCGTGCGTCTGGCGCTGTTCGTGAGCCCGCAAGGACGGCTGGACGTGCTGATCCATACTCCGCAGGGCGAGAGGACACCGCGCGCATGGCACTACACCACTGATACCGCGAACGCGGCCACCCTGCCCGAACACCTCGACCGCACGCTGGATCTCTGGGGCATTCCCCGCGACCGCCACATTCCGTGGATGCATGTATCCGCCGTGCCGCAGGAAACAGCGGGCACAACGGCGCAGTCCGTCGCCCGGTAGCGCCGCGACCACCGGGCCGGAACGCGGATGGAGCCAACCCTCCGCCACATCCGTGCAGAGAATGCCGGGGAACCGGGCGGGGGCCGGGCTCGGCAGCCGCGGCAACAGGCCCGGGAGATATCGGACAGGACGCTCCCGCGCCGCAGGCGGCGGCCCCGCACGGCACGGGCGCGCGTTTCCGCGCCTTGCCAGCCGCGCCGTGCGTGCGGTACATCCCCGCCCATGCCCGCCCGTGATACCTTTCCCCATGCCGCATGCGCCAGCGCCGCACCCGGCCTGCCCGGCACGCTGCCAGACACCCAGCCGAATCAGGCCCCACCCGACGCCGCACCCGCTCTTACGGCTTCCCCCCGCCCCAAGCCCCGTCGCCGCGCCGCCGCCAGCGCAGACACCGCCCAGCCCCGCGAACTGCCCACCGCCGCCTTTGCGGAAGCCTTTGCCACGGCCCTGCTGGACTGGTTTGCCGTGCACAAGCGCCCGCTGCCGTGGCGGTTCGGCTACGAGCCGTATTCAGTGTGGATTTCCGAGGTGATGCTGCAACAGACGCAGATGGACCGGGGGGTGGACTACTTTCTGCGCTGGATGACCCGGTTTCCCGACGCGGCCAGCGTGGCCGCCGCCAGCGAGGACGAACTGCTGAAGGCGTGGGAAGGGCTTGGCTACTATTCGCGGGTGCGCAACCTGCACAAGGCGGCCAAAGCCCTGGTGGAGCGGCACGGCGGCGAACTTCCCGACGACCCGGAAGCCATCCGCGCGCTGCCGGGCATCGGCCCGTACACGGCCGGGGCCATCGCGGGCATCGCCTTCAACCGTGACGTGACCTGCATCGACGCCAACGTGGAACGGGTGCTGTCACGGGTGTTCGACATAGACACCCCTGTCCGCGCCCAGCCCGCCGCCGCGCGCATCCGGGCGCTGGCCGCCGCGCTGCTGCCCACGGGGCGCGCCCGCGATTTCAACCAGGCGCTCATGGAACTGGGCGCGCTGGTCTGCCGCAAGAAACCGCAATGCGCCTCATGCCCGCTGTCCGGTCTGTGCGAAAGCCTGCGCCTGGGCATTCCGCATGAGCGGCCCGTGCCGGGGCGCAAGCAGCCCATCACCCCGCTGGACGTAGCCACCGGCGTGCTGGTGCACGGCAGGCGCATCTTCATCCAGAAACGGCCCGACGAGGGCGTGTGGGCGGGGTTCTGGGAATTTCCCGGCGGCTGCGTGGAGAAGGATGAAGTGCCGGACGCCACCATCGTGCGCGAATACGCCGAGGAAACCGCCTTCCGCATTGCGGTGCGCGACAAGCTGGCGGTAATCCGCCACGGGTACACCACCTACCGGGTTACCCTGCACTGCTACCTGTGCGCACTGGACGGGGATATGTCCGGGGAAGCGCCCGTGCCGCCGGTGCTGGACGCGGCCACCGAATACCGCTGGGTGGACTTCGCCGAGTTGCCGCGCTTCACCTTTCCCGCCGGGCACCGCAAGCTCATCGACCTGTTGACCACGGATCTGCGCTTCGCCCCGTACCGCTAGCGCTGGGCACGCGGGCGGCTTCTCGCCCTGCCGGGCTGGTATGGGAACCGGGCGGAAGGGGCTTCTGGAAACAGCCCCTAGGCCAATTCCACGCGCACCCGCGTTCCCTCCGGCATGTCCGCCCGCAGGGAATGCACCACCAATTCAGGCAGTTCAGGCAGTTTCGCCAATTCCGCCAGTCCCGCCAGTCCCGCCAATTCCGCCAGTCCCGCCAGGCCGGGCTTGGCCACGCCTGCCGCACGGGCCGGGGCCAGGGTCAGCCGGTTGACCTGCCCGGTGAACACCGCCCGCGTGACCACGGCGGGGCCGTCCGGATCGGGGATGGCAACCAGACCTTCGGGCCGCAGGGCCAGCGGCACGCAATCGTCACCGCCGCCACACAGGCAGCCGCCCGGCAGGGGCAGGCCGAAGGCCGTGCACGCCGGGCCGTCCAGCACGTTGACCGGCCCCATGAAGCGGGCCACGTCGAGCGAGACGGGCTGCCCGTACAGTTCCGTCGGGGCGCCGAACTGGGCCAGCCGCCCGTCCAGCATGACCCCGATGCGGTCGGCCACGGCAAACGCCTCTTCCAGGTCGTGGGTGACGCTGAGGGTGGTCACCCCGTAACGGCGCACCGTTTCGCGCACGTAGACGGCCATCTCCAGGCGCAGGGTGCGGTCCAGGTTGGCGAAGGGTTCGTCCAGCAGCAGCAGGGCGGGATTGCACACCAGCGCGCGCGCCAGGGCCACCCGCTGGCGCTGCCCGGCGGAAAGATGGGCCGGATAGCGGTGGGCCAGTTCGCCGATACCGAAATCCGACAGCATGTCCCCGGCCCGCTGGATACGCTGGCGGCGGCCCAGGCCGCGTGCGCGCAGGCCGAAGGCCACGTTGTCGCGCACGGTCAGGTGCGGGAACAACAGATAGTCCTGAAAGACCAGGATCACCGCGTCGTCGTGCCCGTCCGGCGGGGTTACGGCAAATCCGCCCCCGTCGTGGGGGTGCAGCCCGGCCAGCACCCGCAGCAGGGTGGTCTTGCCCACGCCGGATGGCCCCACAAGGCAGGCCATTTCGCCCTGCGCCAGGCTGAAGGTCACCCCGCGGAACACCGTGCCCGACGTCGTGCCCGATGTCGTGCCCAATGTCGTGCCCAACGTTGTGCCCGATGACGCGCCCGACGATGCGGAGCGCACCCCACCCCCGTCCTGACGGGCATCGGGCGCGTGCAAGGGATGGCCTGACGGCCCGCGCGTGCCCCGCCGCCCGGCGGCAAAGCCCACGGCCCGGCCCACGGCGGCGGCCACCAGCCCCACCCCGCCGGGTGCGGCATCGCCCTCTCCGTACGAGGCGCACAGCCCCTCTACCGCAAGAACCATGCGATATTCCCCAGATAGCGTTCGATGGTCCGAAAGGTGTCGGCATGGGCCAGCGCGCGTGCGCCCCCCGCGTATTCGTGCCAGGCCATCAGGCACCACGACAGGCCGCGCAGCAGCACGGCGCGCACCATGACGTCGGCCTTTGTCGCGCACTCCTCCGCGCCCGGCACGGGCTGGCCCGTGTCGCGCAGGGCCGCCCGGTAGTCTTCCAGAAAGGCCGCGCGCGCGGCCGCGTCAAAGGTGAAATCGGTCTTCCACAGGGTGGTGGAGGGCGCAAGAAAATGACCCAGATCCTGATAGCGGGTGGTGACCACCGCCTTTTCCCAGTCCACCAGCCACGCGCCGCAGGGCGCGACCGGAGCGCCGTCAGCGCCTGCACCGTCGGGCACGAGAAAGTTGCCGGAATTGACCTCGGTATTGGCGATGACCGGAGGCTCCTCCGCGAACAGGTGCCGGGTATCCCCGGCCAGCCGGGCCACCCGGTCACGGTAGTCCAGCAGAGCCTGCCGCGCGGCGGCCATGCGCGGGGCCTGCGGGTGACCGACGTGCCGGTCCAGCAGGGCCGAGCTTTCCGCCACGATGGCCGCCACCGGGTCCGACTGCGCGGCCAGCACGCCGGGCGGCAGCACGTGCGGCACCGGGCCGGGCGGGGGGATTTCCACTGCCGCAGGCACGGGGACCGCGTGCACGGCGGCGAATACCCGCGCGGCATGGCGGGCATCCGCACGATAGTCCAGCGGACGCCCCGGCAGCCACTGCATCAGCAGGGCGCCGCCTGATGGGGCTACCCCGTCGGGCGACTGGGCATCAGCCGGACCGCCGCCGGGCAGCACCGCCGCAGGGGCCAATGCCAGCGGGCGTGGGGTGGCCCCGCACCCGGCCAGGGCGTGCAGCACCCGGTACTCGTAGGAAATCTGATCGGCCAGCCCCAACTGGCTGCCCGCCGCGCCGCCCCGGTTGATGCGCAGCACCACCGGCCCCGCCGGGGCGCGCACCAGCCAGTTTTCGTGGTATTCCCCGGCGGCCAGAAAGGAGACATCCGCCGCCGATACGGGTGCTGAGGCGGGGGCGGAGCCGGAGCCGGACGCCTTCCCGGCCACGGGCACGCCCAGCGCGGCGGCCCAGGCCTGGGGCGTGGCCCCGTCTGCCCCGTCTGCCCCGTCTGCCCCGTCTGCCTCGTCGGGGGCATCCCGTGAAAGGTCCGGCGTAAAGCCGAACCCTGTGTCGTGCCCCGCGGGGGAGAGGACGCCAGACAACGCACCCGCCTCGCTCCCCTTTCCCTGCCGGGTCATGCGCCCGAGAAATTCCGCAACCATGGCCGCCGTGTGCACATCCGCCTCCCGTGTCGATGCCCAGCCATAGCAGGAACCCGCCGCCCGCTCAACGCGGCGGACCCCGCGTGGCAACCGTTTACCCCCTCCACCCGCCCCCCTCATGCGTCCTGTCATGCGTCAAGGGGTTGGAAAGCGCGGGCAAATGGGGTAGGGCTGGAATCTCGTCCGGGTTCCATGCGGACGAAGCTCCGGCAACCCATGGCGCCGCCCCGCGGCGGCGCACGAACCGTGTCGGCTGGTCGGCGTGCGCCGGTCCGCCCCACGGTGGTTTCCTGCGGCGTTTCGCCCGGCGTCGCCGCGTCCTGTGCCGCACATCGCGCAGCCGGACGCGCCGCGACGAAACAAGCAACCACCGCCCTTCCCGCTCGCCCCGGAAGAGAGCACCACGATGATGCCCAACGACAGACAAAAACTCCGGGAACGGATCGTCGCCGATCTCGCCCGCATCGCGCAGGACATAGAGGCCCTGAAGGAACTGACCAAGCCTGTTCCCCCCGGTGCGGACGGCATGGACGAAGTCTCTCGCATGGACGCCATCCAGAACAAGAGCGTCAACGAGGCCGCCCTGGCCCAGCTGCGCAACCGCCAGGTGGGTCTGGAATACGCCCTGAAGCGCATCGACGAGGACGATCCCGACTTCGGCTTCTGCGTGGAATGCGGCGAGCCCATCCCCCTGGCCCGGCTCATGGCCATGCCCGAAGCCAGCCGCTGCGTGAACTGCGCCGACTGATCCCGGCCCGCGCCCTTCGTTCTCGACCCTGACGGGGTATCGCCCCCCGACGGATTACCTACCGGGACGACGCCATGCCGCACGCCTCCCTTGCCCTTGCCTGGCAGCGCCTGCCGCTGTGGCTGCGCATCCGCCTCGTGCACGGCAGCGTGGGGTCCGTCCACCGGCTGCGCTGCGCGGCCGACGCCATCACCCGCTCCCAATCCCCCGCCGCTTCTCCCGCCAGCGCCACAGGCCCCGCCGGACGTGACGACCTGTTGCGCACCGGTCGCGAACTGCTGCTTGCCGCGTGGGAGGAAGACCCCTGCAACGGCCAGTTGGCCGGGCAGGTACTGCTGCTGCATCAACGGCTGCCCTGGCTGCACTTCGCGCTGAGCGCGCTGCTGGCCGCCGTGCACGGGGCCTGGCGGCGGCCCGCCGACCTGGCCCGCTATGAACGGCTGGCCGCCCAGGCCGACTGGGTGCGCCTGCAACGCCATGTGGACGCCGAGCGCCAACGCGACCCCGCCAACCTGTTCTGGGTGCAGCAGGCGGTGGCCGTGGGCGAACTTTCCGGCGACCTGGACTGGCTGGACGGGCACCTGCACCGGGCCGCAGCCCGGCTTGCCCCGCCTGGTGGACCTGGCCTACCCCCTCTCGCCCCGCTTTTCGACCATCTTCACGGCTGCCTCGCGGCCAACCGCGCTTCCGCCTGCGCGGGGCTTGCTGATGGCGGGGCCACCGCCGCCCGCCACCATGACGTCGCGCTGGCCCATTTTCGCGATGCCGCACTGGCCGTGTCCGGCCTGCCTGCGTCTGGCCTGCCTGAGTCCGGCCTGATTCCCTCGGGCCTGCCTGCATCCAATCGGGCGTCCTCCGCCGTACCGCGCAGCGGCTTCTGGCTGGCCCCGGTGGAGCACGCCGCCCACTGCCTGGTCCGCCTGGGTGAAACCCCCGCCGCCCTGATCCTGTGGGACGCGGTGCTGACCGCCCGGCCCTGGCACGTCAACCTCGCCCTGCGCGCCCACGACGTCTGGCGCGGCGTGGACACTCCGGAAGCCGCGCCCGCCGGGTCCACCGCCGTGCTGCTCTATTCGTGGAACAAGGCGCAGGAACTGGACACCGCCCTCACCCACCTGGCCCCCGGCCTGGCGGACGTGACCCGCATCGCCCTGCTGGACAACGGATCCACCGACGGCACCGGTGGCACTGGCGGCACCGGCGACGTGGTGCGCGCCTGGGCCGACAGGTTCGGCGCGGACCGCTGCACCGCCGTGCACCTGCCGGTCAACGTGGGGGCTGCCGCCGCGCGCAACTGGCTGATGCGCCTGCCGGAAGTGGCCGCCTGCGACTTTACCGCCTATCTGGACGACGACGCCGCCGTGCCCGCCGACTGGTTGCGTCGCCTGGCCGGTGCGGTGCGCCGCCAGCCGGATGCCGCAGCCTGGGGCGGGCGCACCCTGGACTGGCACGCCCCGTACGTGGTCCAGTCTGCCGACCTGCACCTGACCGCGCACTTCCGCGCACCGGAAGGTACCCCGCCGGACCTTGCCGCCTTCGCGGACGACACCCCACCCCCGTCAGGTAACGATACGGGCAGCGATGCAGGCGACATGCCAGACGACAGGGTTGGCGACAGGGCTGGCGCGCCGCAACGCGACGTCCTGTCGCCGGAAGTGGCCTTTTCCCCGGCCCGCGCCCATGCGCTGCCCTTTTCCGTCAGCGACCTGCACGCGCAGGTCACGGACATGGGGCGCTTCGACTACCTGCGTCCGTGCATTTCGGTGACCGGGTGTTGCCACCTGTTCCGCACCGCCGAACTGCTGGAGGACGGAGGCTTTTCCCTCTCGCTGTCGCCCTCGCAGTACGACGACCTGGAACACGACCTGCGCCGGGCCCGCGCCGGGCGGCTGGCCTGCTACACCGGCTTTCTGCCCGTGCGCCACATGAAACGCAGCGGCAAGGCCGTGCGCATGGGTGCGGCACAGTTCGGCAACGGCCTGGGCAACCGGTACAAACTTTCGGGCATGTTCGACGCCGCCGAGGTGCTGGCCATGCGCCGCCGCGAGTTCGAGGCGCTGGAACGCGACCTGCTGCGCAAGCTGGCGGCCCTGGGCACGCGCACGGCATCCTGACGACAATACTTGCCCGGACCGGACCCGTCAGGCACGATTCTCCAAACAGGCTCGCTTGCCCAGACCACGCAACCGGCCCGGCCCACCCCCATCACCACGCCCCGCACCGGGCATACGGCAACCGCGCGGATACATCGCGCGCCCCACGCAGGACACCGCATGCACGTAAAATACCTGATCATCGGCGCAGGCCCCACGGGCCTTGGCGCGGCCCACAGGCTGGCGGAACTGGGCGAACACTCCGTGCTGGTGCTGGAACGCAACCCCTACGCCGGGGGGCTGGCCGCCAGCTTTCGCGATGCGGCGGGGTTCACCTGGGACATCGGCGGGCACGTGGTGTTCTCGCACTACGCCTACTTCGACAATCTGGTGGAAACCCTGCTGAACGGCCAGTACCTGGAACACATGCGCATCGCGCGGGTGCGCATTGCCGAGCGCTGGGTGCCCTACCCCTTCCAGAACAACATCCGCCACCTGCCGCCGGACATGCAGTGGGAATGCGTGCAGGCCCTGCTGCCCGGCCACCGGCGCGAAGAAGCGCCCACCAACTTCGCGGAATGGTTCGAATACGTCTTCGGCGCGGGCATCGCCAAATATTTCATGCGGCCCTACAACTTCAAGGTCTGGGCCACCCCCGCCGAAATGATGAGCTATCAGTGGATCGGCGAGCGGGTCAGCGTCATCGACCTGGAAATGGTGCTGCGCAACCTGGTGCTGCAACTGGACAACGTGAGCTGGGGCCCCAACAACCTGTTCCGCTTTCCGCAACAGGGCGGCACCGGAGAAATCTTCACCCGGCTGGCCGCGCGCCTGGGCGACAAGGTACGCCTGAACACCGCCGTAGCCGCCGTGGACCCTGCCGCCCGCACCGCGCGCACCGCCGACGGCCAGAGCATCACCTACGACAAGTTGCTGACCACCGGCCCGCTGGACATCCTGATCCACGACCAGATCGGGGCGGGCCCCGCCGCCGCCATGGCGGGCGACGGCCTGCGCGCCGCCGCCGGGCAACTGGCCCGCAACGGAGTGTACGTGGCCGGAGTGGGCGTGAACGGCATGCGTGAGGACGACACCTGCTGGATGTACTTTCCGGAATCCAACGCGCCCTTCTACCGCCTGACCAACTTCCACAACTATTCGCCCCGCAACGCGGCACGGCCCGGCCACCAGCGCGCGCTGATGGCCGAAACCTCGTGGTCGGACCACAAGCCGGAACAACTGGACACCCTGATGGACAAGACCATCGAGGGGCTTGTAAACACCTCCATGCTCCTTCCGGACGAACGGCAGCGCATCGCCTCGCGGTGGTCCATTGCGGTGGACTACGGCTACCCGGTGCCCACCCTGGGGCGCGACAACGCCCTGCGCTGCATCCAGCCGTGGCTGGAGGCGCACGGCATATACTCGCGCGGGCGCTTCGGCGGATGGAAATACGAGGCCGCCAACATGGACCATTCGGTCATGCAGGGCGTGGAATGGGCCGGGCGCATGGTGCTCGGCGAAGAGGAAACCACCTACAAGCTGTGAAGCGGCCGCCTGACCGGCGACCCGATTCGAGACCACCATGAATGCACAACGCTACGAGGCGCGGCGCGAAACCCTGCGCGCCGCCATGCGCGGAAAAGGCCTGTCCGCCCTGCTGGTCAGCCATGCGGCCAACCGCTTCTACCTTTCCGGCTTCGAACTGCACGACGTGCAGCTGAACGAGAGCGCCGGGTACCTCATCGTCACCGCCGACGGCAACGACTGGCTGTGCACCGACCCCCGCTACCTCGACGCGGCCCGCCGCCTGTGGCCCGAAGAGCGCGTGTTCATCTATTCCGGCGATGCGCCGGGGCAGATCAACGGGCTGCTCAAGGACAAGGTGCGCGGCGCCGTGGGCTTCGAGGCGCGCGCCGTGACCCTGGATTTCTTCGACAAGGTCTCGCCCGGCCTGACCATGGAACGGGCCGACGGCATGGTCGAGGAAATGCGGGTGATCAAGGAGCCCGAAGAAATCGAGCTGATGCGCCGTTCCGCCGCGCTGAACCACCGGCTCATGGAATGGGTGCCCACCGTCCTCGTGCCGGGGCGCACCGAGGCCGAGGTGGCCTGGGACATCGAAAAGTTCTTTCGCGAGCACGGCGCCAGCGAGCTGGCCTTCTCCAGCATCGTGGGTGTGGGCACCAACGGCGCCCTGCCCCACTACGCTCCCGGCGACGTGCCGCTGACCGAAAACTGCCCGGTGCTGGTGGACGTGGGCGCCCGGCTGGACCTGTACAACTCGGACCAGACCCGCACCTTCTGGGTGGGCGACAAGCCCGCCGACCACTTCACCCTCGCGCTGGAACAGACCAAGGCCGCCCAGGCCGCAGCCATAAAAATCATGCGCCCCGGCCTGCCCGTGGCCGACGCCTACCGCGCCGCGCGCGCCCACTTCGAGGCGCAGGGCGTGGCCGCCCACTTCACCCACGCGCTGGGGCACGGCATAGGCCTTGAAACCCACGAGCCGCCCAGCCTGAACCCGCGCAACGAAATGATCCTGAAGCCCGGCATGATCGTGACCGTGGAACCCGGCCTGTACTACCCCGAATGGGGCGGCATCCGCTGGGAATACATGGTGCTGGTCACCGAGGACGGGGTGGAGATTCTCTAGCCCGACCAACCGCAACGCACTGCCTGCGCCCGGCCCTTGTGAAGGGGCCGGGCGTTTCGCGTCACAGGGGCAGGCGCTGGCGAGTGGCGGATAGAAGGCTGGCAGACATTGGGCATGAAATGCGCACTACCATGAATGCCCGCCGCATCCCGCCGTGCCCATTGGATAATTACGGGACAAACTCTGGACGTTCTCTGGATGCGCGCCAGACGGGTGCCCAGCGGGTGGCAGGCAGACTCAAGGCGAGTGGGCCCCAGCGGTGGACAAGCCCCTTCCTGGGCGTAACGGCAGGCGTCCGAGGGGGCACCTTGACACGGCGGCCATGTCGGGGCACCTCCCCCGTACCAAGGCGAGTGGGCCCCAGCGGTGGACAAGCCCCTTCCTGGGCGTAACGGCAGGCGTCCGAGGGGGCACCTTGACACGGCGGCCATGTCGGGGCACCTCCCCCGTACCAGTGTCCATGCCCGGCATGTTCCGCAGTGCCCGCAAATTCGCATGGCCGCCACCATCCCCAGGAGACCCCGTGGCCCGCAAACGCCCCCGCAAGCCTTCCCCACCGCTGCCCCCGCCGCGCACTTCCGCGCGGCTGTATGCGCGCATCGCGCCCCGGCACATTGCCATGTTCCGCTTTCTGCTGGAGGCACAAGACAACCTGGGCTACATGACCGTGCTCGACCGCGGGGTTGGCAGTGCCGGGAGCGCGGACGACAACGGTACGCAACCGACCGGGCACGAAGCGGCGGCCCCTTCTTCTGGCGGCAACGCCAAAGGCTCCGCTGCCCCCGGCGCAGACGCGGTGCTCAAGATCGTCTTCTCGCCCCATCAGGAGCGGGAACTGCGCGCCTTTCTTGACGGTATGCGCGCCACCATTCCCTTCACGGTTTTCGAATCGCCGCTGCGCGTGCGGGCCGTACAGACAGAGCAAGACCGGCGGGACGGCGCAGATTCCAGAGACTGACGTTCCTACCGCCTGCCCGTGCACCACACGGCAAACGAGCGGGGCGCACCACGTAGGTGTGCCCCGCTCGTTTGTTTCCGTCATGGCGGGTCGACTCCTGCCCTGTTCAGAACAGCGTACCCTGCTCCCCCGCACCGCCGCGCAGCGCCTGCATGCGCCGGATGTACGCGCCCACGTCGAACTTGGAGCGCGCCCCGTTGTAGGTCATGGAACGGATGGTGCCCTGCACGGCCCGTTCGCCCCACGGACGATCGTGCACCCCTCCTGCCGACCAGGCGATGCCGGTGTAGCCGTTGCTGTCGCGGCCATCCAGAAAGTAGCGGTCGTTCAGGGCCACGGCCACGCGCACGGCGTCCTCGGGCGTGGGCGACCACAGCAGTATCTGCTTGGCCCAATACATGCGCAGGTAACCGTGCATGCGCCCGGTAACCACCATTTCGGTCTGGGCTGCGTTCCACAACGGGTCCGCCGTGCGCGCGGCGTCCAGTTGGGCCTCGTCATACAGGGCCGGGCGCGGGTCGCTCCGGTGCTTGTCCAGGGTGGCGCGCGCCCAGTCGGGAAAGCAGGTGACCGCGTCGTAGTCCTGGGCGTGCAGGCAGAAATTGTCGGCCAGTTCGCGCCGCACGATCAGCTCTTCCAGAAACGAGGCACGGCACTCGTCCGACGCGGCC
Source organism: Nitratidesulfovibrio termitidis HI1 (assembly GCF_000504305.1). Classification (NCBI taxonomy): domain Bacteria; kingdom Pseudomonadati; phylum Thermodesulfobacteriota; class Desulfovibrionia; order Desulfovibrionales; family Desulfovibrionaceae; genus Nitratidesulfovibrio; species Nitratidesulfovibrio termitidis. The sequence goes on from NZ_KI632512.1 coordinate 2,474,177, forward strand.
ACGGCAGCCGGGCTGACCTGGGCCGCCAGCGCGGCCCGCTGGGCGGACAGCATGCCGAGGTGCAGGTACGGGGACAGCCCGGACACGCCACCCGCATTGGGATCATTGCGCAGGTGGTAGCGGTGCAGGCGGGTGCGGATGAAGTCGTCCAGAGCGGCGCGGGCCGCGTCTTCCCCGGGGATGATGTCCGGCATGCCCGGCAGCGGCCCCACCTCGGCCACGCTGCGGTCCACGGCAAGGTTGTCGCGCAGGGACGCCCAGTCTACCTCGGGAACGGGCAGCGGCCACGGGGGGCCAGATACGCCGGACGCGCCAGGCACGGAAGGCAGCGGAGGGAGGGACGTCAGGAATTCCGGCAACAGGCGATGGATTTTCGGACGCAGGGTGCGGGCCGCGTATTCGCGCTTGGGCGAGGCCACCCGGCAGGGCACCACGTTGCGGCCATCCACCTCGTGCAGGGGACAGAACCCGGCCAGCCCCCGCGCGGCGGATGCCAGCCACGCCCGCTTCACCCGCAGCACGTCGAAGTCGGTGACCACCAGCGCGGCATGCACCGTGCGGGCATAGCCCACCACCTCTTCCGGCGGATTGCCGCGCAGCACCACCAGGGGGATGCCAGCCACCGCCAGATGACGCTGGGTTTCCTCCATCCCGCGCAGCAGAAAGCCGAACTGGCGGATGGTGGCGCCCAGAAAGCTGTTTGCCAGGCACCACACCACGGCCAGAGGCACGCCCAGCCGGACTGCCTCGGCATGGGCGTGCAGCAGCGCCCAGTTGTCACGGGCGCGGTGTTCGCGATGCATCCAGTACAGCACCGGGCCACGGCCCGGAGCACCAGCACGATCGGCGCGTGTCCTCGAGGCGGCAAAGGGAGCGGGCGCGGCAAGGCCACCGTGCATGCCCACCACGCGGCGGGGGTCCATGCCTGCGGGATGCCCCGGCGACCTGTACGCCTCGTGCGACGTCATTCGTCCTCCCTGTTGCGCGCGGACGCCTCAGTGCGTTTCCAGCGACTCCATGCACGACTTCAGGTCGCAGATCATGTCCAGCACGTCCATGTTGTGGTTGACGCGCCAGTAGAACTCCTCGACCTCGAAGGGCTTGGTGAGAAAATCGTTGGAACCGTTCTTGAGAAACTGGGCGGTAAGCGGGCCGGACCCCACCGAGGACACCCCGATGATGGCCACGCGGTCCATCTTGTGGCGGCCACGCAGTTCGCGCACCAGTTCGATGCCGTCCATGTTGGGCATCTGGTAGTCGGTGATCACCAGGCGGGTATGGGGGTTCTGTTCGAACACGGCCAGCGCCTCCACGCCGTCCCCGGCTTCCAGCACGCGAAAGCGCTGCACTTCCAGCAGTTTCTTTATCTGGGCGCGCTGGGTGCGCGAATCGTCCACCACCAGCGCGGTGATGAACTGGTTCTTGAACACCCGCTCCAGGCTGGCCACCATGGGGTCCATGTCCTGGATGGACCCCTTGAAGAAATAGTCCACCACCCGCCGTTCGATGAACCGGCGACGGATTTCGTCGTTGAAGGTGGCCGTCAGCACGATGGACGGCACCTTCCAGGCCAGGCACAGGTCCACGGCCTCGCCGTCGGGGGCATCGGGCAGGTTCAGGTCGATGACGGCGATGAATATCTGCTGCCCGTGGTCGCGCAGCAGGGCCTCGGCTTCCTGTATGCTGTGGGCAATGAGTGTGTCGAACTGGGTAAGCGCCTGGATCTGCTTGCGGATGATCTTGGACTGCACGTTGCTGTCCTCGATGATCAGCACCGTACGCGGCACTTCTGCGGTCATGTTCATGCGGCCTCCCCGGCGCGGCGACTGTCTGTGTGATGCCCGGATGCTACACGCTCGGCAGGGGGCGCGCAATGCCGCACGCGCTGGCCTGCATCGAAACCACAAAAAAAGAGCTTGTGTTACGGAGTGTTGTCCACAAACCGTACGGGTTTCCCCTGCGCGGCGGACCGATGCGCCACATGCGAAAGGACGCTGAAGAGCGGGGGCAGGCGGAGAATGGACACGAAACCGGAAGCGGACAGGAGACGCCGCAAGCGGCGCTGTGAACGGGGCCTCATCCGGGTTCACATGTACGACGCATTGGCCCGCGCAGCAGCGCGTGCAGCAACACACCGGGCAGGATCAGGCAAGAATCGGGCAGGATCGTGCCTACCTTCCAGCCAGTGCCGTGACTAGCTTGTTCGGCAACAGGGATTTCAAGGACGAAATGAGGATGAATGCACGATGACATGGAACAGTCTGAAGCTGACGCGGCGAAAGATGATGCTGCTCATGGGCCTGTCATGCGCGGCGGCGGGGTCCTGCGCGCTCCGGCCCAAGATCGGCCCGCTTCCTGACGGGCAACGGCTGGAGCGCATCAGGACATCTCCCAACCATACGGGCGGAGAGTTTCACAACCAGTTGCCCACCGAACTCTTCACCGGCGAAGGGGGACGGGCGGCCTCCATGTGGGACTTCCTGTTCGTACCCAAGGACCGGCTGAAACCGGATCACCCCCTGCCCGTGCTCGCCACGGACCTGAGGGGACTGGCGGGGCATGACGGGTCCGTTGTCTGGCTGGGGCACTCGTCGCTATTCCTGCGCATTGGCGGCAGCACCATTCTGATCGACCCGGTGTTCGGCTCCTATGCCGCTCCGTTCTTTTTCATGAACAGGGCCTTTGCCGGAGACTACCCGTACTCCGCCCATGCGATGCCCGAGGTCGACTGCCTGATCATCTCCCACGACCACTGGGACCACCTGAACCATGCGACGCTGACCGCCCTGCGGCCCAGGGTGAAGGCCGTCGTCTGTCCGCTGGGCGTCGGCGCCATTCTGGAGGAATGGGGCTTCGATCCGGCCATCATCCACGAGGCCGACTGGGACGAGAGCGTGCAAACAGGGCGTAACCTTACCGTCCATGTCCTGCCGGCACGGCACTTTTCCGGTCGCTGGTTCAGCCGCAACAAGACGCTCTGGGCAGGCTTCATGATCGAAGCGGCGGGGCGCAGGGTGTTCTACAGCGGAGACAGCGGGTACGGTCCCCATTTTGCGCAGATTGGCGAGAAATTTGGCCCGGTGGATCTGGCCATCATGGAAAACGGGCAATACGACCCAAGCTGGAAGAACATTCACATGATGCCGGAAGAAGCCGTCCAGGGGGCCATGGACCTTCGCGCACGGGCTCTTCTGCCGGTCCACTCCGGGCGGTTCTGCATATCCAACCATGCCTGGGATGCACCCTACGAAAGGATCACCGCCGCAAGCGTCGAAAAACCCTTCAGACTGCTGACGCCGCGCATCGGTGAGGTAATCGACATGGACAACGAGTCGCAACTGTTCGGTTCATGGTGGAAGGCCGCAAAACAGGGCGATGGCCGCGCATAGGGCAGGAATCGGATAAGGCTGGCTGAAGGCGCGCCGGGAACACGTGCGCGGTGGATGCCGCCCCAGGCAGGGAACGGCTAGCGGACGCCCAGAAACATCCGGGTCGCCAGCCAGTCCATGACCAGGGCCGGGTTCACCGGGCTAGGACTCAGGGAAAGGGCCTCCTGCGCGGCGGCAAGGGCCTCGTCGCAGCGGCGCAGCCGGGCCAGGTCCATACGCTCTGCCAGCAGGCGGCCCAGGGGGTCGGCGGCGCGCCCGGCCAGCACGTCGGACAGGGCACGCTGGCAATGCAGCACCACGGCGGCGGCAAGCGGGGCATCCAGATCGCCCTTGCGCGAGGTGCGCGCCATCCAGCCGCCGCCGGTCTGGATGAATTCCACCAGCGCGTCCAGCCAGTCGCGCACCGCCGGGGGCGGCGGGGCGGCATCGGTGGGCCAGGCCAGGGTGAGCACGAAACTGCGCGACACCAGGGTGGGCAACAACCGTTCGCGCTGGGGGGCCAGCAGCACGAAGCAGGTGGTGGGGCGGGGTTCCTCCAGCGACTTCAGCAGGCCGTTGGCCGCCTCCACGCGGGTGTGGGCATCCACCAGCACCACCACGCGCCTGCGGCCCTCGCGCGGGGGTTCGCCCAAAAGGCCGCGCAGCGCGCGCACGTTCTCTATGGAAAAGGAACCTTCCTCGGCGCTGGGCTTGTTGCCGTCCAGCACGATGAGGTCGCGGTGGCCGCCCCCGGCCATGCGCAGGCACGACGGGCAGGACAGGCAGGGGCGGGCGCCAGCGGAGGCATCGCCCGGGGTGCCGTCTGGAGCCTCGCAATTCAGCAGCGCCGCCCAGTACAGGGCCAGGGCCATGCGTTCCGGCGCGGTGCCGCCCTCTGCCAGCACCACCTGCGGCGGCGATGCGGCCAGCGCGTGCAGATGGCCCACGGTGCGCTGATGCCGGGGGGCCAGCAGCGGGGCCACGGCCTCGCGCGGATCTTGCGGAACAGGCGGGGCTTCTGCCGCAGCGGCAGCGGCGCGGCCTCGCTTGGGGGCAGTGGTGATGTCGTTGGCCATGGTGGTTCCGATACTTGTGTGAAGCGGGTTCCGACCCGCCGGGCTGCCGGACGGGACGAACGGGCAGACAGACGGGCTATGCTACCCGAAGGCGCGGGGGGCCGTCCATGCCCGTTGGCGCCCCGGCTCCGCCCGATTGCGCCCGATTGCGCATCCGTCATGAAAAAGGGGCGGCCCGTGCCGCCCCTTCCGAGTGGATATTCCGAACCGGGAGCTACCAGCCCCGGCTGATGGTCTGGTCGCGTTCAGGGCCCACGGACACCAGGCTCACGCGCACGCCGGTCAGTTCCTCGATGCGGGCGATGTAGGCACGGGTGGGCGCAGGCAGGCTTTCCCAGGTGGTGCAGCCGGTGATGTCGTCATCCCAGCCGGGCATGGTCTCGTACACCGGGGTGACGTGGGCCATGCCGTTCTGCTCCTGCGGGGCCACGGTGATGGTGCCGCCCTGGTATTCGTAGGCGGTGCAGATTTGCAGTTCCTTCAGGCCGGACAGCACGTCCAGCTTGGTCAGGGCGATGTCGGTGGGGCCGTTCAGGCGCACGGCCTCGCGCAGCACCACGGCGTCCAGCCAGCCGCAGCGGCGCTTGCGTCCGGTGGTGGCGCCGAATTCGTGTCCTTTCTGCTGCAGGTAGTCGCCCGCCTCGTTCAGCTGTTCGGTGGGGAAGGGTCCGGCGCCCACGCGGGTGGTGTACGCCTTGACGATGGCCACGATGCGGTCGAGCTTCGTGGGGGCGATGCCGCTGCCCGCGGAAGCGTTGCCCGACACCGTGTTGGACGAGGTGACGAACGGATAGGTGCCGTGGTCGATGTCCAGGTGGGTGCCCTGGGCACCTTCGAACATGACGTGCTGCCCGGCGGCCCAGGCCGCTTCGATCTCGGCGGTGACGTCGGCCAGGTGGGGCACCACGCGCGGGGCCACGGCCATGACTTCATCGAACACCGCGTCCACGGTCATGGGTTCGCCGCCGTACAGGCCGGCCAGCAGGGCGTTCTTTTCCAGCAGCGCGGCCTCTATCTTGGCGCGCAAAAGTTCGGGCATGCCAAGGTCGGCGGCACGGATGCCGATGCGCGACATCTTGTCCTCGTAGCAGGGGCCGATGCCCCGGCCCGTGGTGCCGATCTTGGATTCGTTGGACTTGTGGCGCTCGCGGGCCACGTCCAGCGCCTTGTGGTAGGGCATGATCACGTGGGCCTTGCGGCTGATCATCAGCCGCGCCGGAGAAACGTCCACGTCCTTGTCGCGCAGGGTTTCCACCTCGCGGCAGAACACGGCGGGGTCGAGCACGACGCCGTTGCCGATGAGACATTTCTTGCCCGGATGCAGGATGCCCGAGGGAATGAGGTGCAGGATGTACTGCTTGTCGCCCACCAGCACGGTGTGCCCGGCGTTGTTGCCGCCCTGGAAGCGCACGATCACGTCGCACTTGCGGGTCAGCAGATCGACGATCTTGCCCTTGCCCTCATCGCCCCATTGGGCGCCCATCACGACCACGTTTGACATTTCCCACTCCTTGTGACATTGAGTGCCACCCTGCGGCTCCGGCTCTTGCCGAAGGCGCGCAGAAAAGGCATCATGTCTTATCCCGTGACTTCTTGGAAGTCAACGGAACTGCTGCGGAACCGACCCCGTCAGCAGAAAATCGTCCGCACGCGGACATGCCGGAGCCACCGGCGGGCCAAGGCCCACCGGGAAAACGGCGCACCAGCGCCGCTCCGCGCAACGCCGCACAACCCACGGCCCGACGGCCACCCCCGCGCACGGAAGCACGGCCCGCCACAGGCGAACGCCCCTTCCGCTCCCCCGACCACACAGGCCACCCGCGCATCCGGCCACCCGCTCTGCTCCGCCTCGCTGCTCTCCACCCGTCGGCCCACCGTATCGCATGCACAATCCTATCTTCACCACCCGGGAACGCTTCGCGCTGTTCGGCCTTGCCATTGCCCAGGCGTTCCTGCTGCTGCTCATCCTGCTGCCCGCGCCGCATGACTCCGACGTGCTGCGCGTGGCCGCCCCTGCCCGCGAACGGGTGCTGACACGGCTTTCGCCTTACGGCCCCGGCTTCGAACAGGAACTGCTGACCGCCTTCTGCGCCCGCTACGGCTACGAGCTGCGCTGGGTGAAGGCCGACAACCGCGACGAGGCCCTGCGCCTGGTGGCCGACGGCTACGCCGACGTGGCCGTGGGCTTCGGCGCCGCGGGTGATGGCAACGGAGACGGCCCCGCCGCGTCCGGCACATCTGGCACATCCGACACATCTGGCACATCCGACGCATCCGACGCATCTGGCACATCCGACGCATCCGACGCATCTGGCACATCTGGCACCACCGGCACCGCTCCTGCCGCAAACGGGGCGGCGGGTGCTGCTGGCGAAACCGGCGAAACGGACGCCGCGCCCGGCGTCTCGCTGGCCGCGCTGCTGACCCGGCTGGCCACCGGCACAGACCCCACGCCCCTCACCGACCTGGTGACGGGACCAGCCTACGACCACGCCCGTCCGGTGCTGGTGCGCTGGTCCGAACCGGACCTGCCCGCGCCCGTCAATGCCGTGCTGCATGATGCAGGCGCCACCGGAACCGCGCGGGACGGCCAGCCCGGCGACGGACTGCGCTCGGCCCTCTTGCTGACCACCTGGGACTCATCCGAGGGTCCGGCAATTCCTGGGCTGCTGCCGCCTTCCGGCGGTCCGTCCATTCTGTCCGGTGGCCTGTCCGGCACCCTGTCCGCCTCCCTGTCCGCCACCCTGTCCGGCGGCCCCCCCGCGGACGTCGCAGCCGCATCCGCTGATGCCCCCCGCCAGGCTATGGTGGACGGCGATTCGTGGCGGCTGTGGCAGCCTTTCATGGCCGAACCCACGGCGGGCCGGGCCACGGGCAAGGCCCTGTCCTACCACTGGTACTGGCGCGGCGACGACGCCACGCTGGCACCCCGGCTGGACGAATTCTGGCGCGAGCGCACCGCCCCGGCGGATACCCTGCTGGACGACCTGACCGAACGCTATTTCGGCTTTCTGCCGGAATCGCTGGGTGTGCCCGAGAACGGCGACTACACAGGTGCCTCCGGCTACGCGGACATCTTCGACCTGATGGACCTGATGAACGTGGTGGCCGAAAAGCTGCCCACCCACGCCCCCGCCATCAGCCGCGCCGCCGCCCAGAGCAACATCGACCCGTTGCTGCTGTCCGCCGTGATCTTTCAGGAATCGCGCTTCGAGACGTCCGCCCGCAGCAAGACCGGGGTGCGCGGCATCATGCAGCTTACCCAGAGCACGGCCCTGCTGCTGAAGGTCAACCGCATGAACCCCAGCCAGTCCATCCGGGGCGGGGCGCGCTACCTGCGCATGCTGTGGGACAGCCTGGACGACCTTGACCTGCAACCATGGGACCGCTGGTTCTTCACCCTGGCCGCCTTCAACCAGGGGCCGGGCCATCTGCGCGATGCCATCCGGCTGAATCAGGACCTTGGCGGCTCAGGCCGCACCTGGCGCGAACTGAAGGACACCTTTCCCAAACTGGCGCGGCCCCGCTACCACGCCCGCACCCGGTACGGGTACTGTCGTGGCTACGAGGCCGTGGCATTCGTGGAAAGCGTGCGCTACTACTATTACATACTCAACGGGCTAGTCGCCCTCTCGCGGCCGGAAGCTGAGCACCTTGCGCCGCTTCTGGACGCCGTCCCCGTCCGCTGGCCCGCCGTCTAGGGCGGGGTCGTCCCTGTCCGCCCCGGTTCCGGGCACGGGTTCCAGGTTGAAGGCCATGCGCGGGGGCACCCCCAGGGGTTCGCCCTCGGGCCGGGCCGCAGCGGCCCAGTGGTGGTTGAAGAGCTGGTTCTTCCAGCGCACCGCCTGGATCAGGCTGAGCACCAGCGCCGCCTCTTCCCACCGTTTGGTGGGTTCGAAGCGGTCCACCACGGCGGCGTAGCGGTCCCACAGCGACATCAGCGACGCCTCGTCGTAGGCGTTCAGTTGCTGTGCCAGCTTTTGCAGCATGCGCTCCATGGGGTCATCGCTCCTTCATGCAGGGTGGTGTGGCGAGGTGGTGCGGGGCGGCCTGAACGTCGACCGGAACGCCGATGCGTCCGTGCGCTTGCAGTGGCCGCGCCGTGCTCCGCAGGCTACGCCAATCCGGATGCCGGTTCAAATGGAAATTGCCCGCCCTTGCGGGCTGTGCTAGCATTCCCGCTGTCGCAGCCCGGAAGGCGACCGCGCCCCGCCCCGTGGCGGGGCGTTGCGCATGCCGCAGCCGTTTCCGCCCCCGATAACGCCCATTCCGCCCGGCCTCGCCGCCGGGCGCAGGCCGCCTACCCGGCACGCCGCACCCGGCCCCTCGCGCGCACCCGCGCGCCGGATGCACGCGGCGTTGCCGATCCCGCGCCGCCCCTGCCGGAGCCCGTATGACTTCGCCGAAGCCCGCCAGCCTCAAGGACATGTACCGCACCCTTCAGGACGATCCGTTTCCGGATTCCCTTACCCTGACGCTGGGCGACACCACCCTGACCTACCGCAAACGCACCTGGACCATCGACGGTGAACGCAAGGGCCTGCGCTACGGCGAAAACCCCGATCAGCCCGCCGCCCTGTACGAACTGGCCGAAGGCGGGCTGACCCTTGGCGGCGTGGCCTTTCGCGCCGCCGGGCAGGGTCTTGTCTCGGCCATCGCCGAAGAACACATGGTCCAGGCGGGCAAACACCCCGGCAAGACCAACCTGACCGACGTGGACAACGGGGTGAACATCCTTCAGTACCTGACCGCGCGCCCCGCCGCCGTGATCCTGAAGCACAACAACCCGAGCGGCGCCGCCTGGTCCGATGCGGGCGTGGCTGACGCGCTGGGCAAGGCCTACAACTGCGACAGAATTGCCGCCTTTGGCGGAGCCGTGGTGGTGAACCGTCCGCTGGACCGCGCCGCCGGTGAACTCATCGCCGCCAACTACTTCGAGGTGGTGGCCGCGCCCGACTTCGAACCCGGCGTGCTGGAATTGCTGCAAACCCGCAAGAATCTTCGCATCCTGCGCATGCCCGGCCTGGGCCAGCTTGAAAACTTTGCCGATGCGCCGTTCCTGGACATCAAGAGCCTGACCGACGGCGGCATGGTCATCCAGCATTCGTTCCGCAACCGCATCCGCACCGTGGCCGACTTTCTGCCCGCCGAAGCCACCAGCAAGGACGGCGTTACCGTCACCGCCCGCGCGCCCTCCAGGCAGGAGGCCGACGACCTGCTGTTCGCCTGGGCCGTGGAGTCGGGCGTCACGTCCAACTCGGTGATCTTTGCGCGGGGCGGCGCCACCGTGGCCATCGGCACCGGCGAACAGGACCGCGTGGGCTGCGTGGAACTGGCCATCCACAAGGCCTATACCAAGTACGCAGACTCGCTGGCCTTCGCCGCGCACAACTGCTCGCTGTACGACCTGAAGCTGAAGGCCGCCAATGACCCGGCCCTGGCCGACTCGCTGGCCGCCATCGAACGCCGCACCAAGGACGAACGCGGCGGCCTGCCCGGCACCGTGCTGGTCTCCGATGGGTTCTTCCCCTTCCGCGACGGCGTGGACGTGGCCATGGCACAGGGCGTTGCCGCCATCGCCCAACCCGGCGGCTCCATGCGCGACCACGAAGTGATCATGGCCCTGAACGAGGCCAGCCCGCAGGTGGCCATGGTTTTCACGGGGCAGCGGTCGTTCAAACACTAGGGCATGCCCGCAACGTGTTCTTTCGCCCGCTGGCTTCGTCAAACTGCGCCTGCCACTCCGTCGAATACGAAAAGAGCGCGCTGCGGTCCTCATCCGTAAGGCTCGCAAGCTCGCCAAACGGTTGAGGCATACTCCGTCATGTCAGGCTCGTTTTCCTCGCCAGCGAACGAAATCTCTCCGTTGCGAACACGCCCTCCCGTGCGCCGCACCTGACGCAGGCAAAACCAAGACAGCCCCTTGTCCTGAAATTGCCTTTCTTCCTTATACCCCGCAGCGGTCTTCCGCTGCGGGTGGCTGGTGCGGGGGCGATGCAAGGAATTACGAGTTTTTGTGGCCGGGCAAGGCGGATTGGCGTTTTTGCGCGGAGATCGGCAGCCGTTAGGTGAGCGCTTGCGCGAGCCTTACGGATGGCGTCCGCAAAGCGCGGATTCCGTGGGCAGCGCACCCGCGCTGACAGAACGCACCTACGGATTCCGCCCGCAGCGCCACCGCGCTGACATGGCGCACCGCGCTAAACCACGCGGCACCACCACCCCAACCTTCATCCAGCCCAACGGCAGGCTTCACCCACCAAACCAAGCGGGAAACATGGCGGCACCATCCGGCATCGTGCGCTACCCCGGCCCGGGGTGCATCGTTGAATTCATGCAGGGCAACCGCCCGGTAACGGCCTGGGTGCTCGAAGAACAGGCAGGCAAGCTGCGCCTGCTGCTCGCCAACCGCCGCGAAACCAAGCTCACCACCAACCGCCTGCTGCCCTGGTCCGGCCCGGTCTACTCCGGCGAATACGGCCGCCAGCAGATCATCGACCTGCTGGAACTGCACCGCCAGCGCCGCGACGACCGCGAAACCGCGCTCGACCCGCTGGAACTCTGGACCCTGGCCCAGGGCGAGGTGGACCGCGCCTCGCTGGAATGGTTCGCGGAACTGCTCTGGGAAGCCCCGGAAGTGGACGACCTGGCCGCCCTTGGCCGCGCCATGCTGGCCTGCAAGACCCACTTCAAGTTCCAGCCGCCCGACTTCGAGGTGTACACCGCCGAAAAGGTGGACGCCCGACTGGCCGAGCAGGAAGCCGCCCGCCAGCGCGAAGCCCTGGTGGCCGCAGGCAACGAATTCGTGCGCATCCTGTGGGACGTGCACTCGCGCCGCCGCACCCTGCCCCTGGAAAATTCGCCGGAACGCCCGGCCCCGGGCATCGCCGAACAACTGGCCGAACTGGTCATGACCCGACTGGCCGACCCGGACGACCACGACTCCGAGGCGGTCTGGAAACAGGTGACCAAGGGCCTGCCCGACGACCCGCATCTGGCCCTGCATCTGGCCAAGACCTGGGGGCTGGTGCCGGAGCACCACAACTTCTGGATGGACCGCGCGGGCTACGACCCCGGCAACACCTGGGCCGCCCACCACGCGGACGACATCGCCGCGCTGCGCGCAGCCGTGGAATCCGCCCGGCGCGAACCGCTGGCCACGCCGTTCATCTCCATAGATTCCGCCACCACCCGCGACATCGACGACGCCTTTCATATCGAGGCGCGCGGCGACGGGGGCTTTCGCCTGTGGCTGGCCCTGGCCTGCCCGGCCCTGGCCTGGCCCTACGGCAGCGAACTGGACAAGGCCGTGCTGCGCCGCGCCACCAGCATCTACCTGCCGGAAGCCACCCACCACATGCTGCCCGAAGAACTGGGCATCGGCTTCTTCAGCCTGCTGGCCGGTCAGGACCGCCCCGCGCTGGTACTGACCATGGAAGTGGCCCCGGACGGCGAACTGCAATCCTGCGTGCCCGGCGGCGCGTGGGTGAACCTGGCCGCCAACCTCACTTACGAGGCCTGCGAGGCCTGCCTGACCGCCGTGGCCCCGCCGCAGGCCGCCCCGAACCCGGACGACGACCTGCTGGCGGCCATGCTGGCGGGCGACCCCGATGCGGATGCCGCGACCCCGGCTGCCGCTGCCGCGCCCATTCCCCTGCCGGACAACGCGGCGGTCCCGCATGCCGAGCAACTGGCCGTGGCCGACAGACTGGCCCGCGCCCTGCAATCCCATCGCATCGGGCGCGGGGCGGTGATCATCGAACGCGACGATCCGAAAGTGACGTTATCCGGCGAAGGCTCCGCCACCATCGTGGACATCGCGGACCAGCCGGTCACCCCCCGCAGCCAGTCCATCGTGGCGGAGATGATGATCCTCGCCAACGCCGGGGTGGCCCGCTGGGCCGGTGAAAACCGCGTGGCCCTGCTGCACCGCACCCAGGACGTGGGCATTCCCCGCGAATACGCCGGGGTGTGGCGCGCCCCGCACGAGGTGGCGCGGGTGGTCAAGGCCCTGGCCTCATCGCTGCTGGAAACCTCGCCCCGGCCCCATGCGGGCATCGGGGTGCCCGCGTACAGCCCGGTCACCTCGCCGCTGCGCCGCTACCCCGACCTGATCAACGAAACCCAGGTGCTGCACACGCTGGCCACCGGGCAGGGCCGCTGGACCCGCGAGGAACTGGACGCCATGCTGCCCCTGCTGAACGCCCGGCTGGACGCGGCGGGGCAGGTGCAGCGGTTTCGCCCGCGCTACTGGAAGCTGCTGCATTTTCGCCAGAAGGGCGACAAGACCTGGTGGCACGCCGTGGTCACGGAAGAGAACGACGCCTTCGTCACCGTCAGTCTGCCGCGCGAACAACTGTTTTTGCGGGGGCGGCGCTCTACCTTTGGCGACAAGGTGAACCCTGGCCAGCACTTCCGGGTGCGGGTGGGCAAGATCCATCCGCTGAACAACGAAATCCAGATACTGGACGCGGAAGAAGAGTGACGGCATTGTGGCCCGGTGCGGCACGCGTTCCCGAAAGAACGGCACGCGTTCCCGCAGGGACGACATGCGACCTCGCACAATGACCGCAACAACGACATTCCACCCACCCGTCACCCCCCACTGGAGGCACGACCATGGGTAACCTGCTTTGGATCGCCATTGCCTACGTCATGGGCTCCATCCCCTTCGGGCTGGTGTTCGCCCGCACCTTCTGCGGGGTGGACCCGCGCACCGGCGGCAGCCGCAACGTGGGCGCCACCAACGTGGCCCGGCTGTGCGGCACCAAATGGGGCGTGGCCACCCTGCTGTGCGACGCGCTGAAAGGCGCGCTGCCCGTGGCCATCGCCATGTCCTTCAGCAATTCCGCCTTCTTCCACAGCCTGACGGCGCTGGCCGCCCTGATCGGGCATCTGCACTCCTGCTTCCTGGGCTTCAAGGGGGGCAAGGCCGTGGCGACCACGGTGGGCGTGTTCATTCCGCTGGCCTTCGGGCAACTGGTGCTGTCGGGCATTGCCTGCCTGCTGGTGATCTGGCGTTCCGGCTTCGTCTCGCTGGGTTCGCTGACCCTGGTCACGGCCCTGCCCGTGTTCCTGCTGCTGTACGGCAAGTGGAAGCTGCTGCCGCTGGCGCTGGTGGTCATGGCGCTGGTGTACTGGAGCCACCGCGAAAACATCGGGCGGCTGGCACGCGGCGAGGAAAAGCCCTGGCAGAAGAAGCACCACGACGCGGCGCCCACCGGCTGCACCGCTGACGCCGATGCCGCCGATGCCGCCCCCGAGTCAGACGGGCAGGCCCCCTGCGGGTGCGGCTGCGCCGCGCACGGCGAACCCGGCGCCACGCCGGAAAAGTAGTTTTCACGGCGCCGCCCCGGCTCTGTCGCCGGTGCCACGGCAAGGCGCCACAGCTGCTGCATTGCACGATTTCAAGGAGACCGGCCCCCCATGTCCTGTCCCACATCCTGTCCCACATCCTGTCCCACGGCCTGCACCGCACCCGGCCAAGACTTTCCGGCCGCGCGCACGCGGATGGAGTACGTCTGCCTTGGCTGCGGAGAACGCCGCGGCATCGACGAGCTGCTGTACACCTGCCCCAGTTGCGGCGGGGTGTACCTGCTGGAAGACCTAGATTTCGACACGCTTGCGGCCCAGCGCACCGGCCCGGAATGGCGCGCCCTGTTCGACGCCCGCGCCGCCACCCGCACCACCGCCCTGCGCGGCATCTTCCGCTTCTACGAGCTGATGGCCCCGGTGCTGGAAGAGACGGACATCGTGTACCTTGGCGAAGGCAACACCCCCATCGTCGAGGCGGCCCCCGTGCTGCGCGATGCCGTGGGCATTCCCTTCGCCTTCAAGAATGACGGACAGAACCCCAGCGCCTCGTTCAAGGACCGCGGCATGGCCTGCGCGTTCAGCTACCTGAAGGCGCTGGTGCGCAGGCACGGCTGGGACGAGGTGCTGACCGTGTGCGCCTCCACCGGCGACACCTCCGCCGCCGCCGCGCTGTACGCCTCGTACGTGGGCGGGCCGGTGAAGTCGGTGGTGCTGCTGCCGCACGGCAAGGTCACCCCGCAGCAGCTTTCGCAGCCGCTGGGCAGCGGGGCCACGGTGCTGGAAATTCCCGGCGTGTTCGACGACTGCATGAAGGTGGTGGAACACCTGGCCGAAAACTACCGGGTGGCCCTGCTGAACTCCAAGAACAGCTGGCGCATTCTGGGGCAGGAATCCTACGCCTTCGAGGTGGCCCAGTGGTACGGCTGGGACATGAAGGGCCAGTGCGTGTTCGTGCCCATCGGCAACGCGGGCAACGTCACGGCCATCATGGCGGGCTTCCTGAAGCTGCTGCGCCTTGGCATCATCGACAGCCTGCCGCGGGTCATCGGCGTGCAGTCGCACCATGCCGACCCGGTGTGGCGCTACTACAGCCAGCCGGACCCGGCCACGCGCACCTACGCCCCCGTCACCGTGCAGCCCAGCGTGGCCCAGGCCGCCATGATCGGCAACCCGGTGTCCTTCCCCCGCGTGAAGGCGCTGGCGGACAGATTCATCGCGGAAGGGGGCGAACGCGCCTTCTCCGTGGTGCAGGTGACCGAGCAGCAGATCATGGACGCCATGATCCGGGGCAACCGCCACGGGCACATCGCCTGCACCCAGGGCGGCGAATGCCTGGCCGGCCTCATCAAGGCCCGCGAACTGGGCCTTGTGTCGCCAACCGAGCACGCCGTGCTCGACGCCACGGCGCACAGCCTGAAGTTCGCGGGCTTTCAGGACATGTACTTCACCAACAGCTTCCCGCCCGAATACGGCGTGTCCCCGGACCCCACCCTGGCCAATGCGCCCGCGCTGGTGGTCCGCCCGGAAGACAAGGCGCGCCTGTCGCCCGAGGCGTACACCCTTGCCGCCGCCGAGGCGGTGGTGGCCAGGCTGGGGCTGGCGAAGAAGGCATAACGTCGCACGGGGCGCTCGCTTCGCCCCCCCCCCCCACCACGTCAGCGCAAACGACGCGGCGCACGGAAGAACTCCGTGCGCCGCGTCTTCATTTTTGCATCCGCTCCGGCCCGCAGCAGGCGGGCTGGAACAGTGGCGGGCAGCCGCACCAGGCCCTGGGTCGCAAAAATGCGACCTCAACCCCTTGTGCCATCCTGCACAATTACAAGCAACAATCTACATTAACTGAATTTATCCGCCATGACGACGCATTCTTGCAACATTCCCCCTTCCATCCCGCGCAGGCCCCCAGAAAGGCAAATGCCACCAGCATGCTGTATTAACACATTTTTATTCCATGGCACACTCGATGCTTATCGCCAGCCAGTGCATGCGTACACCGCCCCCCTGCAACATCACGCACATGGGCCACGGCCCAGGGAGACCTTACATGACCACCTGCCGCCTTTCCCCCCAGGAAGTGCGTCTGCAGAACCCGGAACCGAACAAGGCCGGGCGCGAGCGCGTCTACTCCATTCTCGAAACCTTCCAGTACCAGGTTCCGTTCATCGACGTGGAGCGCGCCCGCTACTTCACCGAGTCCATGCGCACCACCGAAGGCCAGTTGCTGGCACTGCGCTGGGCCAAGGCGCTGCACAACTGCGCCGAAAAGATGACCGTGTACATCACCCCGAACCAGCTCATCGCGGGCCGCGCCGGGCAGTTCGGCCGCTACGGCATCCTGTACCCGGAAATCGACGGCGACTTCTACGGCGAGGTCATGCGCGACCTGCCAGGCCGCGCCAAGAGCCCGTTCCGCATCTCGGACACGGACATCAACATCATTCTCGAAGAAATCGCCCCCTATTGGGAAGGCAAGACCTACCACGAGCACCTCAACGGCGCCCTGCCCGCGGAACTGCGCAACGTCACCTACGCCGACGACTCGGGCCTGAAGTCCAAGTTCGTGGTCAGCGAAACCTCTTCCTACCGTTCCGCCCTGCAGTGGGTGCACGACTACGAAAAGGTGCTGCAACGCGGCATGCTGGACATCAGGGCGGAAATGCTGGCCCGCATGGAACGGCTTGATCCCGACAGCCCCATCGACAACTGGGAGAAGAAGCCCTTCCTTGAAGCCATGGTCATCGTGTGCGACGCCTTCATGCTCTGGGCGAAACGCCACGCCGACCTTGCCCGCGAACAGGCCGCCGCCGAAAGGAACCCCGCCCGCAAACAGGAACTGCTGCACCTTGCCGACATCTGCGACCACGTGCCCGCGCACCCCGCCCGCACCTTCCACGAGGCCGTGCAGTCGCAGTGGTTCGTGCAGATGTTCTCGCGCATCGAGCAGAAGGCCAGCGCCATCATCTCCAACGGGCGCATGGATCAGTACTTCTACCCATACTACGCCAGGGATATTGCCGAAGGCCGCATCACCGAAGAACGTGCCATGGAGCTTCTGGAGTGCATGTGGGTGGAGATGGCGCAGTTCATCGACCTGTACATCAACCCCACCGGCAACGAATTCAACGAAGGCTACGCCCACTGGGAGGCCGTGACCATCGGCGGCCAGACCCCCGACGGCCATGACGCCACCAACGACCTGACGTACCTGTTCCTGCGCTCCAAGCGCGAATTCCCGCTGAACTACCCCGACCTTGCCACCCGCATCCACTCCCGCTCGCCCGAACGCTTCCTGTACGACGTGGCCGAGACCATCAAGGACGGCTCCGGCTTTCCCAAGCTGATCAACGACGAGGAAGTCGTGCCGTTGTACGTGGCCAAGGGCGCGTCCTTCAGGGATGCCCTGGACTACGCCGTGTCGGGCTGCACCGAGGCCCGCATGCCCAACCGCGACACCTACACCTCCGGCTGCGTGTACATCAACTTCGCCACGGCCATGGAAATGACCATGCACAACGGGCGGATGCTGAAATACGGGCCGGACGACCTGGTGGGGCTGGAAACCGGCGACCCCACAACCTTCACCACCTGGGAACAGTTCTGGGAAGCCTACAAGGCCCAGCACATGAACCTGCTGTCCAAGGCCTTCACCCAGCAGTACGTGGTGGACTGCCTGCGCCCGCAGCACTTCGCCTCGCCCTTCGCCTCGGTGCTGCACGACCTGTGCGTGGCAGACTGCAAGGACCTGCAGTCGCCGAAAATCGAAGGCGGCGTGGATTTTTCGTACTTTGAATTCCTGGGGTACGGCACCGTGGTGGACTCGCTGGCCTCGGTCAGGAAGCTGGTGTTCGAAGACAAGAAGGTGACCATGGCCGAACTGGTGGCCGCCCTGCAGAACGACTTTGCGGGGCACGAGCCCCTGCGCGCCCTGCTGCGCTCGGCGCCCTGCTACGGCAACAACAATCCCTATGCCGACGCCATTGCCAGGGAAGTGGACCGCATGACCCAGGTCTTTGCGGAAAAGTACTCCCGGATTCGCGGCATCAACTGCGACGTGCGCTACGTGCCCATCACCTCGCACGTGCCCTTTGGCAAGGTGGTCAGCGCCACCCCCAACGGCCGCAGGGCGTGGACGGCCCTGTCCGACGGTTCCTCCGCCTCGCACGGCGCGGACCGCAACGGGCCCACGGCGGTACTGCTGTCCAACTACAATTCCAAGAACTGCGACCTGGAGAACCGCGCCTCGCGCCTGCTGAACATCAAGCTGTCGCCCAGGTGCGTTGCCGGCGAGACGGGCACCCGCAAGCTCGTGGATCTCATCCGCAGTTGGTGCGACCTCAAGTTGTGGCACCTGCAGTTCAACATCATCAACAGGGAAACCCTGCTCAAGGCCAAGGCCGATCCCGACAGATACCGGGGCCTTCTGGTGCGCATCGCGGGGTACAGTTCCTACTTCTGCGACCTGTCGCCCGACCTGCAGGACGACGTCATCAACCGTACCGAGCACGACGCGATCTAGCCCCAGAGGCGGGGAAGGCCCAGAACCTTCCCCGCCTCCGCCACGGGAGAGGCATACCCATGCACGACAGGGAAATGACGGGCATCGTCTTCAACATGCAGAAATATTCCGTGCACGACGGCGCGGGCATCCGCACCATGGTCTTCCTGAAGGGCTGCCCGTTGCGCTGCGCATGGTGCAGCAACCCGGAATCCCAGAGGCTCCAGCCTGAACGCGGGTACAACCGGTACACGTGTCTTTCGCCCTCGGTGTGCGGCCACTGCATTCCCGCCTGCCCGGCGGGCTGCATCTTCGAGATAGAGGGCCTGCTGGCCATCGACCACCAGCGCTGCACGGGGTGCCTGCGGTGTGCAGACGCCTGCCCCACGAAGGCCATGAGCGTCTATGGCCAGCGCCTCGGCGTTGACGACGTGCTCGAGGCCGTGGAGCAGGACTCCGTGTTCTACGCCCGCTCCGGTGGCGGCATGACCCTGTCCGGCGGGGAGGCCATGTACCAGCCCGACTTCACGGTGGCCTTGCTGCGCGAGGCACGCCGCAGGCACATCAACACGGTGATGGAAACCTGCGGACATTGTGACGGCGATGCACTGGTCGAAGCCTGCCGCCACATCGACGGGTTGCTGTTCGACATCAAGCACCTGTCCACCGAGCGACACCGCCAGGGCACCGGCGTGGGCAACGAGCGAATCCTGGCGAACTTCCTCCGGATATGCGCAGAATTCCCCGCATTGCCCATCACTGCCCGCACCCCGGTCGTTCCGGGATTCAACGACAACGAAGACGACATCCGGGCCATTGCCCGGTTCCTGCCCAAGCGCGCCAACCTCGTGCACGAACTGCTGCCCTACCACCGCATGGGGCAGCCGAAGTACGAGTTCCTCGGCCGCGCCTTTCCCATGGGGGGGGCGCAACTGGAGGAAAACATCATGCCCCGCCTTCAGGAAGTGGCCCTGGCCCGCTGACCCTCCAACCGGCCCCGCGCACCGGCCACCGCGCCGTGCGCGCCATGCCCCCGGCGTGCCCCGCAGCATGCCGGGGGCACTTCTGCGCCCCACGGAAGGCAAACAGTGCAAATCGGCACATTTTCCCGAACGCCACGTCGCATTTTTGCAACAGAAAAACCCTGCACCAAACTCAATTCAGTATAATTGCAGCGTTTTTCACGACGCCACGCCTGAGTCGTATTTTTGCATCATATATAAGATATAGTACACTTCCAGCGAGCAGTATTTCTGCGCTTATAAAATTATTCGCATTTCAAGCGTGTTACAAAGCAATCAACAATGGCAACCAATACTTTTTATTTTGACTCGACCTCTCTCGTCCTGCCCATACCCCCACCATACAACACCTCAATGAGGTCACTGCATTCCCAACGCCAGACAACGACACGCCAATACTCTGTTTTAACTATATAAAACTGCAGAAATAGTGCTGTGCACTCAAACAATTAAACCGTTCGCACAATCATTCACAAACGGCACCCTTCTTGCTTTTCATGCTGCACGCACACGCGTCGACCGTCCATTGCAATGTCGACGCAGTTCTGTGTCCGTGCAAACATAAACGCCACCATACAACACCATATATACATGAAAATAAATCACACGGGGCTTCCCATGCCGGACCATGCACGTTCACGCCGCAAAAATCCGACGAAAGGCCATTGCAGTACCCCGTGCCGAGGTTTTCTCAAAAACGTCGTCGCAGGCATTGTGCCCTCCTCTTGCCACGCGGAGAGGCGCCATCACCCCGCAAGCACGCCGCATCATCCCGGCGTGGACTGCCGATAACCCCACGCCGGAAGGTCCGCCATGCCAGCACTCCGTCCGCAGTGCCCCTTTGCGCTGTTCGATCTTTCCGGCCGGACGGCGTTGGTCACCGGTGGCAATTCCGGGCTTGGCGAAGCCATGGCCACGGCGTTGGGGTTGGGCGGCGCCAGGGTGCTCCTGCTGGCGCGGCGCCGCCGCGAACTGGACGAAGCGGCAACGCGCCTTGCCGGTCTCGGCATCGAGGCACTTGTCCTCTCCGCCGACCTTTCCGACCCTTCCGCCATTGCCGACAGCGCGGCGCACGCCCGCCAGGCGCTGGGGCACGTGGACATCCTTATCAACGCGGCCGGAGTCAACCTGCGCCAGCCCTTCGAGGAAATCACCCCCGAGGCATGGCGACGGCAGGTGGACCTGCACCTTTCCGCGCCGTTCTTTCTGGCCCGCGAACTGGCGCCCGGCATGCGCGAGCGCGGCTGGGGCCGCATCATCAACATCGGTTCCCTGCAATCGTACCGGGCCATGCCCGACAGCGCGCCCTACGGTGCGGCCAAGGGGGGCATCATCCAACTCACCCGTGCCATCGCCGAGGCCTGGGGTCCATACGGCATCACCTGCAACGCCATCGCCCCCGGCTTTTTCCCCACCTCGCTCACCGCGCCGGTGTTCGACAATCCCCAAACCGTGGCCCGGCACGCCGCCCAAACGTGCCTTGGCCGCAACGGCCGACTGGAGGATCTGCACGGCCTTACCCTGTTTCTCGCAAGCAACGCATCTTCGTACGTCACCGGACAAACGATCATGCTCGATGGTGGATTCACGGCGAAATGACTGGTGTTTTCCTGTGTCAAACGGCTCCGTTCCCAGCTTCATGTGACAATTTCACAGAACAGCAACAGCGAGGTCGCACATGAAAAAACGTCTGGCCACTGCCCTTGCCTTCCTGCTCGCCAGCATGCTTCTCACCGGATTCCTTCCCCTCGCCGCGCAAGCGGCGGACAAACCCGAAGTCCGCACCAGCGCGCAGCCCTGTCTGCACGGCATGCCGCTGTGGCACGCGGAAAAAGCCGGTTGGCTCACCAACGCCCCGTTCGTCGACAAGTTCATGCTGTTCGCTTCGGGGGCGCCGCAGGTCGAGGCCCTTGCAGCCAACCAGTGGGACGTGGGGGCCATGGGCGCCCTGCCCACCATGATGGCCAGCATGCGGTACGGCTACAAGCTGATCGGCATCTCCAACGACGAATCCGAAACCAACGACCTGTGGGTACGCCCCGATTCGCCACTGCTGAAGACCAAGGGCGCCAACCCCAAGTTCCCGGAAATCCATGGCAGCGCCGATGACTGGAAGGGCAGGAAGGTGCTGGCCACCACCGTCTCCACCGGCCACTACGCCCTCACCGCCACCCTTGCCGCCCTGGGCCTGAAGGACGCCGACGTTTCCCTCGTGCACATGGAGCAGGGCCAGGCTGTCACGGCCTTCAACGCGGGAGAGGGCGACATCATCCAGCTGTGGGCCCCCTTCAGCTACATTGCCGAGGCCAAGGGCTGGAAAAAGGTCTCTTCCGGCAGCAAGGCCGGGGTGGTCATCATCGGCGGCATCGGCGTGCGCAAGGAATTCGCGGAACAGCACCCCGACCTCGTGGTGGACTGGCTGGACGTGTACATGCGCGGCATCGAGATGATGCGGAACGAGCCTGGCAAGAGCGTCGACCCGCTGCTGAACTACTTCACCGGCTATTGCGGCCTGGAACTGACGCGCGACCAGGTGGAAAAGGAATTCAAGTACCGCCCGCTGTATGACGTGAACGAGCAGGTGCGCCTGCTGGAAGACCCGTCCAAGACTGCGGCATGGATGGACGGCGTTGCCAAATTCATGCTTTCGCAGGGTCGCATTGCCGCCAAGGAATACGACCGCTACGCCAAGAACCACTTCGAGATCGATCCCTCCTTCATGAAGAAGCTGGCCGAACGTCGCGCTGCGGCGAAATAGCCTTTCCTCGCCATCCTCCGGCGGTGAAGCCCGCCGGAGGATGGAACCGAGCCCCGTGGCGGTTTCCGCTCCGGAGTGCCACCCCGGCCCGCCCTTTGCGGGATGGCCGGAAAGGCCGGAAGGTTCCGCCGCCCCCTCCCACGTGCGACAGGAGTCCCGCATGCAGAGCACGACACACGACGCATCAGGCCCCGTATCACTGGATGTGGAAAAAGCCGGATACATCGCGGCCGCAGTACGGCAGCACTGGATATCCGTCATCAGCCTGGTGCTCTTTCTGATCTTTTGGGAACTGATTTGCCGGTTCGAGATCATCGGGCCGTATCAGCTCGTTCCGCCTTCCGAAGTTCTTGGCGTGTTCGCCGACAAGTTCACGAACCCCAACCCCGACGGCGCGCTGTTGCAGCAGCATGCCTGGGCCAGCCTTTCCCTGGCGCTGGTGGGCTTTGGGGCCGCGGTGTGCATCGGCGTGCCACTGGGGCTGCTGATGGGCTGGTACCGCCCCGTCAACCTGATGGTGCGCCCGCTGTTCGACGCGGTGCGCCCCATCCCCCCCATCGCCTGGATACCCATCGCCATCCTGTGGCTGGGCATCGGCATCCACGCCAAGGCGTTCATCATCTTCCTCGCGGCGTTCGTGCCCTGCGTGATCAACTCCTACACCGGCATCCGCCTGACCAACCCGGTGCTGATCCGCGTGGCGCGCATCTACGGCGCCTCCGATTTCGAGACCTTCCGGAAAATCGGCGTTCCCTCGGCCATTCCCATGGTGTTCACGGGCATCAAGCTGTCGCTCAACGCCGCGTGGACAACCCTGGTGGCGGCCGAACTGCTGGCCGCCTCGCAGGGGCTCGGCTACCTCATCCAGCTTGGCCGTCGGCTGGCCCGTCCGGACATCATCATCGTGGGCATGCTGGCCATCGGTTTGCTGGGCGCGCTCATGTCGTGGGGGCTGACCAGGATCGAGTCCCGCTTCGCATCCTCACGGAGGCTCTCATGACCGCATCGTTCCGCAAACGGCTGGTGCCCGTGGCCATGACCACGGGTTCGCTGCTGGCCTTCCTCGTGTTCTGGCAGGTGGTTTCCCTGTACACGAACCCGGAATTCCTTCCCTCTCCACGGCAGGTATGGGTGGAAGCCTTGCGCCTGTTCCACACCCAGGTGGGCGGCAAGGACCTGCTCACGCACGTGGGCTTCAGCTTGCGCCGCGTGCTTACCGCCTACCTGTGGGCCATCGTGCTGGGGCTGCCGCTGGGCCTGTGCATGGGCTGGAACCGGGTCTGCGAGCAGATAGTCTCGCCCATTTTCGAACTGCTGCGCCCCATACCGCCCATCGCCTGGATACCCATCGCCATCCTGTGGCTGGGCGTGGCCGAGGGGTCGAAGGTGTTCATCTGTTTCGTCGGTTCCTTCGTCATCCTGGTGCTGAACTCGTACACCGGCATGCGCTACGTGGACCCGCTGCTGATCGACGCCGCCCGCTCGTTCGGGGCCACGCGCAGGCAGCAGTTCTTCAACGTGGCGGTGCCCGCCTGCCTGCCGTCCATCTTCGCCGGGCTGCAGAACGCGCTGTCCATGGCCTGGATGTGCGTGCTGGCGGCGGAACTGGTGGGCGCGCGCGAAGGCGTGGGCTTCATCATCATCCAGGGCATGGACCTGAACAGGCCGCCCATGATCCTCGTGGGCATGATCCTGATCGGCATCGTGGGGTCGCTGCTGGCGGCCTCGCTGCGCTGGGCGGAACGGGCCCTGTGTCCGTGGCGGAGGGAACTGGTATGACGGAACAGACTGCCAAGATCGAATGCCGCAACCTGTCCAAGGCCTTTCACGTACCCGGACAACCCCAGCGACTGCTGGTGCTCGACCGCGTGTCGCTGGCCGTGCGCGAAAACGAATTCCTGGTCATCCTCGGTCCGGGCCAGTGCGGCAAGACCGTACTGCTCAACTGCATCGCCGGGCTCATCGAACCCTCGGCCGGGGATGTGCTGCTGGACGGCGCCCTTGTCACGGCGCCGGGGCCTGACCGGGCCATGGTCTTCCAGCGCTACGCGCTGATGCCGTGGAAAACCGTGGAGCACAACGTGGCCTTCGGCCTTGCCGTACGCGGCGTGCCGCAGAAGGAACGGCTGGAGATCGCCCACCGCTACATCGACCTCGTGGGCCTGCAGGGCTTCGAAAAGGCCTACCCCGAACAGCTTTCCGGCGGCATGAAGCAGCGCGTGGGCATTGCCCGCGCCTACGCCAACGCGCCGGAAATCCTGCTCATGGACGAACCGTTCGGCGCGCTGGACGCGCAGACGCGCTACGCCATGGAGCAGGACCTGCGTTCCATATGGGAAAAGGAAAAGCGGACGGTCATCTTCGTCACCAACAACATCGAAGAAGCCATATACCTTGGCGACAGGATTCTGGTCATGTCCGTACTGCCCGGCACGGTGAAGGCGGAATACCTGATCGATATTCCCTCGCCGCGCAATTATACAGACCCTGCGTTCCTCACCTACAGAAAGATGATCTCCGAAGCCACGGATCTTTCCATATAGGAGGCATTCCATGGAAGCTGCACCGCAGTATCCCTACGCGCACGAGCGCAAGGTCAAGGTACAGGTGGAAAGCCTTACCAAGTGCTACGGCGACCTTCTGGTGCTCGACAAGATCAACTTCGAAATCTACCAGGGCGAACTGCTGTGCATCGTCGGCCCCACGGGGTGCGGCAAGACCACGTTCCTGAATTGCCTTTCGCAGTTCATTCCCATGACGGAAGGTTCCATCCTGGTGGACGGCGTGCCCGCCTCGCCGGCAATCCACAACATCGCCTTCGTGTTCCAGGAAGTTTCCGCCATTCCGTGGCTGACGGTGGAGGACAACATCCGCTTCGGCCTGCGCATCAAGCGCCTGCCCGAAGACGAGATAGAGCGGCGCACCGAGCGCATGCTCGACCTCGTGGGCCTGCGCAAGTACCGCACCTACTTCCCGCAGCAGCTTTCGGCCAGCATGGAGCAGCGCGTGGTCATCGCGCGCAACTTCGCCATCAACCCCGACCTGCTGTTGATGGACGAGCCCTACGGCCAGCTCGACGTCAAACTGCGCTACTACCTCGAAGACGAACTGATCCGCATCTGGAAGGAACTGGGCAGCACGGTGGCCTTCATCACCCACAACATCGAGGAAGCCATCTACCTCGCCGAGCGCATCCTCATCCTTTCGCCGAAACCCTCCACCATCAAGGAGGAGGTCATCGTGGACCTGCCCCGCCCCCGCCAGTACGACGACCCCGAATTCGTCCGGCTGCGCGAATACGTGACCGAACGCATCAAGTGGTGGTAGGCCCCCGCCCGCCATCGTTCCCAGTCCATAGCGGCCTCTATCGCCCGCGCCGTTCTCCGGCCCCTTTTGGCCCGCTTGGCCACATTCCGGGGGGCGCGACGGACGCAACGTCAAACCGGGTCCGCGCTCTGCGCGGACAATACCCGCCAAGGAGAAACGTCATGCATATCGGATTCATCGGCGCAGGGCTGATGGGTGGTCCGCTGGCCCGCAATCTCATCCGGGCCGGAAAGGACGTCCTGGTCTACGACCTGAACGCCGAAGCCGCCGCGCGCACCGCCAGCGTCGGACCCACCGGGCGCACGGCCTCCGCCCTGGTCGACCTTGCCGGGTGCGACCTGGTGTTCACCAGCCTGCCCCTGCCCACCCACGTGGAAGGGGTGATGCTGGGCGACGACGGCCTGCTGCAACGGCTGAAGCCCGGCGCCATCCATGTGGAACTGAGCACCATCGACCCGCAAACCTCGGCCCGGCTGGAAGCCGCCGCCAAGGCCAGGGGATGCGCCTTCCTGCAGTGCACCCTGGGCAAGACCCCCGCCCATGCGGAAAAGGCCGAGGAACCCCTGTTCATCGGCGGCGACCGGGCCGTGTTCGACAGCCTGGCCGACATCTGGCCCGTCATCGGCAACCCGGCCTACTACATGGGGGGCGTGGCCGCCTCGTGCGCGGTCAAGCTGATCAGCAACATGGTGGGCATGACCAACCTGGCCGTGCTGGCCGAGGGGCTGCGCATCGGCGAAAAGGCGGGCATCGAGCGCGCCGCGCTCATTGCCCTGCTGCAGGACACCGGCGCGCGCAGCTTCCAGATGGACGTGCGCGGCCCGTGGATCGCCGCCGACGACTACGGCAACCGCTTCGGCCTCGACCTTGCCCTGAAGGACGTGCGCCTGGGCTGCGAGATGGCCTCCACATGGGGCATGAAGATACCGGCCATGTCCGCCGCGCTGGAAACCTTCCGCAAGGCGAGCGCGGCGGGCTACGGCCGCGAGGACTGCAACGCCGTCTACAAGGCCACGGAATAACGCCAGACCCACCGGACCCGCCATATCCGCCAAACGGGGCGGACGGCGATCTATCGGATGGGCATATCGGGGCGGACAACTGCATCACCGCATCGCTCCGGCCCCAGGAACACAGAGCCCCACGGAACCGAAAGGAGCACACATGTTACGCAATCCCGAACTGATGCATCAGGCATGCTACATCGACGGCGCGTGGGTCGGCGCCGACAGCGGCGCGACCCTTTCCGTGCACAACCCCGCCAACGGCGAAACGCTGGGCGCCGTTCCCGCGTGCGGCAAGGCGGAAACGGCGCGCGCCATTGCGGCGGCGGCCGCCGCGTGGCCGGAATGGCGGGCCATGACCGCGCTGCAACGGGCAGACATCATGCTGCGCTGGCGCGACCTGATCATGCAGAACCAGGACGACCTGGCGAAGCTGATGACCCTGGAACAGGGCAAGCCCCTGCCCGAAGCGCGCGGCGAAATCGGCTTCGCGTGCAGCTTTCTGCGCTGGTTCGCCGAAGAAGCCCGCCGCATGTACGGCGACATCGTGCCTGCCCCCTGGAAGGGCAAGCGCATCCTGGTCACCCGCGAGCCGGTGGGGGTGGTCGGCGTCATCACCCCGTGGAACTTCCCCACGGCCATGATCGGCCGCAAGGTGGGCGCGGCCTTTGCCGCCGGGTGCCCGGTGGTCATCAAGCCCGCCAGCCAGACCCCGTATTCCGCACTGGCCCTGGCCGGGCTGGCCGAGCAGGCCGGCGTGCCCAAGGGCGTGTTCAACGTGCTGACCGGCTCCGCGCGCGAGATCGGCGGTGAGCTGACCGGCAACCCCGCCGTGCGCAAGGTAAGCTTCACCGGCTCCACCGAAGTGGGCAAGCAGTTGATCCGCCAGTGCTCGGACACGGTCAAGAAGGTGTCCATGGAGCTTGGCGGCAACGCGCCGTTTCTCATCTTCGACGATGCGGACATCGACCTCGCCATAGTGGGGGCCATGGCCAGCAAGTATCGCAACACCGGCCAGACCTGCATCTGCGCCAACCGCTTCTACGTGCAGGCGGGCGTGTACGACGAGTTCGTGCAAAAGCTGACCGTTGCCGTTTCCGCCCTGAAGGTGGGCAACGGCCTTGACGACGGCGTGACCCAGGGGCCGCTCATCGACGACAAGGCCCTGGCCAAGGTCGAGGCACAGGTAAAGGATGCCCTGGGCAAGGGCGGCACGCTGGTCTGCGGCGGCCACCGCCACAGCCTTGGGGGCAACTTCTTCGAGCCCACCGTCATCGCGGACGCCACCCCGGCCATGGCCTTCGCCAGGGAAGAAACCTTCGGCCCGCTGGCGCCGGTGTTCCGGTTCAAGACCGAGGCCGAGGCCGTCGCCATGGCCAACGACACGGAATTCGGCCTTGCCGCCTACACCTATACCCGCGACCTCGGCACCGCCTTCCGGGTGTCCGAGGCGCTGGAATACGGACTGGTCGGCGTGAATGAAAGCCTCATCTCCACCTGCGAGGCCCCCTTCGGCGGCGTGAAGGAAAGCGGCATGGGCCGTGAGGGATCGCGCCACGGCCTCGATGATTACACCGTCATCAAGTATACCTGCATAGGCGGTCTTGGCGGTTAGGCTCCTCGTGTCGGCGAGGGCGTACGCCGGGACATGACCCCGCATGGGATGGCACCCCAGGCCCCCGCCGTCATGTGTCCGCCAGCCGGGCATGCGTTGCCACGCGCATGCCCGGTCTTTTGCCGCGTAAAGGCCGTCCGTCTTTCCTTCCCACCGTCCTTCGCCTATACGAAGCATACGGCGAAGCGAAATTCCGCTAGTGCCCCCGCCGACCACCCGCGTCACGGAGGGGGTCGTGAACCGGCCGTCCGGACTCCCCGGACGGCCGGGTACACGGTCACCCCCGCCAAGGGAGCCCCATGCTTTCGGAATACTTCCACCAGTTGCTGGACACCTTCAAGGACGCCATCTGCATCACCGACCATGAGGGGATCATCGTCTACCTCAACCGGCGGTATGGCGAACTGACAGGCTTTCCCCCGGAAGGGTTGGTCGGCAAATCCGTCATCGAAATGATGCGCCACGGCGTGTTCGACACAGTGCTGAACCCCGAGATCGTCAAGACCCGCCAGGGCACCACTTCCATCCAGAACATCTCCAACGGGCGCAAGCTGTTTCTCGACGGCAGCCCCATCCTCGACCGGGACGGCAAGGTGGTCTACGTGATCACCTTCATGCGCGACGTGACCACCCTGATGGAACTGAAGCGCGAACTGGCCTCGCAAAAGGAACTGCTGGACACCTTCCAGAGCCTCAGCAGCGCAAGTCCCGAACGCACCGAAAACTACCCGCTGATGCTGCACAGCACGGTCATGCGCAAGCTCTGCGACCAGCTTGCGGGCATTGCCGAGACCGACGCCACCGTGCTGCTGCTGGGTGACACGGGCGTGGGCAAGGACGTGCTGGCCCGTCGCCTGCACGCCGTCAGCCCGCGCGCGGGCAAGCCCTTCATCAAGGCGGACTGCGCCAGCATTCCGGCCAATCTCATCGAAACGGAATTGTTCGGCTACACGCCTGGCACCTTCTCCGGCGGCAACCGGCACGGCAAGATGGGCCTCATCGAGGCGGCCACCGGGGGTACCCTGTTCCTCGACGAAATCGGCGAACTGCCCATGCCCATGCAGTCGCGCCTGCTGCGCCTGCTGCAGGACCGCGAGGTGATGCGCGTGGGTTCCACCACGTCCGCCCGGGTGGACGTGCGCATCGTGGCGGCCACCAACAAGGATCTTGAAAGGGAGGTGCGCGACGGCAGCTTTCGCAGCGACCTCTACTACCGCCTGAAAGTGGCGGTCATCCGCATTCCTCCATTGCGCCAACGCAAGGCGGACATCGTGCCCCTGGCGCAGGGGTTCCTGAAATTCTACTGCGCGAAATACCGCCGCAGCCTCACCCTTTCGGACGACGCCGAAGACGCCCTGCGCGAGCACCACTGGCCGGGCAACGTGCGCGAACTGGAAAACCTGATGCAAGGGCTGGTGGTCACCTGCCAGCTCGGCGCCATAGAGGCGCGCGACCTGCCCTTCGCCCGGCCCGCTTCGTCCAGGCCCGATGTTGGCCGCGAAGCCGGAACCGGATTGGAAATCGAGGGGCGCAGCTTCAAGGACATCATGCACGAACTCGAAGGGCGCGTGCTGCGCCAGGCGCTGGCCCGCTACGGCACCATCGCCGAGGTGGCCAAACAGTTCGGCGTGGACCGCAGCACCATCTTCCGCAAGCTCAAGGGCTGGGAAGACTGACGGGGCGCGGGCCCGTCCGGCGCGTCCGGCGCGTCCGGCGCATCCGGCGCATCCGGCCGCCAATTTCCGGCTGAACGCAGGCCCCGCCGTCCTCCGCCGCCTTCCGTGCGTGGACGCACGCCGCGCCATATCCTTGCAGGCCCGGAATGCCTCGCGACAGGGGGCCACCCCCTCGTCCTCCACAGCCTCCACAGCCTCCCCTCGTCGGCACGCCCGGCGCCCTGCCTGCCGCGCAACCGCAAAGCGCATTGCGGGATGGAACACGCCCACCCCCGCGTCAATGACGGCGCGCGGCGGGGCATACCGCTCACGCCCTTGCGCTGGCGGGCTTCTTCTGGCACTGGCAAGTGAACGTTTACGAGATTCCGCGACAAGGAGAACGCATGGAGTTCCTGCCCATCAAACGGGCGCTCATGAGCGCCACGGACAAGAGCGGCCTGGCCGACTTCGCGGCCTTTCTGGCGGGCAACGGCGTGGAACTCGTCTCCACCGGCGGCACGCGCCGCATGCTCGAAGGCGCGGGGCTGAAGGTCACCCCCGTCAGCCGCGTGACCGGCTTTCCCGAAATCCTCGGGGGCCGGGTAAAGACGCTGCACCCGCACATCCACGGCGGCGTGCTGGCCGACAAGGACAACCCGGAACACGTGGCGACGCTGCGCGAACTGGGCATTGCCCCGTTCGACCTCATCTGTGTGAACCTGTACGACTTCGCCACCGCCGCGGCCAAGGGGCTGGACCTCAGGCAGGCCGTGGAGGAAATCGACATCGGCGGCCCGTGCATGCTGCGCGCCGCGGCCAAGAACTACCACTCCATCCTCGTGCTGCCCTCTCCCGCGTTCTACGGGCGGGCCATGGAGGAAATGCGCGCCAATTCCATGCGCGTGGGGCTGGAGTTCCGGCGCGAGATGTCGGTGCTCACCTTTGCCGCCACGGCGGCCTATGACCGGATGATCGCCGATTATCTGGCCGCTGCGGCCCGTTAGGGCCACTGCCTCCGCTTCGACTGCCGACCGGGCGCCCGCAAGGGCGCCCGGTTTTGTCATGCGGCGGGCCCGTTCCCGCCCCCGAACTGGCGAGCTGACCATGGAGCAACGGGCCAGTGTCCCCCTGTCCCCCTGCCCCCCTGCCCTCTGGGAAAAGGCTACCATCGCCGCCGCCCCCTCGCCCATGTCCCGCTTCCCCGCGCCGCCCCTTCCGCGTATGCTGTCCCTTCGCGCCGGGCAGCCGACCGCAGATGACCTCATATGACCTCATATGACCCAGGCGCACCACATCTCATTCCGCCAGCGCAGGAGCACTCCCATCGCCAAGGTTCTCGGCAACACCCAGGGGCTCAAGCCCAGCCACGTCAAGGCCCTGACCCGCCTGTACCAGCGCCGCTTCCCGTCCGTGGGGGGCTATGCGCACGAGCAGGCCCGCGAACTGGCCGCCCTGTCCCGCAGCGTGGGGCGGCAGGTGGCCGTGCTCATCGACCGGCAGGGCCGCGTGGCCATGGTGCTGGTGGGCGACACCGGGGCCATCACCATTCCGGAACTGCCCCGCGCCCGCACCGGCACGGGCCGCCTGCGCGGCCTGCGGCTGCTGCACACCCACCTCGGGCCGGACCTGCTTTCGCAGGAAGACCTGATGGACCTGCTGTTCCTGCGGCTGGACGGCTTTGGCGTGCTTACCGTGAACGAATGGGGCGAACCGCTGACCTTCCAGCACGCCCACCTGCTGCCACAGCCAGAGGACGGCAAGGCCTACCGGGTGCACCCGGCCCAGCCATGGGACCGCGTGGATACCGACGTGGTGGCCCAGGTGGAGGCGCTTGAAGCCGAAATGGCCCGCGCCGCCAGCGACGCGCGCGCCGTGGCCCCCGCCCGTGCGCGCGGCGCTGCCGCAACCGCCGCCGGGGCCGTGCCGCAGGGCCGCAGCCATGCCGAACACATCGCCCACACCGCCGCCCTTGCCGCCGAGGAAGAAGGCCCCGCCGCAGTGCTGGTCAGCGTCTCCACGGCCCCCCGGCCCTTGCAGGAACTGAATCTGGCCGAGCTGACCGAACTGGCCCGCACCGCCGGGGTGCGCTGCGCGGGCACCCTGATCCAGCGCGTGCCCTCGCTGAACCCAAAGTTCATCCTGGGCAAGGGCAAGCTGGCAGAACTGGAGGTGCTGGCCCTGCAGGGCAACGCCACCATGATCATCTTTGACGGCGAACTTTCTCCGGCCCAGTTGCGCAACCTGGCCGACGTCACCGAACGCAAGGTGCTGGATCGCACCCAGCTGATCCTGGACATCTTTGCCCAGCACGCCACCACCCGCGCGGGCAAGTTGCAGGTGGAAATGGCCCAGCTGAAGTACACCCAGCCCCGCCTGGTGGGGAAAAACCGCGCCATGGACCGCCTGATGGGCGGCATCGGCGGGCGCGGCCCCGGTGAAACCAAGCTGGAAACCGACCGCCGCCGCATCCGCGACCGCATCGGACGCATCAAGGACGAACTGGAATCGCTGCGCCGCCAGCGCGCCTACGCCCGCGCCCGGCGCGCCAAGCAGCGGGTGCCGCTGGCCTCGCTGGTGGGCTACACCAACGCGGGCAAGTCCACCCTGCTCAACGCCCTGACCAACAGCGCGGTGCTGGCCGAAAACAAGCTGTTCGCCACGCTGGACCCCACCACCCGCCGCCTGCGCTTTCCGCACGAGCGCGAACTGATTCTTGCCGACACCGTGGGCTTCATCCGCAACCTGCCAAAGGAACTTCTGGAAGCCTTCCGCGCCACGCTGGAGGAACTGGAGGCGGCGGACCTGCTGATCCACGTGGCCGACGCGGGCCATCCTGAACTGGACCGGCAATTGGGCGCGGTGGACACCATCCTCACCGACATGGAACTGCACGAGGTGCCGCGCCTGCTGGTGCTGAACAAATGGGACACTCTGGACGAGGAAACGCGCGAAGCCCTGCGCGCCGTGCACCCCGACGCCATCACCCTGTCCGCCGCCACGCGGCAGGGGCTGGACGAACTGGTGGCGTCCATTGCCGCCCGCATCGACTGGGAACGCGATCTGCGCCCCTGCGGCAAGCGGACGGGCAAGAGCAGCGGCGGGAATGCTGGTGACGCATGGGATGGACAGGACGGGGACCAGTGCCTTCCGGACGAAGAGAGCCACGCGGATGAAGCGAACACCGATGAAGCAGACGCCCCATACGACTGGCCGGAAATGGAATCGGACCGGCTGAACTGACGCACGGGCGCCTCGCGCCGCCGGGCATGGGGAAACAGGGCAAAGGCAACCCGAGGACAGCGGGACTGACGGCATGGAGACATGGCTGCTGCCGTTTCCCCCCGCCTCACGGGCGCACGAGCGGCGCACCAATCAACGCGCAAGCGGAAGCACGACGGGGTGCGCGGCGGTATGCCCAGCCGGATGCCTGACGGACGCGTGGCAGAGGCAACAGAACACACCGCCAAAGCTCGCACAGCATGTGGTGCAACCCTGCATCGTGCGGGCGCACAATGCCATACGACGATGCACACCTGCAGCGTCACACCCAACATACCGCGTTCATTGAAACTATTTTTTCGAAAAAAATGTTCTTTCCTTTCTGCATATTACAACTGCAACATGGCGGTACCGCACCATGACATCATGCGCATATCCAACTCCATCAATGGATGCGCCATGTTGCGCAATCAAAAAATGCGTCACCACAACGTCGCAAGAATGCCGCCGCAGCGCCGCACCCCCTTTACAGCCGACACGCGCAGGGCTAGGGTTTAGTCACCGGCGAAAGACATCGGCCTAGCCAGTGGGCCGGAATCCCGCCGGAGTACGCAGCAACGCCGAGGGCGTTGCGAGGTCCGCAACCAGTGCACAGAGCGCTCGCAGCCTGAGACCAACCAGACCAGGCGGAGCCCAGCCGAGCCACGGCACGACGCACGGAACGCGACAGAGGCCAGATGCGAAGGAACGCCATCGGAGGACTGTTCTGGCAGAGATTTACCCCCATAACGGCAAAGCGAGTTGCCCCCAATGAATAGGGACACGGAAGATAATCCCTAACAGGCGTGCAGCAGAGATCCCGGCGCAAAGCGCGGAATCTCCCGGATATCCGGAGCGCACGCCTTTCTTTTCGCCTTTTTTCCACCCGCTGTTCTCGCGCCCTGCGCGGAGCTTTCCTTTCCCCTCCTTTCCGCCTCCTTCCGCCATTCGGCCCGCCAGTCAGCCAGCCAGTCAGCCAGCCCGCCAAACCCGTCGCGCTTTGCGGCTTTGCTGTCCACGCAGCAGCCCGCCTGCATCGCGCACTTTTTTCGCCCCACCAGCGCAGTAAGCACACGCAGACCTTGCCACACGACGCGAAAGCGCCTAAATCATACCCAGACAGTAGGCAATAACCCCACTTGCGTGGGGTATTTCATGTTGTCATCTTGACGACGGCCCGCACCTGGGGCAGTGCAACCCCTTGCGGAGCCGAACTTTTCCGGCCGTTCCGTACCGCGTCGCCGCCGCTGCCGCATGCTTCGGCAAGCCCCGGCCCACCCGCGCAAGCCCGAACAGACGCGCGCCCCCGTGCCGCGCGCCGCACCCCGCGCCGTCATCCGCGCGCAGCCCACGGAGGTTTCAGCATGTCCACGCACGTCGTCGTCATCGGGGCAGTCGCCCTTGGCCCCAAGGCCGCCTGCCGGTTCAAGCGCCTCGCCCCCGACGCCAAGGTCACCATGATCGACCAGTCGCCGCGCATTTCCTACGGCGGCTGCGGCATTCCCTATTTTGTCTCGGGAGAGGTCAACAACATCGACGCGCTGCAGGCCACCCCCTACAACGTGGTGCGCGACCCCGAATTCTTCCGCGTCAACAAGGACGTGGACGTGCTGACGGAAACCCGCGCCGTGTCCATCGACCGCGCGGCAAAGACCGTGCTGGTGGAGCACCTGCGCACGGGCGAACAGCAGACCCTTTCCTATGACAAGCTGGTGCTGGCGCTGGGCAGCCGGGCCAACCGCCCCCCCGTGGAAGGGCTGGACCTTGCGGGCGTGACCGCCGCCACCAACCTGGAAGAAGCCGAAATCATCCGCAATTCCGTGGCTTCGGGCACGGTGAACCATGCCGTCATCGTGGGCGGCGGGTTCATCGGCCTGGAAATGGCCGTGGCCCTGGCCGACATGTGGGGCATCGGCGTGACCGTGGTGGAACTGGCCGACCGGCTCATGCCGGGCTTTTTGTCCTCCACCCTTACCCGCATGGTGCGCCACGACCTTGAGAAGAACGGCGTCACCGTGCTGACGGGCGAGAAGGTGGTGCGGCTGGAAGGCGAGGACGGCGCCGTGGCCCGTGTGGTGACCGACAAGCGCACCATCGATGCGGAACTGGTGATCATGGCTGCCGGGGTGTCGCCCAACACGGCCATCGCCAAGGCGGCCGGGCTGGAAACCGACCCGCGCGGCGCGCTGATCGTCAACGACCGCATGCAGACCAGCGACCCGGACATCTATTCCGGCGGCGACTGCGTGACCATCCCCAACCTGATCACCGGCAAGCCCGGCTTCTTTCCGCTGGGGTCCATGGCCAACCGCCAGGGCCGCGTGGTGGGCACCAATCTGGCGGGCGGCGACGCCACCTTCCCCGGTGCGGTGGGCAGTTGGGTGGTCAAGCTGTTCGAAATCTCGGCCTGCGGCGCGGGCCTGACCATCGAAACCGCCCTGCGTGAAGGCTTTGACGCCATCAACGTGCACGTGGAGCAGTTCGACCGGGCGCACTTCTTCCCGGAAAAGACCATCATGTCGCTGGAACTGGTGGTGGAAAAGGCCACCCGCCGGGTGCTGGGCATCCAGGGCGTATCCACTCTGGGCGACGCGCTGACCGCGCGCATCAACGCCGTGGCCACCATGCTGGCCGACAAGCCCACCATCGAGGACATCAGCAACGCCGAAATCGTGTACTCGCCGCCGTTCGCCTCGGCCATGGACATCCTGAACGTGGCGGGCAACGTGGCCGAGAACATCCTTGAGGGCCGCGCCAGGGTCATCGACCCCGAAGAATTCGAACGGCTGTGGAACGAGCGCGCCAGCAACGACACGGTGTGCTTCATCGACACGCGCCTTTCCGGCAACGCCGTGCCACTCATGGAAAAGTACCCCGACCACTGGAAGAACATCCCCGAGGAGCAGATTCACGACAGGCTGGGCGAAGTGCCCACCGACCGCACCGTGGTGCTGGTGTGCAACACCGGGCTGCGCGCCTACGACGCCCAGCTCATGCTGGCCAAGGAAGGCGTGACCAACACGGTCAGCGTACAGGGCGGCATGGTGGCCATGCACAAGATCGGGGCGGATATCTAGTTCTTGAATGCCTTCGGGGGCAGAACGGTAGCCGTTACGCGGGCGCGAAGCGCGCATGTTACGGATACCGATCGCAACGCGGGCCCAGGCCCCCTTCCCCCCATTTAAGGTATTACCGGAAGATTCCTCGCTCTCCCCCCAACTGAAAAGTTTTGGGGGGAGGGGTTCGGGGAGGGAGACCTTTTTACGCTCTGCGGTCGCCATCCGTAAGGTTCGCGCAAGCGCTCACCTAACGGCTGCCGCAAAAGGTCCCCTCCCCGATTCAATTCATGCCGTCACCCGCCCCCGGAACAACTGGCGCAGGTCCAGCAGCAGCACGAGTCCCGCCACGATGCACGCGGCTCCGGCGGCCATGGCCGGGGTGATGCGTTCACCCAGGAACAGCGCGCCCCAGCCCATGCCGAACACGGGAATGAGCAGCGTGACGGTAAGCGCACGGGCCGGGCCGGTATCTTCCACCAGCCGGAAGTACAGCAGGTAGGCCACGGCCCCGCAGACCAGGGCCAGGCTAACGATGCAGGCCAACACCAGCGGCGTGAGCAGGGCAGGGTTGTGCATGGCGGGCGCAGGCCACAGGGGCAGCACGGGCAGCAGGGGCAGCAGGGTCAGCGCCGCGCCCAGTTGGCTGCCAGCGGCCACCGCACCGGGGCGGATGCCCGCGCCGTGCAGCTTGATGTAGGTGGCGGCAAGGCCGTAGCACAGCGGCGCGGCCAGCCCGGCGCCCACGGCCAGCAGTACCTGGGGCGTCGGTTGCACCGGCCCCACCCCCACCATGACGGCCACCCCGGCAATGCCCAGCGCCAGCCCGGCGATGCGGGCGGGCGTGACGCGCTCGTGCAGCCATATTGCCGCGCAGATCACCCCGAACAGGGGCGCGGTGGCGTTGAGCACGGCGGAATAGGCCGCCGGAATGTGCAACGCGGCATAGGCGAACAGGGCAAAGGGCACGCCGGAGTTCACCGTGCCCACGATGACGAAGAAGCGCCAGTGGGCACGCAGCCCCAGGTCCGCACCGGTGGCGCGAAACCAGGCGAACAGGGCCAGGCCCGCCAGCAGCACGCGCATCTCGGCGGTCAGCAGCGGCCCCAGCGCAGGGGCCACCAGCCGCATGAACAGGAACGACGCCCCCCAGATGGCGGCCAGCAGCAACAGGCGAAACAGATCGACGGGACGCATGGTTCCTCCCGATAAAAAAGCGTGATTTTGCCCCAATCGAACGACCGAATGGTCGAACGCGACAGGGGAGCAGCATCTCGGTACGCGCTGCGCGCCGAAGCTGCCGGAAATGGCGACAGAGAGCAATGTGCGGTGAGGGGGCGACGGGCGAGCGCCTTCCACGTCGTCGGCGCGGACCCTGCCTTGCGCAGGCGGCGGACAGGCCGACGGTGTTGCGACTTCCATCCCGTGTCGTCTTATCCGCCCCGACCCGCCTTGGAGTCAGCCTGCGGCGGGCGGACGACGAAGACGGAGCGCGCGTGGCAACGGGATGACCGGGGGACGAAGCACCGCCGTCACCCGCTGGGCATTCGGGCGGATTCGCGGCGCAGCAGTTCGGCTTTTCGATCCACCCCCCAACGGTAGCCGGTAAGCGCGCCGTCGCGCCCCAGCACGCGGTGGCACGGCACCACCACGGCCACGGGGTTGCGGGCACAGGCGGCGGCCACGGCGCGCACGGCCGTGGGCCTGCCAATGCGGGCGGCAAGCTGGGCGTAGCCCAGCGTCGTGCCGGGGGACAGTTCGCGCAGGGCGCTCCATACCGCATGCTGAAAGGCTGTGCCGCGCACGTCCAGCGGTAGCGCGGGGTGCGCGCCGCCATGCTCGACGAAGGCCACCACGGTGCCCAGCCATTGGCGCACCGCATCGCTCGGGGTGTGCAACTCGGCACGGGGAAAGCGGCGTTGCAGGCCGGAAAGCAGCGCCTCGCGGTCATCGCCGATGTCGATGGCGCACACGCCGTCCTCCGTGGCGGCCATGACCAGCCAACCCAGCGAGGTCTGCGCGGCGGCCACGGCCAGTTGCTGGCCGGGCGCACCCTTGCGGTAGCGGGCCGGGGTCATGCCCAGCATGCCGTGCGCATCTTCGTAGACCCGGCTCGGCGAACCGAACCCGGCCTCGTAGATGGCCTCGGCCACGGGCACGCCCCGCTCCAGCGCACCGCGCAGGCGCTGTTCACGGCAGGCCTGCTGGTAGACGCGCGGCGAAACCCCCACCAGCCGGGTGAACACCCGCTGGAAGTGGCCGGGGCTCAGCCCCGCCGCCCCGGCCACTTCCGCCAGGGGCACCGGCTCGGCACGTTCGCGCAGGGTGGCGCAGGCGGCGCGGACCAGCGCCAGGCGCGGGTCGTCGGACCTGGGAGCAACCTCTGGCGCGCCAGCGGCGCAGGTCGTGCCAGTTGAACCTGTCACGCCAGATGACCCTGTCACGGCGGTCACGGCGGCCACCGGATCGGCGGCGGTATGGCGGATGGGCGTGTCCATGACGGCAACATAGGCCCGCCGCGTGCGCTTTTCCATCCGAATCTTGCGCTGCCCCCCGCCGGGCAGGAAAATTTTCCCTGCCCCCGCCACCCTGCCTTCCTCCTGCCTGCAGCCCGCGCTCCGACTGGAATCCGGCGGCATCGCCTGCCCGTGCGACGGCATGTACACCTTTGGACCAACCGATGGCCGCGTGGACGGAACAGCCCCATGCGCGTATGCAGGGGCATGGAGTTCTGCCGTGCGTACGGCTGGGGTACCATCGGCAGCACTCCGCCGACGCATGCCGCCGGACACTTCCCGACGGGCACGTCCCGCCGGACACATCCCGCCGGACACGTCCCGAAGGATACGGTCCGTAAAACATGCTTCCGACAGATGATGCTTCTGGTGTGTTTCCGCTGGCGGGCGCAACCTGCGTCCCGGCATGCCCTTGCGGACCGGTCCTGACCTGTCTGTAACGGCCCGCGCCGGTACGCCGCCATGGGGGCTGTCGCAAGGCGGCCCGGGAGGTACCATGGAAGACGAGGCCGGATATCTGGCAATGCTGGAACGGCAAATGGACGAGGCCATGGCGCGCCTGGCCGACACCTGCCGCGACGAACAGGGCTG
Organism: Nitratidesulfovibrio termitidis HI1; assembly: GCF_000504305.1. Classification (NCBI taxonomy): domain Bacteria; kingdom Pseudomonadati; phylum Thermodesulfobacteriota; class Desulfovibrionia; order Desulfovibrionales; family Desulfovibrionaceae; genus Nitratidesulfovibrio; species Nitratidesulfovibrio termitidis. The sequence goes on from NZ_KI632512.1 coordinate 2,513,230, forward strand.
CGCCGCCCCGGAAGGCAACGGCGCCAGACAGGCTGCCCGAGCCGCCTGCGAACAGGCCGAAGAAGCCGCGCGCTCCACCTACGAGCAGGAATGGGCCAAGGTGTGGGGCGTGGTCAGCCAACGCAAGCACAAGGGTGGGCGCTGACCGCCGCACCTTTCCGGCGCGGCACGCGCGAGAGGCCGTGCACCCCGTACATCCGGACCCCGCCGGTACTGCTGACCGCCCGGCTACCCTTGCAGCGACAGCCTATCAAGACTGATCGTCGACAGGTCCACCACGGCCATCCGGCCATGGGGGCCGCCCAGGCGCGGGGATTGGCCCAACACCAGCCGCACCGCTTCGGACAGCACCAGGCCCGCCGCCACCAGCAGGGCCGGGGGCTGACAGCCCAGCACGTCTTCTGCCGGAATTGCCGCCGACTGCCCGTGCGGAAAGAACATTCCGGCCAGCCCGCGTTCGCCGGGCAGGGCCGTGGCCACCATGGCCGTCCACCCGGCCACGCTGGCGGCGATCAGCGGCACACCTGCGGCGGCGGCCCCGGCCTCTGCCGCCGGGCGAAACGCCACGCCGCCCAGCGCGTCAATGGCCACATCCCCCCCCGCGTAAAACCGCGCGAAGTCCTGCCCTTCCAGCCGGTCGCGCCACACGTCCAGTTCCACCGCCGGATTCACCTGCGCCACACGGCGCACGGCGGCCTCTGCCTTGGGCATGCCGCATTCCGCTTGGGTGGCCAGCAACTGGCGGTTCAGGTTGGTTGCCTCGAACACGTCGTGGTCGGCCACCCGGATCTGCCCGACGCCCATCCGGGCCAGCCCCTCCAGAATGTGCCCGCCAAGGCCGCCCAGCCCCACCAGAGCCACGCGGCCGCGCAGCAGCCGGGCCTGGCCCGCGCAGTCCAGCGTGGCGAAGTTGCGCAGGTAGCGCTCCGGAATCAGCCCCAGTTCCAACGCCGCGATTTCGACATGGCGCAGGGCTACACCCGATTGGCGGGCGGCATCTTCCACTGTCCCGTGCGGCAGTATCCGCACCGGGCTGCCGTCTGGCAGAGTACCGGAGATGGCAGCCCGTTCCAGCGCCGCGCGCAACATGTCGGCAGAATCCATGGCGAGTTCCTTGGGGGTGATGTGGCCTTGGGACGGGCATGCGCCGCGCCCGGCATGTGCAGGGGGGCGGCCATGCCTTCATGCAACATGTAGACAAAAAGCCCCGTCACCGTAAGGTGCGGGGCTGACGGTCGCTTGGCGTTGCCGGGCACCTGTCGGCGGCAGATGCCGCATGCCAATGCATGCCGCTGCGTGGCGGACACGCCACCGGAAACGACCTACATCTTGCGAAAGCCCAGCAGCACCCGGTACGGCCCCGGAACGCCGGGCGGCGCAAGGGCCACCCTGTCTCCGCCGGACATCACGGCCAGATCCGGGCTGACCGCCTTGCCGTTGACGAAGACCACCTCCACCTGTTCCGGGGCGATGTCGAGCTGGCGCAGCAGTTCCGGCCCCGTGGTGCCCGGATGCACGCGCACCGGCAGCGGCACGGACCATCCACGCTGGCGGAACAGCTCCGCAAGCCCCATGAATGCCCGCAGTTCTATGGTGTCCTGCGCTGCGTCTTCCCCGTTCTCTCCGTCCTTCCCGTCTCCCGCGTATTTCTGTCCGATCGCCCCGCGACCGTTCGCATTGTCCGGCATGGTTCCTCCGCTCCGCAGCTATCCGCCCCCCACGGCCGGGAACAGGCCCAGCCGGTCACCGTCGGCCAGCGCCTTGCCCATGGGGGCATGCAGGCCGTTGACGAAGATCACCGCCACGTCTTCCGGCGCGATGCCCAGAGCCAGCACCACGTCATGCACGGTTCCGCCCTCGCGCAGGACAAAGTCCTCTCCGCCCGTTGGCTGAAAGCGTTGCAGCGTGGCGTAGCATTTCACGGTGATATGCATGGTTGGTCCGCTTTCACGTCATGCCGCGTGGCCGCCCCCCCAAGAGGCGACCACGCGGCTGCATGTTGCTAGAAGGCCAGCACGCTGTCGATTTCCTCGTCCGTGAAGTCCCACACGGTGTTGTGCGGGGGGCACGGTTCCTCGAAGAACTCGGGCAGCCGGTCGTGCGCGCTGGTGAACCCGGCGCGGCGGTTGAAGTCCAGTTCGGCCTTCAGGATGGTCTTGCCAAGGGCCGTCACGTCGTCGCCGGTCAGGGCCAGATCGTAGCGCGCATTGATCATGTCGACCAGCGCGTTGAACCCGTCGGGAATGTCCAGGATGGCGAAGGCGATGAACAGGCACATGCCGGTGGAATCCACGGCGGCGGTGGCGATTTGCAGGTTGCGCGAAAGCTCCACCTGCCCTTCCTTGCCCAGCGGATCGACAAAGCCGCCCACGCGCAGGATGTTGGTGGCCACGGCGTACCCGGCGGTGTGGTCGGCGCCCATGGGGGTGGTGGCGTAGGTCAGGCCCACGCCCTTCACCGCGCGCGGGTCGTAGGCGGGGATGGCCTGGTTCTTCACCACCGGCACGCGGGTAAGCCCGTACATCTGGCCCACGGCAGCCGCGCCGCAACCCAGGATGCGGCCAAGCGGGGTGCCCTGGCGAATTTCCTTGATCAAATCCAGCGCGGCCTTGGCGTCGCCCCACGGGATGACGCCCGCGTCCATGGCCACGGCCACGGCCACCGAGGTCTCGATGGAGTCTATGCCCGCTTCGTCGTACTCGCGGTCGGCGTAGGCGATGGCGTCCAGGTCGTCGATGGCGGCATCCGCCCCCAGCGCCCAGATGGTTTCATACTCGAAGCCGCTGGTGATGTACTTGCCCTGCTTGTCCATGTAGTGCTGCGAACAGCGGATGACGCACCCGGCATGGCAGCCGTGGGTGGTCTTGCCGCCGCGTTCCTCGATGGTGGCAGCCATGGTTTCGCCGCCGATGTTGTTGGCCCACTCGTTGCGGCCCCGGCGGAAGTTTTCCGTGGGCAGGCCGCCCGCTTCGTTCAGGATGTTCACCAGCACGTTGGTGCCGTACTTGGGCAGGCCCTGGCCGGTGACGGGGTGGGTGGTCAGGGCGTTGGCAAAGCGCTTGGCCGCGCTCTTGAATTCCTCGGGCTTGGCGATGGTCACGGCGGGCGCGCCCGCATCGTCGATGACCACGGCCTTGATGCCCTTGGAACCCATGACGGCGCCCAGCCCGCCGCGCCCGGCGCTGCGGATGTTGCCTTCCGGATCGGCAAAGGAAATGTTGGCGGCAGACAGCTTCATCTCGCCCGCCGGACCGATGAGCGCAACGCCCACCTTGGGGCCGTACTTGTTCTGCAACACCTTGATGGCGTCGTAGTTGCCAGCGCCCATGATTTCTGCGGGGGCGTCGTCAAGGGTCACGCCGTCCTTGTCCACCTTGACCACGACGTACGTGCCGTCTGCGGGCAGGCCTTCGAACACCAGTGCCTTGATGTCCAGGCGGGCCATCTTCTGCGAAAAGCTGCCGCCGCTGTTGCTTTCCTTGATGCCGCCGGTAAGCGGGCTTTTGGCCCCGCAGGAAATGCGACCGGAGTTGACCGCGCTGGTGCCGGTGAGAAAACCGGGCGCAAAGACCAGCTTGTTGTACTTGCCAAGGGGATGGCAGGTGGGCTTCACCTCGTCGGCGATGAACGTGGACGTCAGGCCGCGCCCCGCAAGCCCGGCATACTTTTCGGGACAGTCCCCGATCTCCGTCGTCCTCGTACCCATGTCAATGCGTATGAATTTCGCCATGTCAGCCTCCGTTGCTGTGTAAGGACAGGCGCGCGCCGCAAACCGGCAACGCCACCACGCCATGCGCCTTGCCCACGCGCCAACGCACGCGGCTGCATGGCCGACAACACCACATCTGCAACACCAGTACGGGGCGCGCGGGCGAAAGGCTGTCGCCCGCGCGGCGTCCCGTTGCGTACAGGCGTGACGCAACACCTGCCTTTACTCTCACTATTTATGGCATGCCACGGTGTCAATTTATGCCTCGCATGACATAGGACGCTTTCCTGCTGCATTCCTGAATGCATTATTATGCCATGCAAGACACAACAAAATTCCCTGCACGGCATCCAGACGACAACATATGATGCCTGCACACCACGCCTGACCACATTCGGCCTCTGTACGGCGCCATTGACGCAGCAACACTCCATTTCTTCGTACGCCGTGGTTCGTTTGCCTCCGTATTGGTAAGAAAAACGCATAACCCGCTGACAGCAAGGCCTGGGGCGGTCTGACCATGTCCGGAGACATTCCCGGCACCCGTCCCCCCCGCCCGACTCACCCGACGCAAAAAAATCCCGGCCCCTGCCGGACAAGCGGCGGGGGCCGGGAAAATGGCCGGATGTGAAACAGGACTAGCTGCCCGTCTTCAGCATCTCCCAATACTTTTCGTAGGTTTCAAGCGCATTGCCCACGCTGTTGGTGAACTCGGCGTTCTTCAGGTCCGCGTCGGTGGGCGAGGTGATGCGGCTCTTGGCCAGTTCGGGCGAAAGCATCTTCTGCGCGGCCACGTTGGGGGTGGAGTAGTTGTATTCCTCCACGCATTCCTTGGCCACGTCGGGCCGCAGCAAAAAGTCGATGAACTTGTGAGCGTTGTCCTTGTGCTTGGCGCCCACGGGAATGGCCAGGCTGTCCACCCACAGGGGCACGCCTTCCCTGGGGTAGACGTACACCAGGTTCTCGTTCTCGCTGGCGGCAATGTAGGCATCGCCGTTCCAGATCAGGCCCGCGGCCACTTCCTCGCTGATGAAGGCCTGCTTGCTGGCGGTCACGTCGAACACGCGCACGGCGGGCAGCAGCTTCTTCAGCCATTCGTAGGCGGCCTTGATTTCCTTCTCGCTGGTGGAGTTCACCGAGTAGCCCAGCGCCTTCAGGGCCACGCCCATGGAGTCGCGCTGGTCGTCGGACAGGATGACCTTACCCGCGAATTCGGGGCGGTTCAGGTCGTTCCAACTGGTGATGGAGGCCGGGTCCACAACCTTTTTATTCACCATCAGGCCCGCGGAACCCCACATGTAGGGCACGGAGTATTCATTGCCCGGGTCGAACGGCTGGTTCAGCACCTTGGGCGAAAGATTCTTGAAATTCTTCAGCCTGGACTTGTCGATCCTGGTCAGCAGCCCGTCGTCGCGCATCATGGAGATGAAGTAGGTGGACGGCACGATCACGTCGTAGCCCACGCCCTTCAGCAGCTTGATCTTGGCGTACATGGCCTCGTTGGATTCGTAGGTGGTGTACACCACCTTGATGCCCGTCTCCTTGGTGAACCGGTCGAGCACCGACTGGGGCACGTATTCCGACCAGTTGTAGACGTTCAGCACCTTTTCTTCCGCCGCCATGGCGGGGCCTGCGAACAGCGTCGCCGCCAGCACCGCCAGGGCAAGGCCCACCATCACCAGCGCGGCGCGGGCCGCGTGCAGCTTCGTGCGCATCATTTCCTCCTCGTCCTGGTAAGGGTTTGTGCCAGCAGCACCAGCACTATGGTTACCGTGAACATCACCGCCGACAGGGCGTTGATGTCCGGCTTCACGCCAAGGCGGACCATGGAATAGACGCGCAGGGGCAGCACCTCGAAGGTGGGCCCGGTGACGAAAAAGCTCACCAGCACGTCGTCCATGGACAGGGTGAACGACAGCAGCCACCCCGCCGCCACGGCAGGCGCGGCCAGGGGCAGCAGCACATGGCGAAAGGCCCGCCATTCCGACGCGCCAAGGTCGCGCGCGGCCTCGATGAGCTGTTCGTCAAACTCGGCCAGGCGCGCCAGCACCGTCACGGTGACAAAGGGCAGCGCCAGGGTGACGTGGGCCGCCAGCAGGGTCCAGAAGCCCAGTTGCACCCCCATGGCGATGAAGAAGATGAGCAGCGAGATGCCCATGACGATGTCCGGCGACACGGTGAGCACGTAGATGCAGCCGTGCAGCACCTTGCGCCCCGGAAAACGGTAGCGCCGGATGCAGATGGCCGCCAGCGTGCCCAGCACCGTGGCGATGGTGGCGGCCAGGGTGGCCACGGACAGCGAGTTCAGCGCGGCGTCCACCAGCGGGCCGTTGGCGGCCAGGGCGGAATACCACTTTAGGGTGAAGCCCTTCCATTCGGTGGTGTAGCGCGCGTCGTTGAAGGAATAGACGATGACCACCAGGATGGGCACGTACAGGAAGGCGTAGACCAGCCAGACCAGCCACGTGCGAAGGGTGCGCAGCTTCATCCTACGCCCTCCCCCGCGCGCCATGCGCACCGTGCGTCATGCCGTCGCCGTCTTCGTGCGTTGCATCGGGCGTGCGACCGGCGGTGGCCGCCCCGGTATCCGCACCCTTGCGCTCGCGCAGGGCCACCCGGCGGCTGCTGAGCCAGTAGCCGATGATCATCAGCACCAGCAGCGCGGTCATGATGGTGCTGGCGGCGGCGCCCAGCGGCCAGTCGCGCGCCACCAGGAACTGGTTCTTGATGAAGTTGCCGATGAGCATGCTCTTGGCCCCGCCCAGGATTTCCGGAATGTAGAAACACCCCAGCGAGGGCAGGAACACCAGCATGCACCCGGCCACGATGCCCGGCAGGGTCAGCGGCAGGGTGACGTGCCAGAAGGCGCGCAGGCTGCTGGCACCCAGGTCCTTGGCCGCGTCCAGCAGCCGCTTGTCCAGCTTTTCTATGGACGCGTACAGCGGCAGGATCATGAACGGCAGCAAGGTATAGGTAAGCCCCGTGAACACGGCGAACTCGCTGTACATGAACGACACCGGCTCGTTGACCAGCCCCAGGGCCAGCAGCACGTCGGAGGCGAGGCCCTGCGACTTCAGGATGATGATCAGCGCGTAGGTGCGGATGAGCGAGTTGGTCCAGAACGGGATGACCACCAGCAACAGCAGCCAGGGGCGCAACGCGCGCCGGGCCGTGGCCACGGCATAGGCGAACGGGTAGCCGATCAGCAGGCACACCAGGGTGCTGGCGGCGGCCAGCCACAGCGATTCGCCCAGTATCCTGATGAACACCGGGTCGGCGAGGCGGGCGTAGTTGTCCCACGTGAACACCAGGGACACGAAGTCCGACTCGCCCCGCTCCAGAAAGGTGACCAGCAACAGGCCGAGGTTGGGCAACAGGGCGAACAGCCCCAGCCACAACCAGACCACGGCGATGCTGGCGGTGCGGAAGGGTCTACGCTGCGTCATCGGGCAGCAGTACCTCCCATCCGTCCACCCAGCTCACGGCAACGCGCTCGCCGGGGTTGTAGTTGATGTCCTCGTCGTCCTCGTTGAAGAACTCCGCCGCCATCAGGCGCTGGCCGTCGTCCAGGGTGATGACCAGGTCCACCGTGGCGCCCTTGTATACCGATTCCTCGATGCGGCCCCACAGGTGCGGCCAGTCCGGGGTTTCCGCATCCGCAATGCGGTCGATGCGCAAATCCTCCGGTCGCAGCAGCACCTGCACCCCATCGCCGGGGGCCAGCCTGCGGGGCGAACGCACCGGAAACACGGTGCCGCCCACGGTGGCATCGTACAGGTGTTCGCCGGGCTTCAGGTCCGGCGGCAGGGCGGCGTGCTCCGGCGTGCCCGGCGCGGGCGGGGCCAGCGGCGTACCCGGCGCGGCGGACCAGTCCAGGCGTACGGCGTCGATGCGGCCCGGCAGCGCGTTGATGTCGCCCACGAAGCGCGCCACGTACATGTTGGCGGGTTCCTCGTAGATTTCCTTGGGCGCGCCGATCTGCTCTATGCGGCCCTCGTTCATCACCACCACCCGGTCGGACATGGCGAAGGCTTCTTCCTGATCGTGGGTGACGAACACGAAGGTGATGCCCAGCTGCCGTTGCAGGTGCTTGATTTCCAGTTGCATCTGCTTGCGCAGCTTGAAGTCCAGCGCGCTGAAGGGTTCGTCCAGCAGGAGCACCAGCGGGTTGTTGATGACCGCGCGGGCAATGGCCACGCGCTGCTGCTGCCCGCCGGAAAGCTGGCGCGGCTTGCGGTCGGCGAAGTTTTCCAGGTGCACCATGCGCAGGGCGTCCAGCACGCGGCGGGCCGTTTCGTCCGCCGCAACGCCCTGCATCTTCAGCCCGAAGGCCACGTTGTCGCGCACGGTCATGTGCGGGAACAGGGCGTAATTCTGGAACACGGTGTTCACCTGGCGCTGTTCCGGGGGCACGCGATTGACCACCTGGCCGTTGATGCGCACCTCGCCCGCCGTGGGCTGCTCGAAGCCCGAAAGCAGGCGCAGGATGGTGGTCTTGCCGCAGCCCGACGGCCCCAGCAGGGTCAGGAACTCGCCGTTGCGGATGGTGAGGTCTATGGAATCGAGCGCCACGGTGTCTTCGAACGTCTTGGTGACGCCGCGCAACTCGATGATGTGATCCTGTTCTGCCATCGTCGCCTCTTGGTATGCTCTCTGTCGGGCATGCGCCCGGTGGTCCTTGCGGGCCGGCACATCGGAATACTGCGAGGCCGGGTACACTGCATGGCGGCAACGCTTGGGACTGCCTGCATGCAGGGTTGCGCCTGGTCCGTGAGCCACGGCCGTATCGCGGTATACGTTGCACTGTCTGTGAATGCGTGATGCCGCATGCATCCGCCGCCCCCGCTGCATACCGCCACGGGGTCTGCACGGGAAAAACGGCACGGGCAGTGCTGGTGCGCCGGGGCGCATCGCACCGGATACCGGCACGGCAAGCTTCGGTGAGGGTGAGGGGGCGGAATCGCTACGCTACGGGATGCTGGGCGCGCCGGTTACCGGAGCGCAGAAGCCGCAGGGCCGGCATCGCCGGCCACGGGCGTTCGGGCGTTTCCGGAGCGGCGAAGCCCCAGATTGCGCACCCGGTGCACCGGCCGGGATGAAAGGATGACCTGCGAGCAGCGTATCATGCGTTCGTCTTCCCTCATGGTGGGCATGAAGTGGCGTCATGAAACGGCGTCGGTGAATGACGTCGCGCGCCGGGGTCGGAGACTGGCCGCGCGCCCTAGGCGGGCGCGGGCTGGAAGGTGGTCGTTCGGGCCTTGTGTGCCATGCGTGGGGCGGGGTGACAAGCAAAAAAACACCCTCAGGGCACCCTGCCTCACATGAAACCGCGCGATTGCGGAATCGACGCTGCTCTACCCGCTCACGGTGCCGTAACTGCCTCTACGGCAGCGTCCACCGCATCGGACAGGCGCACGAAGCACACCCCGCGCCGCAGCAGTTCCGGCAGGGCTGCCCGCAGCCCCGCGCCGCTGCCCGCACCCGGCTTGTTCATGTGCAACAGCAGGATGTCGCCGTTGCGGGCGGCCAGCAGGTTGCGGGTAACGGCAGGTGCGGGCAGCGTGGCCCCGGCATCCACCGCCACGGTGCAGCCGGTGACGGTCTGGCCAAGATCCGCCGCAATGCGCACGGCCACCTCGTCGCAGAACAGGGTGGCGGCCCGGTAGAAGCGCGGGCGCACGCCGGTGAGGGCGGCCAGCCGCCGGGCGTTGGATTCCACCTCGTCCACGAATTCGGCCACGGAGCGGGTGCCCCGGATACCGTAGGCGGCCCGCCCGGTCACCGAGGCGGGGCGGTGGCGCGCTCCGTGGTTGGCGATCTCGAACAGCGGATCGGCGGCAAGGTCGGCTGCTTCGGCGGGGTGGGCGGCAAGCCATGGCCCGGCCAGAAACAGGGTGGCGGACACGCCCAGTTCACGCAGCAGCGCGATGATCGAGGCATCGTACCCGCCGCCGCAGGCGTCAAAGGTCAGGGCCACGGTGACCGGGCCTTTCTTGGACGCAGGGGATTCGACGGACACGGGCAAACGGGTGAGCGTGCCGGGCAGGGCAGGTCCCCACTGACCAGGCTGCTGCCCGCCGTAGCGGGTCGTGAGGCGGGCCTTCAGTTCCGGCAGGGGCAGATCGGCAAGGGATGGCGCACCCGCATAAGCTGTTGGTGCGCATAGCAGAAACAGCAGCGTGAGTAACAGAACGGGCAGACACCGCGTGCGACAGTCTCCGCGATCGTGGCAGGGCAACGCCGCAGAGAGCGGCAAGGAACACGACGAAGCGATGGCCCCGGACAGGGACATCCGTCCCGCGACGGACCGCAGCGCGGTGTACCTCGTCACCCCTGCGGTGGTCATGGGCTACTCCTTGCCCAGACCGGGCAACTCGCACTGACCGCAGACGCGGCCCACGGCCACGTCTCCCAGCCCCAGGGCCACGGAAACCAATGTGCGCGCGCCTTCGCCGGGCAGTTCCAGTCCGGTCCACAGGCGGAACTGCTCCCGGCCCTGTTCCACGAACATGGCCAGACCGTCCTGCGTATCCCAACCCGCGTCGGCGGCTTCGGACAGAAAGCGGGTGCGCAGCGGGTTGTAGACAAGGTCATAGGCCAGGCCGGGCCGTCCTTCTCCCGCCCCTGCCGCTGCAACGCCCTGCGCTACAAAGCCCTCTCCCGGAAAGGCGCTGTCGCCCTGCCGCTCGCCGGACATGCCCATGGGGGTAGTGTTGACCACAAGGTCCGCGCCCCAGTCGGCGCGGGCATCCCAGTCCACGACCGCCGCGCCGAATTCGGCGGCCAGCGGGGCGGCCTTTTCCGCGTTGCGCCCGGTAACGGCCACCGCGGCCACCACGCCGTCACCGGCGGGGCCAAGCTCGCGCAGACCGGCCAGCACGGCGCGGGCAGCGCCGCCGTTACCCAGCACCAGTGCCCTTTCGCACCGCCACCCTGTGGCTGCGCGCTGGCGCAGCGGGGCCAGGAATCCGGTAACGTCGGTATTTTCGCCCAGCAACTGGCCGTCGCGCCAGTACAGGGTGTTCACCGCGCCCACGGCACGGGCACGGTCGCTGACGCCATCCAGCAGGGGCAGCACGGCCTGCTTGTGGGGAATGGTGACGCTGGCCCCGCGTATGGGCAGGGTGCGCACGGCGGTGATGAAGTCGCCCACGCGGCCCGGCTCCAGCGGCCAGGCCATGTACACGGCGGGCACGTCCAGCAGGCCGAAGCCCCAGTTGTGCAGCAGGGGGCTCATGGTATGGCCGAGGGGATGGCCGATGATGCCGTAGAGTTCGCGGGGCAGGAACGGATGTGCGGGCATGGGACGGCCTCCGGCGGACGGCCCCTTTCACACAGGGGCAAATGTCCAGAGCCACTGCGAGGCCCCTGCCTTTTATATCCAGACTGACCGCCGCAGTGGCAGTTTTTAGGGGGGAGCCTCAGCCGTTATGCGAGTCTTCGAGCATTACGGATGAGGACAGCAAAGCGGGGGCCGGGGAGGGAGACCCTTTTCGCTCTGCGGTCGCCATCCGTAAGGTTCGCGCAAGCGCTCACCTAACGGCTGCCGCAAAGGGTCCCCTCCCCGGTTCATTCTTAACCCAATCTACCCGGCCTTAAATGACCTTGTTCAGCGAATACTCGATGATGCCTTCGGCCCCGGCGGAGCGCAGGCGGGGGATGAGGTCGCGCACCAGGTCGTTTTCCACCACGATTTCCACGGCGAACCAGGTGCTGTCGCGCAGCCCGGCCACGGTGGGCGAGTTGAGGCTGGGCAGTTGATCGAGCACCGCGTCCAGGTTGTGGGCGGGCACGTTCATCTTCAGGCCCACCAGCGAATCGGCGCGCAGCGCGCCTTGCAGCAGCAGGTCGATCTGCTCGATCTTGGCGCGCTTCCACGGGTCGGCCCAGGCGGCCTTGCCCGCGATGAGCACGGTGTTGGTCAGCAGCACTTCGGCGATGATGCGCAGGCCGTGGGCCTTGATGGTGGTGCCGGTTTCGGTGACCTCGACGATGGCGTCAGCCAGCCCTTCCACAACCTTGGCCTCGGTGGCGCCCCAGGAATACTGCACCTTGACGGGGATGCCCGCGTCCTCGAAGTAGCGGCGGGTAACGCCCAGCAATTCGGTGGCGATGGTGCACCCGGCAAGATCCTCTGGCCGGACGTAGGGCGAATCACCGGCCACGGCCAGCACCCAGCGGGCCGGACGGTTGCTGACCTTGGAATAGACCAGGTCGGACACGGTGACCACGTCGGCCCCGGTTTCCAGCAGCCAGTCCTTGCCGGTCAAGCCCACGTCGAGCACGCCGTCTTCGAGGTAGCGGGGAATTTCCTGCACCCGGCAGAGGCGCGCGGTCAGTTCCGGGTCGTTGATTTCCGGAAAATAGTTGCGGTGATGCTTGCGGATCTTCCACCCGGAGCGGGCGAACAGGTTCACGGTGGCTTCTTCGAGCGAGCCCTTGGGAATGCCGATCTTCAGCATGTTGTTGCCGGACATTATTTGTAGACCTCCTTGGGGTCGAACACGCGGGGCGAGCAGATGACGGGTGCGCCGTCCTTCAGCTCTCGGTAGAAACAGCTGCGGTACCCTTCATGGCAGGCCGCGCCGCCCTTCTGATCCACGAGCAGCAACACGGTGTCGCTGTCGCAGTCCAGGCGCACGGCCTTGATATGCTGGGTATGGCCCGACGTGCCGCCCTTGTGCCACAACCGGCCACGGCTGCGGCTGAAGTAATGCGCCTCGCCGGTGGCGAGGGTGGCGTCCCATGCTTCTTCGTTCATCCAGGCCATCATCAGCACTTCGCCGGTGGCGGCGCACTGGGCGATGGCGGGCACGAGACCGTTCATTTTCGCAAAATCGGGACGGAAGCCTTGTGCGGCGTCGGAAGCCTGAGCCATGTGCGATGTCCTCGCGCGGGGAAGTCCCCCAGGGGGTTGCGGGGCAAGGCCCCAAAAAGGTTGCAGGTGCGCGGCTCATACAGGGACGGTCTGGGGCAAACTGGCCCGAACTGGCCCGAACTGGCCCAGACGGGCGCTGACAGGCGCTGGCGTGTGCCGCGCAAGCCCGGTGCATGGCCGCAAGGTGGCGAATCTAGCCGTTCCGTGTGACGGACGCAAGGCGGGGGTGACACCACGGGTGTACCCCCGGAGCACGCGCCAGTCTTCGGCCCGGCACAACATGGAACGCGTGGCGACTCCGTGTCCTTTGCCTGACCGTCACGGGTCTGATGCCGGACGCGACGACATTCCGTTCTTCAAAATTCCTCTTGTCAACATCTGTTAATTGATGTTAGCGGAGCCATACAACTTCACATTGTTCATGCGGTGGCACATTTCGCACATATTGCTCTGCCTTGTTTGAACCTCTTTCTTAAAAATCACGGCACACATTATCAACCTGATACATGATGCCTTGGTATTATAAGATGTTTTTCTGCTTCAGCCATGTAATTGCATTGGAATTCAGTATATTTTTTGGACAATAATACATATTCACACACTCGCGTTCTTTCCGAGAATACATAATGGGATTGCTTCTGCATACACAATTCGAGAGATTGAAACGACACATTCCGTGGCACTGGCGCAATGCCACTCCTCTGGACAATGTCCGCATCCGCACGACGCGTGAGACACTGGCGCGATGTGCTGCCTTCATGGCGTCGCAAAAGGGTGGCGCATACCTGCGCTTCGGTGATGGAGACGTCTATCTGGCACACGGAACGGACGATGCACTGCAAACCTCCACCCCCGACTTCACCCGGGAAATGCGCGAGGCCTTCCGGTGCAACATGCCGGGCGTGCTGAAGGCGCTTCCCATACATTCGGCAAGATTCGGCCATGAGGAAGGAATGTCGCCGGGCGTCTTCCTGATGCGTGACGCAGCGGCTGAACGATTCCTGCGCAGGACGCTGGAATGTTTCACGGGCCACCCCATCTACAGCGCGGTGGCTCTGCACTATCAGTTTTCCGCGGATTTCGAATACACGCTGGAATTTCTGAAGCTGCTGAAACGAAACGCCGCCCTGTTTGTCGGGGCCGAAGACGTGCCGGAAGCGGACCGGAGCCTGCTGTTCGGCAACGCGCCCCACGTCCGCACGCCGATGAAGGATTCGTACCGCGCCATGGACCGGATCGAGCAGGAAGCCGCCCGGCACCTGGCCTCGCGGGAAAACTACGGCGTGGTCGTGGTGGCCACGGGCTGCGCAGGGCGGGTGCTCATCAAGCGCCTGCTGCACCGTGGCCTGACGCGCTTCTTTTATTTCGACTTCGGCAGCCTGCTGGACATCCTCTGCGGGTGGAACACCCGGACATGGCACAGCCGGGCCGACGTCACCCCGGAAAAGATCGAACGGCTCCGGCGCGAATTGGCGTAACCGCAGACAGCTCGCCCCAAGCCCGCGGCACCGAAACATGTACATGCCATCATTGCCCCGGTTCGTGCACTTACCGCACGGGCCGGGGCTTTTCGATCAGCCCCGCACCGTGCCGTGAGCGGACAGCACGGTCAGTTGCACCCCGGCCAGATGCTCCAGTTCCTCGGCCAGGGCCAGGGCGCGGGCGGCGGAAGGGCCCGTGCAGCACAGGCCATGGCGTTCCATCCACACCGCGTCGCGGGTGACGGCGGCAGCCGCCATGGCGTCGGCCAGTTCCTGGGTGCCGGGGGCATGGGCGGGCGCGAAGCCCAACTGCCCGCGCAGCAGTTCCGATTCGTAAATGGGCAGGCGCAGCATGTCGTCCGGCCCGACCAGCGAACCCAGCGCCAGCAGCCGGGGCGGATGGGTATGCACCACGGCCATGGCGTCGGGCCGGGCGCGGTAGATGGCCAGATGCATGGCCCCCTCGGACGAGGGCTTGCCCCCGGCCAGCACCGCCCCGCTGGCGATGTCCACCAGCGCGAGGTCGCCGGGGCCCAGATCACCCTTGGCAGCGCCGGAGCAGGTCAGCAGACAGGCCGTGCCGATGCGCAGGCTGGCGTTGCCGTTGAACCCGGAATACAGGCCGCGCTGCCAGCCGCGCAGGCAGATGCGCCGCAACTCGTCGGCGTAGCCGTCGGGGATGCCTTCGCCCCATGGCGACGGGGCGGAACCGGAGATGACGTGTACGGAAGGACTGCGATTTGAATTACCATTTGCTTCCGTTTTTGTCGCACGATCTGTATTACCATCGGAGCCTGTGCCACCTTCGGGCACCGGTTCCGGCTGGCGCTGGCGGTACGAAGTCTTGATGTCGATGACCGGCGTGCCGTCCAGCGCTTCCAGCGGGGCCACGCGCAGACGCACGCCACCGTCCGCGCCGGGGGCCAGTTCCAGCAAGCGCACCTCGTGCAGGCCCACCGGGTTGGGCCGGGCGGGCGAGCGGGTGTTGAACACGCCGCGCCTTGGGCGGCGCGTATCGCCGCGCGGGTGCACGGACAACACGTCGCGGTCGGCGCGATGCAGCCAGGTGAGCAGGGTCAGCGACAGGCCCGGCGTCAGGGTGTCCAGGCCGGGCACGTAGGGCGCGGCAATCTCCACCCACGCCTCGGGCGCGCCCTCGTCGCCCTGCTTGGGGCACTGCGAAAGTTCGGTGAGCGGCGACACGATGACGCCGATGGGCCGCAGGGTGGTGTCCATATGCTCCGCTCCTTGATTGCCCGTCTGTTGCGACAGTAACACCATAAAATGTATAAACACTCCGGCAACACAACCCCAATGGGATTCCAAGGGGCACAGCCGCTTTGCGATCGCCATCCGCGCGCTGCGGTCCCTGTCCGTAAGGTTCGCTTCGCTCACCAACGGCTAGGGCAATGCTCGAAACCTCGCATAACGGCTGCCGTCCTTGGCCGCCGGAGGCGTCCCAAAAACTAGCCTCGCCTCTTACCCCGAAAAATGGTCGAACCCGGCGGACGCGGGCAAGTCACCATTGATCAGCACCACGCCATCGGCGGTGACCTGCCCGAGCGGGGTCAGGCCCGGCACGGCGGCGCGCACCGCGTCGAACATGGCGGGGCGGCAGCAGCCCAGCAGGGCGTAGTCCTCGCCGCCCGTAATGGCGATATCCACGGGGTCCAGGTCGTTGGCCAGGGCGTAGGCGCGCACCTCGTCGGGCAGGGCTTCGGCGTCCATGACCAGTTCCGCGCCAAGGCCGCTGCCCCGGTCCGCGCCGATGAGTCGGGGCAGGTCGCGCGCAAGGCCGTCGGACACGTCCATGAGCGCGATGCGCGCGTCACCGGCACCACAGATGCCCGCCAGCGCCAGCCCCGCCGCCACTTGCGGGCGCGGGCGCAAATGGGCGCGGCAGGCCTCCGGGTACAGGCGGGCGGCCTCTGGCCCCATGCTTTCCAGCGCCAGCAGGCCCACGCGGGCCAAACCCACGCGCCCCACAAGAAACAGGTGGTCACCCGGCCGGCAACCGCCCCGGCGCAGGAAGGGCGGCGTGTCTCCGGCGGCGGGATGCAGCAGGATGCCGACACCTTCGCCGCCGTCCTCCTTACCGTCCGGGACACCATTCCCTCCACCAGCTTCCATGATCGCTGCATGGGCCGGGCGCGGTGCGGGGCCGCCCCACACGGTGATGCACAGGGACAGGGCATCGCCACGGGTCAGGTCGCCGCCGGACAGGGCCATGTCATGCTCGCGGGCCAGTGCCGCCATGGCGGACAGCATTCCGTCGCAGAACTCGCGTGAAAGATCGGCGGGCGCGGCGAGCGCCAGGCTGAAGCCCAGCGGGCGCGCGCCGCAGGCGGCCAGATCGCTGATATTCACGGCCAGGGCCTTGTGGCCGATGTCGCCGGGTGTGAAGTAGCTGGTGCGGAAGTGGCTGTGCTCGTTGAACAGGTCGGTGCTCACGGCCATGCGCGGCGGGCAGGCGATGACGGCGCAGTCGTCGCCGCGCCCCACGCACAGGTGGGGGTGGGCATTGGTGAAATGGCGGTCGATGGCGGCGAGAAAATCGTCCTCGGAGGCAAGCCGGGTCATGCGAAGGCTCCTGGTCAGTCAGATTCCAGCGTCAATCAGATTCCAGCTTCAGTCAGATTCCAGCGTCAGGTATTCGGCCATGATCACCTTGAGGCCGAAACCGGGAAAGTTCACGCGGTACTTGTCGGGCGGCAGGTGCTGCACGATCTTGCCACGCCCGAAGATACGGTGGGTGCAGTAGCCGCACTGGCCCGCCGGAGCCGTGCCGCCAGCCAGCAGTGACGGCGCGGCAGTGTCAGGCCCGGATTGCGGGCTGAGTTGCCCGCCAACCTGCGCCCCTGCCTGCCCGCCGCCGGGGTGCGTTACGCCGGGCAACGGTCGTCCTGCCCCCCCTGCCCGGCCCGGCGTGGCCCCTTCCGCGAACATGGGCGGTCGGGGAATGCCGGGCGCGCCGTCGAAGCGCCCCCCCTGCGCAAAGCCGCCGCCACCTACCCCACCGGCTCCGCCCCTGCCGCCGCCGAAGCCCGCGCCTCTTTGTCCGTTTTGCACATCACGGCGCATCAGCCCGCCGGAATAGCTTTCGTGCATCTCGTCGAACAGATGGGCGGGCAGTTCGCGCACGAACGGGCTGGGCACGGCGGGCTGGTTGCCGCCGTCGCCCCGGCTGTACAGGCTGGCGGGCACGAACAGGCACAGGTGGTCGCGGGCGCGGGTGCAGGCCACGTACATCAGCCGCCGCTCTTCCTCGAAGTCTTCGGCGCGGGCAATGGCGTGGCGCGAGGGGAAGCGCTCTTCCACCAGGTCGATCAGCAGCACCGCGCCCCACTCCAACCCCTTGGCCGAGTGGATGGTGGACAGCACCACGCTGTCGCGGTTTTCCTCTTCCTCGCCGGGGTCCTCCAGAGACAAATCGGAGATGAACAGGTCAAGATCGCGGTAGGATGCGGCAATCTGGAGCAGTTGCTCCAGCCCTTGCTGCCTGCGCGGCCAGTCGTCGGGAAAGGCGGCTTCCATGCGCGGCTTGTAGTGCTCCATCACTTCCTCAAGCAGCGAGGTGGGCGTGTGCGGGCGCTTGCGCAGGCCGTCCAGCAGGGTCAGGTCGGCGCGCAGTTCCGGGTAGCGCAGGCAGGCGCGGCTGGTGGCCTCCGGGTTACCCTGACGGGCCACCTCGTACAGCTTCAGGGTGGTCTTTGGCCCCACCCCCTTGGACATGGCGGCAATGCGCTGGAACGCGGGCAGGTCCAGCGGGTTCAGCACCAACCGCGCGTAGGACAGCACGTCCTTGACGTGGGCTGCCTCCGAATAGCGCAGCCCGCCGTACTTGCGAAACTTCACGCCCAGTTTGTTCAACTGCACTTCCACGTGGTACGACTGGTACCCCGCCCGAAACAGCACGGCGATGTCGTGCGGCGGGTAGCTGCGCAGAAATTCCACGATGCGCGACACCACCAGCGAGGCCTGCGTCAGGTCGCTGAGCGGGCGCACCACTTGCGGCCTGTCGCCCCCTTCACGCGCGGCGAACAGCTTCTTGCGGTAGGCTTGCGGGGCCTCCGCCAGAATGGCGTTGGTCAGGTCCAGCACCGGCTGCACCGAGCGGTAGTTCTCTTCCAGCTTGATGATCTGCGCGGCGGGGAACAGCTTGGGGAAATCCAGGATGTTGCGCACGTCCGCCCCACGAAAGGCGTAGATGGACTGGGCGTCGTCGCCCACGGCCATGATGTTGCCGCCCTCGCCCGCCAGCAGATGCACCAGCCGGGCCTGCACCAGGTTGGTGTCCTGATATTCGTCCACCATGATGTAGCGGAACTTGGCGCGGCACCACTCCAGCACGTCGGCCCGTTCGCGCAGCAGCCGTTCCAGTTCGAACAGCAGGTCGTCGTAATCCAGCAGGCCGTGGTCGCGGCGATAGGCGTGGTAGGCGGCGGCGATGCGGCCAATGCCTTCGGAGTGCACCAGCAGGTGGAACGCCTCGCGCCGGATCACCTCGTCGATGTCCAGTTCCTTGTTGCGGGACTTGCTGATGAGCCCCACGATGTTCTGGGTGCGCGGGAAGGACCGGTCGCCCTTGCCGATGCCCAGGTTGTCCTTGCAGTGGCGCACCGCATCCACGATGTCCGCGCCGTCCATGACGGTAAGGTCGCCCGCCTCGTAACCGGAGGGGCGGAACTGGCGCAGCACCGAATAGGCAAAGGCGTGAAAGGTGCCGCCCTGCACCCCGGTGACCCCGTGCACCCCGCCATGCACGGCTGCGGTGGCACTGTGTTCCAGCAGTCGCCCGGCCCGGTGCAGCATTTCTCGCGCGGATTTGCGGGTGAAGGTAAGCAGCAGGATGGCCGACGCGGGCACGCCCTGCTCCACCAGATTGGCCAGCCGGTAGACGATGGTGCGCGTCTTGCCGCTGCCCGCACCGGCAATGACCAGCACCGGGCCTTCCAGGGTTGTGGCGGCCTGATACTGGGCGGGATTCAGCTCGTTTTGACAATCTATCATATGGCTGCCGGATGCTTTTCGGTAGGTTTGCGGTAAAAAGTCTGTAGTGGCGGGTATCAGCGCGTACGGATGGCCGGGCTATCGGAAAGTGCCGCAGGCGAAACGTCGGTGTGCGTCGGTCCGGACGGACCTGACTTGCCAGATTTACCAGACTCGCCAGACTCGCCAGACGGGCCAGACGCGCTTGGCGGGCCGGGCGCAGTTCCGGAAGCCATACCGCCATGCCCCAGTGCGGCCACCTTAGCGCCGCGCCAGTCCGGCTGCCCGGTGAGCACCGCCGGATACGCCACGGTACGCTCCGGAGCATCCAGACCAAAGTGGCGCAGCACCAGCGCGCCCGCGTCACGCACCGAGACGGGTGCGACACCGTCCGGCTGCGAATCGTACCAGAAGGCGTCGTCCGGGGTATGGGTGCCGGTGCGCCCGTACTGTTCCGGCAGGCCGAAGACCTGGCTGCGGTTCCACTTGGCCTTCAGGTCGAAGCCATAGGCGGGCACGCAGACCAGGTCCGGCGCGGCCCAGCGCAGGGGCGGGCCGTCTTCCGGAACAGGGGGTGCGGCTGGTTCGGGAACCGGGCCGGAAGCCGGGCCAGATTGGCCCGTGCCGGGCAGCAGCCGTTTGCCTGCCCCGGAAATGGTCGGTCCGGCAACGGTTGCCCCGGCAACACCCAACTCCGAACCGATCTGGCCCGAACCAGTCAGAACCGGGCCAGTCGGAACCGGGCCAGGCTGTCCCAGCGCCCCCTGCCCCGGCACCTCCGGCCCGTAGGCCTCATCCGCCGTGAGCACGGCGCGGAACACCGGGGCACCCTCAAAGGTCAGTTCCATCAGTTCGCGCCGCAGCCGCTCGGCCAGATGCCGCCCTGCCGCCTCGTCCAGCGTGCCGTCCGGAAAGCGACGGCGGGTGCGCAGGTAGATGCGTCCCGGGTCCAGCGCAAAGGCCGCGCTGTCCGGGTGCAGGGTGGTGGCGTCCAGCTCGTGGCACTGCTCCACCCCGCCGGGCGTGACCTGACGCAACAGGCCCTGCCTGCGCAGCCAGGCGTTCAGGTCCACCTCTGCCCGCACCGGGCCGAAGCCGTGGTCGGCCAGCGCCAGCAGGCGCACCGGGCGGCCGTCGCGCGCGGAAAGGGCCTTGGCGAGGTCCAGCACCTCGCCCAGCAGCGCGTCCCATTCCGCCAGAAATTCCATGCAGGCCGGGTGCTGCGGGTGCCCTTCGTCCGTCACCGCGTCCCACAAGAAGTGGAACAGCCGGTCGGTTTCCGTCAGCACCAGCACGAACAGGTTCCACGCAAGGTCGGGCCACAGCAGGCGCAGCGCAGCGCGGCGCGAGGCCAGGGTAACACGCAGTTCTGCCAACAGATGGGCCGGGGCCGAGCCGCCACGCGCCGTGTCGGCCTCCAGCTTGTAGCCCGCCCCGGTCAGCGGCCCCAGCAGGAACGGCGGATACACCGCCCGCGCAAGGTCGTGCGCCACGAACCCGGACACCAGCATGCCCGGAATGGGCCGCGCCGGGTAGGTGTTGGGCAGATTGATGACCCTGCTGGTCAGCCCGCGCTCGCCCAGACGGTCGAAAATGGTGGGCGCGGCCACTTGCGAGAAATCGGCCAGCGACAGCTGCCGCGTGGTCACGTTGAACCGCGTGAAGCCGTACACCCCGTGCGTTTCCGGGCCGGACGCCGTGTAGAACGAGGTCCAGTTGACCGGCGAAAGGTCGGGAAGCTCGGCAGCCAGGGCCGACGCGTGGGGGGATGCGGCGATGCGGGCAAGATTGGGGGTGCGGCCCTGGGCGCAAAGGTGGCGGGCCAGCGAGAACGGCAGGCCGTCCAGCCCCAGCACCACCAGACGGGGGCGCGTGTCCGTGTGCATGCCCAGCCTGTAGCAGATGGGGGAACGATGCGCCAGCGCGCGCGAAGCACGGTGGGTGCGGCGGAGGTTGCGGGGAGAGGGGCAGCGGGAAAGGCGGGGCCATCCCGCGGATGTTCATCCGCCACACCTCCGGGAACATTGCGGGGCGAGCCGCCGGTGGCCCTGGCGCACCGCCCGCCGCGCATGGCGGCGACACCGGCAGCCCTGACCGCGACGCCCCCTGCGGCCTTGCGCTAGGCCCCGCGCTTGCGCCGCGCGGTGATGGTTTCGCCGCCCACGCCCCAGTTGTCGGTGTCCAGTTCTTCGATGGTCACCACGGTGGTGGCGGGGTTCTTGCCGAGGATGTCCACCAGCAACTGCGTGACGCCCTGGATGAGCGCCGCCTTCTGCTCGCTGGTGGCGCCTTCGCGGGTGATGCGGATGTTGACGTAGGGCATGGGAAACTCCTTGGGTTGGGCGCGCCAGTATCCACCGCCGGGGCGAGCGCGTCCAGCCCGCCGCGCCCCTGCCATTTTGACGTCCGGCACATCCGCGCTCTATCATGGGGAAAACATGGGTTTCGTGATACGGCAAGGTGACGCGCCCGCCGCAGCCAGCCGCGCGCGGCGGGAAAAGCCGTGGGGACACCCGCGCCAGACAGGCCAACGCGGACAGGCCACACTACCGTACCGGCCCCGCCGCCCTGACCCGATTGTCCGCCCCAAATGCCCCTACGCCACATACACAAGGACCGACCATGGCCAAATTCGACTGCGAACTCTTCGGCCACTTCGTCTACGGGCCGGAACTGAGCTATAACGACCTGCTGGCCCGCGAGGCGGAACTGGTAGACGCCATCCACGGCGCGCTGGACGCCAGCGGCGGCGAGCACATCGACTTCACCCCCACGGGCGATGCCCTGCGCGTGCAATGCGTGTTCGCCCACCACGAGGAAACGGCGTTCCACGCGGCCTGCGCCGCCGTGGCCCCCCTGCTGCGCGGCGACGTGGAAGGCCGCATGCTGTTCGTGGACAAGGGGCTGGACCTGCTGCACCTGTACCTGCTGGCCGACGGCGCCTGGCAGGAAGCCACCCTACGCCTGCCCGACGCCCGCGCGGGCATGGCCGCCCATGCCCACAAGGACCCGGCACTGGACGTGATGCCCACCACCCGTCCCAAACCGCCAGCGGCCCGCGCCAAACGCGGCAAGGGCGACGGCAAGGCTGGGGGAAAACCGGGGGAATAGGCGTAGGCGCGCGCGGCCTGCTCGGGCCTGCCTGAATAGGTCCGGGCCTGGCGGGATCTGCTTGGGGGGGGACTTGGCCTGCCCTATCCGAACCTGTCGGGGTTGTCTGGCCTCTCCGGCGTCTCCGGTGTGCCCGGCCTGCCTCGTCGAACTAGTCGAACTGGACGAATTGGGCGCAACCTGTCGGCACGTTGGGTTTGCGATGCCGCTTGATGCTCCGGCCCCTGCCCCCTTGCCGTCACCCCGCGCATCTGACGCCGGACTGGGCATCTGACGTCAGACTGGGCAGTCCGGCACGCCGCAGCCACCCTGCGCCTGCGGCCATCCCCCCGGGCCACCGCCCTCGGCAACCCCGAGATTGACGGCAACCCGCCCGCATACTAGGGTTTCGGCCCATTCCCACCGTGCCCGGATGGCGGAACTGGCAGACGCAAGGGACTTAAAATCCCTCGGCCTCACGGCTGTGCGGGTTCAATCCCCGCTCCGGGCACCATACGAAGAGACAGAAGGTTGCATCCGCACCCCAGCGGCCATGCAACCTTTTTCGTTGGCCTAGCCATCCCCCACGTACCCTTGGCATCAGTGCCAGCAGGCATGCGACTATCCCTCGGTCGCCTCTCTCTTCTCCTTTGCTTTCGCCGCAAAGGATACAAGCCAATTTACACGCTATTCGCATTTGCTTAACGTCCCCCCATGAACTACGCGCACACCCTTGCGAATCGACCGGAATCGGACTGGGAGCCGCTTTCGCGACATCTTGAAGAGGTGGCAGACCTCGCGGCGGACTTCGCTTCCGCCTTCGGAGCCAGGGAATGGGGTCTGGCGGCAGGCCTGCTGCACGACGTCGGCAAGCACTCGGCAGCCTTTCAGGCCTATCTGCGCGCTTCGGCCGCAGGCAAGGGCCCCGGGCGCGGGCCGGACCATTCCACCGCCGGGGCGCAGTGGGCGCACGGGCATTACAAACAAGGCGTGGGCAGGTTGCTGGCCTACGTTCTGGCCGGACATCATGCGGGGCTGCCTGACGGCTTCGAGTCGCTGTCCCCGCGTCTGAAGCGGGCGGTGGAACCGTGGCACAGCCCCGACGACGACATCGCCGCCCGCGTGCCCGACATTGCCGGTCTGCCGCTGGCCGGGCGTATGCCGTCGCTCGGATTTCAGCTGATGCTTTTCGTGCGTATGGTGTTCTCGTGTCTCGTGGATGCGGATTCCCTGTGCACCGAGGCCTTCACCACGCCGGACAAGACTGCATGGCGGCGCGGCTACCTTCCGCTTTCGGAACTGAGTACCCGGCTGGATCGCCATCTGGGCCACCTTGGCGCCCGCGCCCCGGCCACCCCGGTGAACGAGCTGCGCGCGGGCATCCTTGCCGCCTGCCGCAACGCGGCCCTGCACGCCCCCGGCCTGTTCTCGCTGACCGTGCCCACCGGAGGCGGCAAGACGCTTTCCTCCCTCGCCTTCGCGCTGGACCATGCGCGGGCCCACGGGTTGCGCCGCGTGATCTACGCCATCCCTTACACCAGCATCATCGAGCAGACCGCCCGGGTCTTCCGCGAGGCCCTGGACGACACCGACGACCAGGCCGTGCTGGAACACCACTCCAACTTCGTGCCCCTGCGCGCCGACGGCACGCCGGTCACCCCCAGACGAGACGGGCAGGACGACGACGCGGGCGAAGGCCGCCGCTCCGTACTGGCCGCGGAAAACTGGGACGCGCCGGTGGTGGTGACCACCAACGTGCAGTTCCTCGAATCCCTGTTTGCCGCCCGGCGGTCCCCCTGCCGCAAGCTGCACAACATCGCCCGCAGCGTGGTGATTCTGGACGAGGCGCAGATGCTGCCTCCGGAACATCTGCTGCCCTGCCTGGAAGTCCTGCGCGCCCTCGTGCTGGACTACGGGTGCAGCGTGGTGCTGTGCACGGCCACGCAGCCTGCCCTTGGCAAGCGAGAAGGCTTCGACCGGGGCCTGGAACAGGTGCGGGAAATCACCCCGGATCCGGAACAGCTTGCCGCCGCGCTGCGCCGGGTGGAGGTGACCGACGCGGGCCCCCTGGACGACGCGCAACTGGCCGCCCGGCTGGCCGGGCAGCCGCAGGTGCTGTGCGTGGTCAACACCCGGCCCCACGCGCGCGCCCTGTACGAACTGCTCGCCCCGCAAGGAGATGCGGTGCACCTTTCCGCCGCCATGTGCCCGGCGCACCGCACGGAAGTGCTGCGCGGCGTCCGCCAGCGCCTGCTT
Organism: Nitratidesulfovibrio termitidis HI1; assembly: GCF_000504305.1. NCBI lineage: Bacteria > Pseudomonadati > Thermodesulfobacteriota > Desulfovibrionia > Desulfovibrionales > Desulfovibrionaceae > Nitratidesulfovibrio > Nitratidesulfovibrio termitidis. The sequence goes on from NZ_KI632512.1 coordinate 2,537,633, forward strand.
CAGGGCCAGCCCTGCCGGGTGGTGGCCACCCAACTGGTGGAGGCCGGGGTGGATATCGACTTTCCCGTGGTCTACCGCGCCATGGCGGGGGTGGATTCGCTTGCGCAGGCCGCCGGGCGCTGCAACCGCGAGGGCAAGCTGGAGCGCGGGCAGGTGTATCTGTTCACGCCGCAGGCCAGCCCGCCGGAAAACAGCACGCAGCAGGGTCGCATGCAGCAGAAACACACTCCCCCGTTCGTTCAGCAAGCCGCGCAAGCCGCGCGCACGGCGCTGCGCCGCAACCCGGACCCGCTGGCCCTCGACACCGTGGAGGCCTATTTCCGCGAACTCTACTGGCAGAAAGGGGACAAGTTGGACAGCGCCAACCTGTTGCCCCTGATGCGGGACGGCGCGCAGCGCCTGGACTTTCCCTTTCCGGAAGTGGCGCACCTCTTCCGGCTGATCCCCGACGACACCATTCCGCTCCTCATTCCTTATGACGACAACGCGCGCGCCCTGATTGCCGAACTGCCGTACATACCGGCCCCGGCCCGCCTGCTGCGCCGCGCCCAGCGCTACACGGTGGGGGTGTACCCCAGGGTGCTGGCCGCGCTGGTGCAGGCCGGAGCAGCGCGCCTGGCTACAGAAGAATGCGCGGTACTGATAAACGAAGACCTGTACGATGATCGGATGGGACTGTGCGCGGACAACCCCACCTTCCGGAATCCGGAAAGCCTGCTGGGGTGAAGCCGGTGCAGTCCCGCAGCGAATCAAGCCCCGGAACGGACGCCCGGCGCCGGACACGCCGAACGCGCCCTGTCCCGAATGCCCACAGAGGAGGTGCCCATGTCCTTTGGCGTCAGTCTTGCGGTCTGGGGAGAGTACGCCTGCTTCACCAGGCCGGAGTTCAAGACCGAGCGCGTCAGCTATGACGTCATCACGCCTTCGGCGGCGCGCGGGCTGCTGGAGGCCATCTACTGGAAACCCGCCATTGCGTGGGTGGTGGACCGCATCCGCGTGCTCAACCCCATCCGGTTCGATTCGGTGCGGCGCAACGAGGTGGGCTGCAAGATTCCCCTCGGGTCCGTCACTGCGGCCATGAAGGATCCAGAACGGCCACTGGGCATCCTTGTGGAGGACGAACGGCAGCAACGGGCCACCCTGCTGCTGCGCGACGTGCGCTACGTCATCGACGCCCATTTCGAAGCCCGCGACGAGGATGGCCGCAACACAGCCAAGCACCGCGACATCTTTCTGCGGCGCGCGGCCAGGGGGCAGTGCTTCCACATGCCCTATCTGGGCTGCCGCGAGTTCCCCGCCTCATTCGCACCACTGGATGATGCCCCATCCTCCCCCCTCGACGATGCCCTGAAGGGCGAGCGCGACCTTGGCTGGATGCTGCACGACCTGGACTACGGGTCCGACGGCGAGCGGCAGCCGCGCTTCTTCCGGGCCTGCATGCAGGACGGCGTTATCGACGTGCCGCCCCTGCGCTCTCCGGAGGTGCGGGCATGATCCTGCAAGCACTGGATGCCTACTACCAGCGCCTTGCCGACGACCCGTCGGAAAACGTGCCCCGGCAGGGCTACAGCCGCGAGAAAATCCACTTCGCACTGGTCATCGGGCAGGACGGCACGTTGCTGGATGTGCACGACCTGCGCATACAGGATGGCAAAAAACTTGTGCCAAAGGAATTGTTTGTCCCCCACCCTGGAAAGAAAAGAGCCGGAACGAATCCCCCGCCGAACTTCCTGTGGGACAATACCGGCTACGTGCTGGGGGCCGACGCCAAAGGCAAACCGGACCATACCCGAAAGTGCTTCCTTGCCTTTCGTAAGCAGACCCTAGCCATACCTGACGATGGTGATGCGGGCCTCACCGCCGTGCGTGCCTTTCTTGATGCATGGGAACCGGAACGCGCTCCGGAAGTAATCTCCACCTTCTTGCCGTGGGACGAGGTGGCCGGGTGGAACGTGGTGTTCCGGCTGGACGGCGACATGGGCTACATCCACGATCGCCCTGCCGCCCGCACCGCGTGGGAGGCCTTGCGCGGCCAGTCCGCCGATGCGGAACAAGGCTTTTGCCTCGTCACCGGCAAACTGGCCTCCATTGCCCGGCTGCACCCGGCCATAAAGGGCGTGCGCGGGGCGCAGTCCTCCGGCGCAGCCCTGGTCTCCTTCAATCTCGACGCCTTCACCTCCTACGGCAAGGAACAGAACCACAACGCCCCCGTGTCCGAGGCTGCCACCTTCGGATACACCACGGCGCTCAACCACCTGCTGCGGGCGGGCAGCAACCGGCGCGTGCAGATCGGCGACGCCACCACGGTGTTCTGGAGCGAGCGGCCACACGTGCTGGAAGACCTGCTGGGCCTGTTTCTGGATAAAGGCCCGGCTCCTGCCGCCGCGGACGACGCCCCAGACGAAGCCGGACATGCCGATGGCCAGACGGCGGATGACGGCGGCCTGGCCCGACGTGTTCGCCTCGTTCTGGAGGCGGTGCGCGAGGGCCGCATGCCGCCGGAACTGGGCGACACCGACGTGCGTTTCTATGTGTTGGGCCTTGCCCCCAATGCCGCCCGGCTGTCGGTGCGCTTTTTCGAGGTATCGACCACCGGCAAGATCGCGGCGCGCGTGGGCAGCCACTTCCGCGACATCCAGACGGAGCGCCGCCACCCCCGCGATCCGGAATTCCCCAGCATGTGGCAACTGCTGATCGAACTCGCCCCGCTGCGCAAGAGCGACAACATACCGCCCACGCTGTCCGGCGCGCTGATGCGCGCCATTCTTGGCGGGCGCCCATACCCACGCAGCCTGCTGGCGGCCATCATCGGACGCATCCGCGCGGATCACGAGGTTTCCTACCTGCGCGCCGCGCTGCTCAAAGGCTATTTCACCCGCGCCCCGAAGGGCGACAACACATGGGAGGTCGGCGTGACTCTGGACCCCGCATCCACGGACATCGGCTACAGGCTGGGGCGGCTGTTCGCCATCCTTGAAAAAGCGCAGCAGGACGCCCTGCCCGGCATCAACGCCACCATCCGGGACCGTTTCTACGGCGCTGCATCCGCCACCCCACGGGCCGTGTTCCCCCGGCTGATCCACTTGGCGCAGTTCCACATTTCCAAGGCGGACTACGGTTACATCTCGGACAAACGCCTGGGCGAGGTCATGGAAGGCCTGGACGACTTTCCCGCCCATCTGACCATGGACCAGCAGGGGCGCTTTGCGCTGGGTTACTACCACCAGCGCAACGCCCTGTGGCGCAAGGCCGACACCACCGCGCAGGCCCCCGTTCCTGCGGACGACTAGCAGCACACACAGGAGGAAGCCCCAATGTCCCAGCCCATCAGCAAGCGGTACGAATTCGTGCTCTTTTTCGACGTGGAGAACGGCAACCCCAACGGCGATCCGGACGCGGGCAACCTGCCCCGACTGGACCCGGAAACCAGCCGTGGCCTCGTCACCGACGTGTGCCTGAAGCGCAAGGTGCGCAACTTCGTGGAACTGGTGAAGGGCAACGCTGCCCCGCATGAAATCTACGTGCGTGAAAAGGCCGTGCTTGCGGTGCAGCAAAAGCGGGCGCACGAGGCGCTTGGAGAGGTCGACAAGAAGGCGGACAAGACCGAGCAGGCCCGCAAGTGGATGTGCCGCAACTTCTACGACGTGCGTACCTTTGGCGCGGTGATGTCGCTGAAGGACGTCAGCTGCGGCCAGGTGCGCGGCCCGGTGCAGATGGCCTTTGCCCGTAGCGTGGAGCCGGTGGTGCCGCTGGATATTTCCATCACCCGCATGGCCGTGGCCACCGAACGCGAGGCGGAAGCACAGGAAGGCGACAACCGCACCATGGGCCGCAAGTCCATCATCCCTTATGGTCTGTACCGGGCGGAGGGCTTTGTTTCCGCGCACCTGGCCGCCCAGACCGGCTTCACCGACGACGATCTTGAACTGTTCTGGCAGGCGCTGGAAAACATGTTCGAGCACGACCATTCCGCCGCGCGCGGCAAGATGGCGTCCCGCGCCCTGATCGTCTTCGAGCATGAGGGCACCCTTGGCAACGCGCCTGCGCACACGCTGTTCGGCCTGGTGGCCTCGCCCAGGGCCGAAGGGGCCACCGGACCGGCGCGCGCATTCGAAGACTATGCCATCACCGTGAACGATGCCGGGGCGCCCGCCGGTGTGCGGGTGATCCGGCGACTGTAGGCGGTCCGCCATGTACCCGGAATCCGACCTGCTGCCGGTCTCGGCGTTGCAGCATCTGATCTATTGCCCGCGCCAGTGCGCGCTCATCCACATCGAACAGGTGTGGGACGACAACGTGCACACCGCGCTGGGGAATATCCTGCACGAGCGGGTGGACAGGCCGGGCATGGAGCGGCGCAGGGGCGTACGCACGGAATTCGGCGTGCCCCTGCGCTCGCTGGCGCTTGGCCTTGCGGGGCGGGCCGATGCGGTGGAATTTGCCGCCGACGGTCCCTGCCCCGTGGAATACAAGCAGGGGCGGCCCAAACGCCACGCCGCCGACCACATCCAGCTTTGCGCGCAGGCCATGTGCCTTGAGGAAATGACCGGGCGCACAGTACCGCAAGGCGTGTTGTTCTATGCCGCCACGCGGCAGCGCCAGACGGTGGAACTGGACGAACACCTGCGACGGCAAGTGCGCGAGACGGCCATGGCCCTGCATGCGCTTGTCGCCACTGGCGTCACGCCACAGCCAGAACCCGGCCCGAAGTGCAAGGGATGTTCGCTCGCGGACCGTTGCCGCCCCGGCACGTTCGCCCAGGGCGGGCGCAGCGCCGCCCGCTATCTGGCGCAGGCCCGGCGGGCTGCGCACGACGAGGACGCCCGCCCCGGTGCGCAGGGTGGCGTCCCTGATGGCATCCTTGACGGCGCCCCGGACGGTGTCCCGCAGGACACGCGGAATGGCGCGCGGGACGTCGTCATGTCCTCCGCTCCGCTCCAGTTCCCGCCCCATCCACCCCGTCAGGAGGACGATTGATGCGACGCCTGCTCAATACGCTCTACGTGACCACCCAGGGCGCCTACCTTGCCAAGGACGGCGAGGCCGTGGCCGTGCGGGTGGAACAGGAAACCCGCCTGCGGGTGCCGTTGCACGGGCTTGGCGGGGTGGTGTGCTTCGGACTGGTATCGGCAAGTCCGCCCCTGCTTGCGGCCTGCGCCGAACAGGACATCGGCGTCAGCTTTCTTTCCGAGCATGGGCGGTTTCTGGCCTCGGTGCGCGGGCCGGTTTCGGGCAACGTGCTGTTGCGGCGCGAGCAATACCGCCGTGCCGACCAGCCCGAGGCCCGCGTCCTGCTTTGCGGATACTTCGTACAGGGCAAGATCATCAACGCCCGGACGGTGCTGCGCCGTTTCCTGCGCGACCATGGCGACAGCGCGGACGCTCCGGCCATCGCATCGGCGGCATCGTCCATGGCCGACATGCTCGACAGGGTGGCGCGTGCCACCACGGAAGAGCAGATCAGGGGCATCGAGGGCGAGGCGGCATCGCTGTACTTCGGTGTATTCGACGGGCTCATCCTGACGCGGACCAGGGATTTCACCTTCACTACGCGCAGCCGTCGCCCCCCGCTGGACCCGGTCAACTGCCTGCTGTCCTTCGTGTATACCCTGCTTGCCCACGACGTGCGTTCGGCACTGGAAACCGTAGGGCTGGACCCGCAAGTGGGCTTTCTGCACCGCGACAGGCCGGGCAGGCCAAGCCTTGCCCTGGATGTCATGGAAGAATTCCGCCACTGGCTTGCGGACAGGCTGGTCCTTTCGCTCGTCAACAGGGGGCAACTGGGCCCCAAGGACTTCAAGCGCAGCGGCTCCGGCGGCGTGGTGCTGGCCGACGATGCACGCAAGGATGTGCTTGTGGCGTGGCAGAAACGCAAACAGGAAGAGGTGCTGCACCCCTTTCTGGATGAACGGATGCCCATAGGATTGCTGGCGCATACGCAAGCCATGCTGCTGGCGCGCCATCTGCGCGGCGAACTGGACGCCTATCCCCCGTTCTTGTGGAAATAGCCATGCTCATGCTCATTACCTACGACGTGAACACCGAAGACCGCGAAGGCAAAACCCGTCTGCGCCGGGTAGCCAAGCTCTGCCTGGACTACGGCCAGCGCGTGCAGCTTTCGGTATTCGAGTGCGAGGTGGACCCCGGCCAATGGGAAACCCTGCGCCACAAGCTTGTGTCCACCATCGCCCCGGAAAAGGACAGCCTGCGCTTCTACCGCCTTGGCCGCGACGGCAAGCGCCGGGTTGAACACGTGGGGTTCAAGGAACCCGTGGACCTTGAAGGCCCCCTTGTGGTGTAGCAGATAGTACCGCGCGAACCTCTGGCGTACGGGTATTTCCCGGCAGGTTCGCGCGGGATAAAACCTTAATGGGGAAGCATGTTACAGCGCCACACCATCTGAAAGGCATGGGCATTGACCAAATGGCGCGAGGTTCGCGGATGTCATCCCCGTGATCCCCGCCCCGCATACGTTTTCAGGATGGCAGTCGCCCCTCACGCGGGGGCGTGGATAGAAACTTGGCGATATGCACACGCGCCAGGAGCGAACGCTGGTCGCCCCTCACGCGGGGGCGTGGATAGAAACAGGTGCGGCGGTGGGCCATCAAGGTGGCCCTTCGTCGCCCCTCACGCGGGGGCGTGGATAGAAACTGGTTGTAGTTGCGTCTCATCGCGAGCCTCTCCCGTCGCCCCTCACGCGGGGGCGTGGATAGAAACGTCGGAAAGATTGGCGTTCTGCGGGGTGACGCATGTCGCCCCTCACGCGGGGGCGTGGATAGAAACAGGTTGCGCCACGGCGTGGGTATCGGCGGCAGGATGTCGCCCCTCACGCGGGGGCGTGGATAGAAACCCGTCGAGCAACGGAAGCTGCACCTGTACCTGCTCGTCGCCCCTCACGCGGGGGCGTGGATAGAAACAAGCGCCTGTGTGGCGCTCATGCGGTTGACGATGGTCGCCCCTCACGCGGGGGCGTGGATAGAAACCAGTCTCCCCTGCAGGTGACCGTGCTGGATTCCACGTCGCCCCTCACGCGGGGGCGTGGATAGAAACCGTAATGCCGGGCGCTCCCACTCCTCCCGGCCCTGTCGCCCCTCACGCGGGGGCGTGGATAGAAACACCAGGTCGGGCGTGCACAGCACGTCCACGCGGTTGTCGCCCCTCACGCGGGGGCGTGGATAGAAACCGGCACGGCAGAGGTGCACAACAAGGTGCGCCTGGTCGCCCCTCACGCGGGGGCGTGGATAGAAACTGGGACCGTTTGCTGTCCCGGCCCGACGTGCGCAAGTCGCCCCTCACGCGGGGGCGTGGATAGAAACAACTCCGCCGCCTCGTCCACCCTGGCCGACGTGGTCGCCCCTCACGCGGGGGCGTGGATAGAAACGCAGGGTGTCGGTCAGGTCCGTCAGGGCCAGCAGGTCGCCCCTCACGCGGGGGCGTGGATAGAAACTCGCTGAATACCGGCGCCGACATCCTGACGTTCCGTCGCCCCTCACGCGGGGGCGTGGATAGAAACCACGCGCCGCCGCGTGAGCGCCCACCCCTTTGACGTCGCCCCTCACGCGGGGGCGTGGATAGAAACGTACGACAGGTAGTGCAGGGCGGCAGGGGTACCCGTCGCCCCTCACGCGGGGGCGTGGATAGAAACACCGAACCGCACCACCCCAACGATCCCGCCCGTAGTCGCCCCTCACGCGGGGGCGTGGATAGAAACCTTGCCTCGCGGGATGGGGTGCGACGTGCCTTGGTCGCCCCTCACGCGGGGGCGTGGATAGAAACCGGTTCGATACCCGGCAGGCGGAAGACCTGGCGACGTCGCCCCTCACGCGGGGGCGTGGATAGAAACCGAGCCCCCGCCTGTTCCTCTCTCACGCCCGGTCGTCGCCCCTCACGCGGGGGCGTGGATAGAAACCGCCGGAGGGTCCAGCCCTTGCCGCTGGTATTCCAGTCGCCCCTCACGCGGGGGCGTGGATAGAAACGGCGCATCCGTATTGCGGGACATGGCCGTCAGGGGGTCGCCCCTCACGCGGGGGCGTGGATAGAAACCCGTTGTTGTTGTTGTTGCCATCCGGGCGGACGTGTCGCCCCTCACGCGGGGGCGTGGATAGAAACGGCGCATCCGTATTGCGGGACATGGCCGTCAGGGGGTCGCCCCTCACGCGGGGGCGTGGATAGAAACCCGTTGTTGTTGTTGTTGCCATCCGGGCGGACGTGTCGCCCCTCACGCGGGGGCGTGGATAGAAACACGGTTCACGGCGGAAGAAGAACAGGCGAGCAGGGTCGCCCCTCACGCGGGGGCGTGGATAGAAACCCGGACCAAGGGGGTCGTCGGATAGCTCCATACCTGTCGCCCCTCACGCGGGGGCGTGGATAGAAACCCGAACGACATCCGCCGCAGCCAGCCCGGCGCCGGTCGCCCCTCACGCGGGGGCGTGGATAGAAACGGGAACAGGATGCGCGCGGGAACGTTGGCTGCGCTGTCGCCCCTCACGCGGGGGCGTGGATAGAAACATGAAGAACATGGCGGCAGCGGCCATGCTGCCGGGTCGCCCCTCACGCGGGGGCGTGGATAGAAACTGGCGAAAGGCGCAGCGGACCCGGTTTTCCACGGTCGCCCCTCACGCGGGGGCGTGGATAGAAACCCTTGGTGCCGGGGGCGAGGAGAAAGGAGAACCTGTCGCCCCTCACGCGGGGGCGTGGATAGAAACTCTGCGCTGATGCACAAGCACGGGCTGTCGCAGGTCGCCCCTCACGCGGGGGCGTGGATAGAAACGTGGGTGACGTGCTGGAACTGGACGACGCAGAAGGTCGCCCCTCACGCGGGGGCGTGGATAGAAACCCGGTCACGCCCAGGCCCTGCTGGAAGTGCTGGAGTCGCCCCTCACGCGGGGGCGTGGATAGAAACCAAGGTGAGCCCGGCCTGCGACCACTGCTATGCAGGTCGCCCCTCACGCGGGGGCGTGGATAGAAACAGGCCCATGAGGTATTCAAGGCGCGGCGCGTCCATGTCGCCCCTCACGCGGGGGCGTGGATAGAAACAAGCCTCGTACCGGGGCTTGACGGCACCTACAGTCGCCCCTCACGCGGGGGCGTGGATAGAAACCGCTATGACGACCCGTTCTGGTCCACCCACTACCGTCGCCCCTCACGCGGGGGCGTGGATAGAAACTCCAAAAGGCTGGCGGACTATGCGCGTGTTGCTGCGTCGCCCCTCACGCGGGGGCGTGGATAGAAACTGGGGACCGTACCGGTGGTATCCCCTGCCCGCAGTCGCCCCTCACGCGGGGGCGTGGATAGAAACCGTTCACGGTCCCGTCATCCTGCACCGGGATGCGGTCGCCCCTCACGCGGGGGCGTGGATAGAAACTCCAGCAACTGCACGCCCGCCACGCCCGGCAGGGTCGCCCCTCACGCGGGGGCGTGGATAGAAACGCGCCCCCGGCGTGCTCGCACACGGGGTGGAGGGTCGCCCCTCACGCGGGGGCGTGGATAGAAACCTGCTGGCGCGGCGCGACGGCGGAAAGATCGTCTGTCGCCCCTCACGCGGGGGCGTGGATAGAAACGACCGCATCTCGCAGGACTTCTCCGGCCGCCTGGTCGCCCCTCACGCGGGGGCGTGGATAGAAACACTTTAAAGTTTGCAGAACTTGCGCCATTTCGTAGTCGCCCCTCACGCGGGGGCGTGGATAGAAACCAGGTCTTGCGCCCCCACGGTCGTGCACGTTGCGTCGCCCCTCACGCGGGGGCGTGGATAGAAACCGCTCCGGGGACGGTGAAGTCACGGACGTGGCTGGTCGCCCCTCACGCGGGGGCGTGGATAGAAACTTTTAAAGAAACAATGCCCGCCGAAGCGGGCATTGTCGCCCCTCACGCGGGGGCGTGGATAGAAACGGAAACCTGCACGTCGCAGACGGTGCAGGCATTGGTCGCCCCTCACGCGGGGGCGTGGATAGAAACCGCTTACCCGGCCACGACACTCGCGGGCGGGGTGGTCGCCCCTCACGCGGGGGCGTGGATAGAAACCTCATGAGGCGTGAGGTTTTGGCGGTTCGCATTTGTCGCCCCTCACGCGGGGGCGTGGATAGAAACAAGTCCTGGGGTGAGTGGGGCACGACACGCATTGGTCGCCCCTCACGCGGGGGCGTGGATAGAAACCGGCGAAACGGACGGCGTAAAAGGCGGCGCCACGTCGCCCCTCACGCGGGGGCGTGGATAGAAACAGCCTGCGCCTGTCCGACCGCTGGACGCAAGGGGGTCGCCCCTCACGCGGGGGCGTGGATAGAAACTCGCGGGTGGGGCACCGTGACCTTGCCGGGCCGGTCGCCCCTCACGCGGGGGCGTGGATAGAAACCGACACTACTGCGAACACGGAACAGGTCCGCAAGTCGCCCCTCACGCGGGGGCGTGGATAGAAACCCCACCGAGGCGCAACTGCTCAACGCCTCGTACACGTCGCCCCTCACGCGGGGGCGTGGATAGAAACGCATTCCTGCGGGTGCGGCACGTGCACGTTCCCGGGTCGCCCCTCACGCGGGGGCGTGGATAGAAACCTGTTTGTCGGGCGCGGCGCGGGCACCAACGAGGTCGCCCCTCACGCGGGGGCGTGGATAGAAACTGCAGCCCCTCAAGCCTCATGGCCTCGTCCAGCCTGTCGCCCCTCACGCGGGGGCGTGGATAGAAACATCGACGCCGTACACCGCCGGTATCCTGGCCCTGGTCGCCCCTCACGCGGGGGCGTGGATAGAAACAACAAAATGGAACGCGCCCTTATCGAAGGCCAGGGTCGCCCCTCACGCGGGGGCGTGGATAGAAACCCGAACGACATCCGCCGCAGCCAGCCCGGCGCCGGTCGCCCCTCACGCGGGGGCGTGGATAGAAACTAAACACCGACGCAACATCGTCCTCACCGCCCAGTCGCCCCTCACGCGGGGGCGTGGATAGAAACGGCTGCGGCGGGGTCAACGCCGCCCCGGCGTTGGTCGCCCCTCACGCGGGGGCGTGGATAGAAACAGTTTGTAGCCGCTTCGCGGCTGCACCACGTCCCGTCGCCCCTCACGCGGGGGCGTGGATAGAAACTTGTTGCCCTGCTGATGCCCCCTGCCGTTGCATGTCGCCCCTCACGCGGGGGCGTGGATAGAAACCTCGATGGTGGGCAGGGTGTAGCCGCCCTGCTCGTCGCCCCTCACGCGGGGGCGTGGATAGAAACTCCACGTCCAGCCGCAGCACGTCGGGCGGCGGCGTCGCCCCTCACGCGGGGGCGTGGATAGAAACGCCTTCGCCGGACACGATGCGGATGTCGTTGGTCGCGTCGCCCCTCACGCGGGGGCGTGGATAGAAACCGGATATGGGGGCTCGCGGGCACCCACCTGGGGGCGTCGCCCCTCACGCGGGGGCGTGGATAGAAACCATGCTGGACAGGGCGGCTGCGAGGGTAGATGTGTATACTGCCCCCCATTAACAAGGTGGCCCTGTTAAGGTAGTTTTCTTCCATCCTTGGAGGAAGCATGAAACGCCGAGTCTGGGACAGCAAAAGCAAGGCCCGCATTGTGCTTGAGGGATTGCAGGGTCGCTCTGTGGCAAGCATTTGCAGTGAGTATCAAATCACTCAGGGTATGTATTACCGCTGGCGCGACACGTTGTTGGCCAATGCCGCCCTGGCTTTTGAGGTGGGCGCCACTAACCGACGAGAAGAACGCCTTGCGACAGAGAACCAAAAACTCAAGCAAGCCGTTGGCGAACTGACGCTGGAGTTAAAAAAACGACTGGTAAGCGGCAAGCGCCGATCCGGCCAGGCCCAGCTTCAGCGCGATGCCGAACTCTTGCCGTTGATCGAGTCCCTGAAAATGGAACATCCCTTTTGGGGCTATCGCCGCGTATGGGCCACCCTTCGGTATAAAAACGGCCTGATCATCAACGTCAAACGAGTGGCGCGCCTGATGCGTCTGCATGGCCTTGGGGTGAAGCGCGCAGCCTTGCGGGCAAAGCGCACCCCTTCCGGAAGCAAGCCGCGCCCCGTCCGCCCGTGTCAGTGGTGGGGCATCGACATGACCAAGGTCATGACGGAAGGCGGCTGGGTGTATATCGTGCTGGTGGTGGACTGGTTTTCCAAGAAGATCGTGGGCCACCATGCCGACTACCGGAGCCGGAGCCATGAGTGGCTGCAAGCTCTGGATACGGCTATCCAGACGCACTTTCCCGGAGGCGTCCGGGGGCACGGCCTGAGCCTGATGAGCGACAACGGCTGCCAACCGACAGGAACGGCTTTTATGCGCGCCTGCGCGACTCTCGGCATCACGCAGGCGTTTACCAGCTACAACAATCCCAAAGGGAACGCGGATACCGAGCGGACAATGCGTACGATCAAGGAAGAGCTCTTCTGGCTGCACGAATGGCGTAGCCTGGAACACCTCAACCGCGCCCTCTCTGACTGGATAGAAAACTTCAACACCACATACCTGCATTCGGCGCTTGGCTGGAAGACTCCGCAAGGCGTCCATCAGCAGGCAAACAAAACCTGGCGGAATTCTCCCTTAAAGGCCGCTTGATTTAAGGGGGGCATTACATGTGTCGCCCCTCACGCGGGGGCGTGGATAGAAACTCGGCAAATTCCATCAGGTCGCGCTGGTACGCGTCGCCCCTCACGCGGGGGCGTGGATAGAAACCGACACCTCTCGGATATCGGCGGTATCCCCGTATCGTCGCCCCTCACGCGGGGGCGTGGATAGAAACAGGGTGGCCATCAGCGCCTCCGTGCCGGGGCATGTCGCCCCTCACGCGGGGGCGTGGATAGAAACCACGTGACCCCACCAGCGCCGGGGATCGAACCCGGTCGCCCCTCACGCGGGGGCGTGGATAGAAACGCGCGGGCGCGGGGATACGACAACGCGTTGTCCTGTCGCCCCTCACGCGGGGGCGTGGATAGAAACCGCTGGCCGTGGACCAGAAGCTGGTGCGCCGCGGTCGCCCCTCACGCGGGGGCGTGGATAGAAACGCAGCTGTTGCAGCGCACGCTGCGCCGGTTTGAGTCGCCCCTCACGCGGGGGCGTGGATAGAAACAAGCTGGTGCGCGGCGTGGGCAGGCTGCCCGACGCGTCGCCCCTCACGCGGGGGCGTGGATAGAAACGAGCACTACGGGTTCACCTCGTGCCCGCTGCCGGGTCGCCCCTCACGCGGGGGCGTGGATAGAAACCAGGCATTCCCATGCGGTTTCGCCCGGCTCCACGGTCGCCCCTCACGCGGGGGCGTGGATAGAAACACCAGACCCTGCCGCTGCCCGGCATCCTGGCCCCGGTCGCCCCTCACGCGGGGGCGTGGATAGAAACAGGATCTGGGCCCGCGCAAAGTAGAACTTTCGCGTCGCCCCTCACGCGGGGGCGTGGATAGAAACTGCCTGTGGTACGAGGGCGAGGCGAAGAGCGCCGTCGCCCCTCACGCGGGGGCGTGGATAGAAACGCCGCAGAACTGGCCGAAGCGTGGAACGCAGCCTGTCGCCCCTCACGCGGGGGCGTGGATAGAAACCGTTTCCCGATGGCCGGAGCCTGACGGATGAGATCGTCGCCCCTCACGCGGGGGCGTGGATAGAAACCCGCACGCGCAGGTCTGCATACAGACCCCACATGGTCGCCCCTCACGCGGGGGCGTGGATAGAAACTGTGCATGGATCAGGCCCTGCGCCTGGCCAGGGCGTCGCCCCTCACGCGGGGGCGTGGATAGAAACCCCTGCGTCACGCCGTCGTCTCTGACGGTCATGGCAGGTCGCCCCTCACGCGGGGGCGTGGATAGAAACCTCCGAGAAGTCCATGCAGGCGTGGGCGTGGGCCGTCGCCCCTCACGCGGGGGCGTGGATAGAAACCTCTCCCGCGCCGCGCAGCTTGGATATTTTGACGTGGTCGCCCCTCACGCGGGGGCGTGGATAGAAACTTTAATAGTCCTTGCTGGGACCAGCCGTGCCGCAGGTCGCCCCTCACGCGGGGGCGTGGATAGAAACGCCCTCGGCCCCGGCGCGGTCGATGCCGTCATCAGTCGCCCCTCACGCGGGGGCGTGGATAGAAACACGCCGTCACGGGCCGCGCGCCCACGGTGGCCTCGTCGCCCCTCACGCGGGGGCGTGGATAGAAACCCCTTCCGTAGGCGGCGGGGCATCTTCGACCTGCGTCGCCCCTCACGCGGGGGCGTGGATAGAAACTCCGCGATGATGAGGTCCACGTATTTGACGCGCGTCGCCCCTCACGCGGGGGCGTGGATAGAAACCTCCGGCGCGCGGAGGATGCGCTCGATGCCCACGTCGCCCCTCACGCGGGGGCGTGGATAGAAACTGCAGCATCATTGTCGTTTCGGACGAAAGGCCCGCGTCGCCCCTCACGCGGGGGCGTGGATAGAAACACCGTCTCGGGCGCGTTGGGCGCCCAGGGGCCAGGTCGCCCCTCACGCGGGGGCGTGGATAGAAACGCCGGGCACGGCGCGCGGGTGGCTGCGGAGTACTGGTCGCCCCTCACGCGGGGGCGTGGATAGAAACCCGCACAACGAGGGCATGACACGTCGTCCAGTGGGTCGCCCCTCACGCGGGGGCGTGGATAGAAACACGCCGTACAGGGTCTTTCAGTTCCAGCGGTGCGGGTCGCCCCGCGCAGGCGTCGCTCGGAACATGTACGATTGGTCCGCGGAAAGTAAGGCAAGGGTTGCGTCCTATGTAGGCAAATGCCCCAGAATGGAGTTGAGGCCCTCCGCCCCGTTGCCTGCCGTGCGCTTTCCGGTATGGTGAAGAAAACCCCCATTCAGGAGGCCGCCATGCCGCATGCCCGCCGCGCACACCACGAAGCGCTCCATGAAGTTCCCCTCCCCGAGCACCACGCCACGCATCAAGACTCTGATGCGCGCCGCAACCCGGCCCCACCCCGCATTGCCGGAAACACCATCGGCCACAGGTCGGCCTCCACTCACGGGTGCCGCGCCGCATCCCGCACCGTGCCCGGCGGCCTCATGTCCCACACCGGGCCAACCCAGGGGATCAGCGCCCTGCTCGGTCCGCTGGTTCTCACCGCCGGGCTGGTCATGACGTTGGCCACCCTGCTGGCTGGCTGCGGTGACAAGACTCCCCCCGGTGAGGTGGTGGTCATGCGGGCCTGCCGCATCTGCCACGGCGCGGACCGCATCTGCGCGGACATCGGCAAGCCGGACCGGGCGGGCTGGGAAAAGACCGTGGACCGGATGATTGCGGGCGGCGCCAACGTCACTCCCGAGGAGCGTACCGTCGTCATCGACTGGCTGTCCACGCGGAAGCCGGGCGACAAGCCCTTGTGCCCGTAAGGAGAATTCTGTCACTTTCCGGAAAGCACCCGATCAACCTCCGGACACTACGCACGTGTGCACCCATACCGCGCGCTTGCCGCACCCCTTGCCGGGCTGGCAATCGACTCTGCCATGGCAGGCCGCGCCCCGCCCACCTGTCGGGCGGCCCCCTCTTCCGCCCTCGACAGCGGGGACAAGCCCCCCGCGCGCCGAGCCGGTCAGTCGGCACGGTTGCTTCCGCTGAGCCTCCATCCGACACGGCCATGCCCTTTGCCGCATCATCCCGTTGCGTCCTGCGCACCCGCGTGTATACTCGCGGCAATTCCCCTCAACCAAGGAGTCGCTCATGCGCCGTACGCCCCCCCGCCGTGGCCGGATGCCGTCCTGTCTGACCGCCCTGGCCGTATCCGCCACCCTGGCAGCAGTTGCCGCCTTTTCCTCCGCCGTGCCCGCCACCGCGCAAGACCCGGCGGGCACCGTCATGTCCGCCTGCACCAGGTGCCACAACACCCAGCGCATCTGTGCCAACCTGGGCGCCAAGGACAAGGCCGCCTGGAACACCACCGTCACCCGCATGATGGGCAAGGGTGCGCAGGTCAGCGAAGCCGAAAAGCCCGCCGTGGTGGACTGGCTGGCCACGCAGCAGCCGGGCGCCAAGCCCGTCTGCCAGTAGCGGCCGCGCGGATCCCGCTCTCTACCCTCCTCTACCCCCCTGACGGAAGCGGCGCACCCCTTGCGGAGTGTGCCGTTTCTGCATTCGGGTTTTGCCCGGCAGACGGAAGAAACTGGCAATGACGTCATGGGCGCCGGCGCGGGCCGACCATCCGCGCCCGATTGTTCCGCGCGTGCCGCACGCTCCCCCGATACCGCCCCCTTGCCCACCGGCACGGCCCATAGTAGCAGGGGCCATGCCCCGCTCCGCCCCACCAGCCGTACCCGCCATTGCCGTCGCATCCGCCGTCGCTGCAACCCCACATTCCGGGCTGCCCCCGCGCACCCTGGCCGAAGGCGCCCTGTGCGCCCTGGGTGCCGGGCTGGCCTGGGGGCTGGTGTTCATCGTGCCGCTGCTGCTGGGCGACTACCCGCCCGCCGTGCTCTCGTTCGGGCGGTACACGGCCTTCGGGACCATCGCCGTGGTGCTGGGCCTGCGCGACACGACCCGGCTGCGCCTGCTGGACCGGGCCGACTGGCTGCGTGCCCTGGAACTGGCCCTGTCCGGCAACATCCTGTACTATTTGTGCCTTTCCGCGGCCATCCAGCTTGCGGACGCCCCCCTGCCCACGGTGATCATCGGCACCCTGCCCATCATCATCGCCATCATCTCCAACCTGCGCGACCGGCGGCTGCCGTGGGCGCGGCTGGTGCCGCCGCTTGCAGCCATCGCCACCGGGGTGCTGCTGGTGAACCGCCACGAAATCGCCCGACTCGGCTTCGACAGGCCCCTGTCGGACTACCTGACCGGCGTGGCTCTGGCCTGGGGGGCCGTGGCCTGCTGGACGTGGTATCCGTTGCGCAACTCCCAATGGCTGGCGCGGCGCCCGCATCTGGGCTCCGGCCTGTGGGCCACGGCGCAGGGGCTGGCCACCTTGCCGCTGGCCCTGCTGGGCATGGCTGGGGCCTGCGCGTGGTACGCTCTGGCGGGTGGCGGCAGTGGCGGCTTTGTCGCGCCGCTGGGCCCCCGCCCGTGGACCTTCGTGGGACTGATGTTCACCCTGGGGCTGCTGGCCTCGTGGCTGGGCACCACCCTGTGGAACCGCGCCAGCCGCCTGCTGCCCGCCGGGCTTGCGGGACAGCTGATGGTCTGCGAGACCCTGGCCGCCCTGACCTACGCCTATTGCTGGCGGGGTCAGGCCCCGGATGCCGGAAGCCTGGGCGGCGTGGCCCTGCTGATGGCCGGGCTGCTGCTGGGGCTGCGCGCGTTCCGGCGCGGGCGATAGCCCCGCCCGCACGCGCGCGCCCGGTCCCGCCCTTTCTCCCGCCGCTCCAACGGAAACGGCGGCACGTTACCGTGCCGCCGTATGCTGCAAACTCCGGAGTGTGCCGCCCCCCACTCGGGCAAGAGACAGCACGCCCGTTCCGTGGTGCCGCTGCGCCGGGGCTACCCCGCCGCGGCAGCGCCCTTGCTGATCAGGAAGCCCTTGGTGGAGGGGCCGGTGGAGGCCGAGGTGCCCGCGATCTTCGACAGGTAGGTGTCGCCCAGATTCTTCAGGTGCTCGCCCACGTTGTCGAAATGGTTGAAGTGCACCTGTTCCTCATCAATGATGGTCTCGAACAGTTTCATGCTGATGCTGTCGCCACAGTCGCGGCACACCTGCAGGAACTGGTTGTAGGCGTCGATGGTGTCGTCTTCGAGCCCGGCGTCGTAGGGGAAGATGGTCTGCACGTCCTGCCCCTTGACCAGATCGCCCTCGCGCTCGGTGGTGGGTTCTCCGCCCAGTTCCTTGATGCGCTCGGCGAACATTTCGGCGTGGCGCATTTCGTCGATGGCGATCAGCTTCATGTCCGCCGCCAGCGTCCCGTAGTCCATGTTGTCCAGCCCGTAGTGCTGGTTCATGTACTGGGTGATGGCATTCAGCTCCATGGCGCGCGCCTTGTTCAGCACCTCGATGACCTTGGCCTTGCGGGATTCACGCGGGGAGGGGGCCGCCGCTGCGGGCTTGGCCTTTGCCGGTTTCATCGCTTTGTTCATGCGTCCGCTCCTTTTGCAGGGAATTGGGGTGGGTGTTGGCCACCTGACCTTCCCCTTACCACAGGCACGGCGAAGGTGCATCAATTTCGTGCACGTGCGGGTCTGCCGGTGCCCCAATGGCGCGCTTTCGCAAAACCCGCTCCGCCCTGCCAGCCTCCCCATCCTGCAAACTCCCACGCATTTCCTGTGCTGCGCACTTCGCAATGCAATATTTTCATGTCGCACGGCGTACCCTTTCGCGTATAGTGTGCCCACTCATTCCCAATGCACACATTCCGCGCACCAGCCGATCACGGGGAACCGCCATGTCCAGCATGCACCATCCCGGTACCGCACCCGTTGCAGTCCGGCTTGCCACCCTTGTCCTGACGGCCATGCTGTGCGGTGCCACGGCATCAGGCATCCCACGGGCAACCGCGGCATCGGACGCCGCCCCGCTGTCCATCGTTCTCCCGCCCCAGGCGGGACAGGCACATGCCACCCCCTCCGTGGCTTCCGCCCTTCCTGCCATTGTATCCGCCATGTCGCCGTTCACGGCAAACATCGCCCTCGCCCAGGACGCCCCCAGCGGCGTACGGGCACCCTCGACGTGGCAGACGCGCCTCATCGACGATGCCCTGCTCATCCTCCCCGTCGCCGCCCTGCTGCTGTGGCTGGTCCTGCGCCTGCGGCGCACCCGCCGTGCGTTGGGACAGGCAGAGAACACCCTGCGCAGCATCGTGCAGGTCACTTCCCCACTGGTGGAGCAGGAATTCTTCCAGACGCTCGTGCAGCAGCTGGCCAGCGGCTTTGGCGCACATTACGCCATGCTGGGCGAACTGCGCGACGACGGCGGTTGTCTACGCGTGCTGGCCGCCTGGCTGGGCGACGAACCCGGTGACCCTTTCGACTATGTGCTGCACGGCACGCCCTGCGCGCGGGTGCTGAGCTCGCCAGACCTGTGCGTCTACCCCGACGGCGTGCAGGACATCTTTCCCGAGGCGGAACTGCATGCCTCGCTAGGTATCCGGTCGTACATGGGCCTGGCCCTGCGCGACGCGCAAGGCACCCCCCTGGGCGTGCTGACCGTATTCCACGATCTGCCCATGGCGCCACCCACCGATGAAAGCGTGGCGCTGATGCGCATCCTGGCCGGACGCGCCACGGCGGAACTGCTGCGTTTGCGCGCCGGACGGGCCCTGCGCGAAAGCGAGGCCCACTACCGGGGCCTGTTCGAAAACAACCATGTGGTGGCCCTGCTCATCGACCCGACCACCAAGGTCATCCGCGACGCCAGCCCCGCCGCCGCCGAATTCTACGGCTGGCCACGCGACGTGCTGCGCACCATGCACATCACGGACATCAACACCTTGCCCCCCACCAGACTCGGGGGCGAGCTTTCCTCTGCCGCGCGGGGCGACAAGCGGCGCTTCCGGTTCCGCCATCGCCTAGCCGACGGCACCATCCGCGACGTGGAATCCAACACCGGCACCCTCGTATTGTACGGCGAGCCGCTGCTGTACTCCATCATCACCGACGTCACCGAGCAGTGCCGGGCGGAAGAAGCCCTGCGGCACAGCGAACTGCGGCTGCGCATGCTGGTGGAAAGCGCGGGCGACGCCATCTACCTCGTGGACGGAAGCGGGCACATCCTGGATGCCAACCCCGAGGCGGAACACCAGACCGGCCACACCCGCGAACAACTGCTGCGCATGACCCTGTTCGACATCGACGAACGGCTCGATCGGCGCGGCTTTGCCCGGCTGCGCGCGGAGCTGGAATCCGCCCGCAAGGCCACCTTCGAAACCACCCACCGCACGCGCGGCGGCATCCCGCTGCCGGTGGAGGTTCGCATGGCCCTGGTGGAAGAAGCCGACGGCGACCCGCTGCTGCTGGCCATCGTGCGCGACAGTTCGGCCCGCAAGCAGGCGGAATGCGAACTGCGCTGCGCCAAGGAGGTTGCCGAGGCAGCCAGCCGCACCAAAAGCGAATTCCTGGCCAACATGAGTCACGAAATCCGCACCCCCCTCAACGGCATCATGGGCATGCTGCAACTGTTGCAGGCGGATCCGGCCAAGGCCATGCGCACGGTGTACGTAAGCGCGGCCACCCAGTCATGCCGCCGCCTGGGGCTGCTGCTGGGCGACATCCTGGACCTTTCGCGCATCGAGGCGGGCAAGCTGGAACTGCACGACGAACCCTTCGAGGTCCGGGCCGTGCTGGACGAGGTGCGTGGCCTGTTCGAAGGCCCCGCCGCCGAGCGCGGGCTGTCCCTGCGGGTAAGTGTAGACGAACGCATTCCCCGCCACATGCGCGGCGACGCCATGCGCCTGCGCCAGGTGCTGTTCAACCTGGTGGGCAACGCGGTGAAGTTCACCGACCAGGGCGAGGTGGTGGTGGAGGCGTGGCGGGTGCAGGCATCGCGCTCGCGCGGGTGCAGGGTGCTGTTCACCGTGCGCGACACCGGCATAGGCATTGCCGAGGACCGGCTGAAGGACATCTTCGAACCGTTCGTGCAGGCGGAAACGGCCAGCACCCGGCGCTACCAGGGCGCGGGGCTGGGGCTGCCCATCGTGCGGCGGCTGGTGCGGCTGATGCGCGGCACCGTCACCGTGGAAAGCACGCCGGGCGCGGGCACCGCCTTCAGCGTCAGCCTGCCCTTCCGTTTCGTGAACAAGGTGGAAGAGGCCGTGGCCGACCCGTCCGACGACGACGCCCTTACCCTGAGCGGCAGGGCCATCCTGCTGGCCGAGGACGACGCGGTGAACCGCCTGGCCGTGACGCGCCTGCTGGAGAACATGGGGGCGCGGGTGACCACCGCCGACAACGGCGAACGCGCCGTGCAGGCCCTGCTGGCCGCCGACTTCGACTGCGTGCTCATGGACATCCAGATGCCGGTCATGGACGGGATGGAGGCCACCCGTCGCCTGCGGGCCCTTGCATATGAAGGGACATCCGGGGGGATGGAAGACGCCCCGGCACCGGACGCGGCTGGCGGCGATCCGGCAGGGACCGGCCCCTTGCGGGCGGAGGGCGTCGAACCCGGCGCGGAGCCCGATACAATACACGACGCGTTACATGACGCGCTACATGACGCAATGCACGCCGGGGAAGATGACGTGGAGCCGGAGGGCATGCCTGATCGGCACATTGACCGGCACATTGACCGGCACATTGACCGGCACATCCTGCGCGCGCGTTCGGCAACGCCCATCATTGCCCTGACCGCCCACGCCATGCGCGGTGACCGCGAACAGTTCCTGGCCGCGGGCATGGATGGCTACCTGACCAAGCCCGTGGAGGCCGCAACGCTGGCCAGCGCCATCGTGCGGGCCATCCGCGAGCAGGGCCTGCGCGAACGCGAGCCGGGGGGCCTGCACTAGGCCCGTACGGGACCGGACACGCGGGACCGGTCAGGCGGGATCGGACTGGCGGAATCGGACAGGCAGAATCGGGAATCGAACGCAGCCGCACGGCGCACAAGGTGGCGCGCCACGTCCGGCTACAGGTGGTCCAGCAACTCCAACGGATGCGCCAGCAGGACGGACGCCCCGCTCTCGCGCAGTTCCGCCTCGCCCCGGAAGCCCCACAGGCAGCCCACGGCCAGCATGCCCGCGCCGTGCGCGGTGCGCATGTCCACGTTGCTGTCGCCCACGAAAGCCGCGTGTGCCGGGTCCACCCCCAGCGCACGGGCCGTGGCGATGGCCGCCGCCGGGTCCGGCTTGCGCGGCACGCCGGGTCGGGCCCCGGCCACCACGGCGAACGGCCCCAGCGGTCCGTCCCCGGCAGGCAAGTCACTGGTTACAGGCAAGTCACTGGTGACAGGCGAACCGGCAGAGACCGCCGAACCGGCCGGGGTTGCCCCCGCGCCGCCGCCCGCACCGTCGAAGAAGCTGCCCACCATCAACCGGGTGAAGGCGTGCGGCTTGTTGGACAGCACCCCCAGCGGCAGCCCGACGGGGACCAGTGCGGCCAGCAGTTCCCGGATGCCGGGATACGGAGCGCTCTTGGCCGACCAGCGCGCGCCGTATTCATCGCGCATGCGGGCCACCAGGGCGGCCACGGCCCGTTCGGTGGCATCGCCGGGCGGGGTGCCGGGCGGCAGCGCCCGGCGGAACAGGGTTTCCACCCCGTCGCCCACAAACTGGCGATAGGCGTCTACGGGGTGTGCGGAAAAGCCCTGGGCCAGCAGGCAGGCATTGGCCGCGTCGGCCAGGTCCTCCAGCGTGTCCAGCAGGGTACCGTCCAGATCAAAGATGATGGCGCGTATGGGCATGGTGTTCACCTAGCGCGCCCGGCCCGGACTGTACAGGCCGAAGGGCCTGACCTGGTGGGACTTGGGCGAGACTGGCCGGACGCGGCGGAAAGGGAAACGCGAACGGGGTGCCGCCCCTCGTGTGGCCGCCCCTCGTGTGGCAACCTGACGCCGGATTCCTTGCTGCCCTGTAAAAAAAGCTGACACCCCGCTTCGCCCCTGGGCGGCGGGAACGAACCGCAACCCGTGCGGAGCCTGCATGATGTCTGTATTCCCATGTAATCATGTCCTATCTTGTACGACACCCTGCACATGCACGCAAAAATCCTGCTCCGCATTGCGGTGTCCGCCCATGCGGGCGACGGCTGCCCGCACGGTACGG
Source organism: Nitratidesulfovibrio termitidis HI1 (assembly GCF_000504305.1). NCBI lineage: Bacteria > Pseudomonadati > Thermodesulfobacteriota > Desulfovibrionia > Desulfovibrionales > Desulfovibrionaceae > Nitratidesulfovibrio > Nitratidesulfovibrio termitidis. Next base: position 2,560,223 of record NZ_KI632512.1, read on the forward strand.
AGCAAAGCCCGTGGCCGTTTTGCGGGGCCGTGCAAAGATTCCGGACAGCACCAGGCGCGGAAAAGGCCAGCTTCCGCAACCCGGGCAGCCGCGCGCGGCACCGTCACGAATCATTCCTTTCATTTCCGGCATGATACACGACACGCGCCGCCATAGTTCCTTTTGGCACAACCGTTGCTAACCCCGGGGTGTCCCACTGTGCCGCAAGGGGTGCACGGGGCGGAGGCTGGGTAGAGGGTATGCATCACGCATCGCGTTTCACGGAGGAACCATGAGCTTTCCAAGACAAGTCTTCGAATTCCTGAAGGCGAGTTCCATCGCCCACGCACAGTGGGATATCGAGGTCTCCACGTCCATCATCAAGAACCGGAAGAAGCTGCTCTTCCTCGGCATCCTGCTGCTGCCGATCCTGATGTTCAGCTTTGCCGAAGCGGGTTCCATGCTGGGCAGCAAGACCGCCTACGCACCCGCGTTCTACTCCACCAAGATATTCCTGGTGTCCATCGCGGTGGGCCTGGCTGCCGGCCTGATCACCGGCTGCATCGGCGCGGGCGGCGGCTTCATCATCACCCCGGCGCTCATGGCTGCGGGGGTCAAGGGCATCCTGGCCGTGGGCACCGACCTGTTCCACATCTTCGCCAAGGCCATCATGGGCACCACGGTGCACAAGAAGCTGGGCAACGTGTCGGTCAAGCTGGCCATCGCCTTTCTGGTGGGGTCCGGCGCGGGCACGTTTGTCGGCGGGGCCATCAACAAGGGCCTGTACAACACCGACCCCCTGCTGTCCGAAATGTTCATCAGCTCCATCTACGCGGTGCTGCTGGGCTTTCTGGGCTTCTACGCCCTGTTCGACTACCTGAAGGCCAGCAAGTCCGGCGGCGGCGGTGACGCCCACGGCGGCAGCAGCGGCGCCACGGGCCTGTCCGTCAAGTTGCAGGCCATGAACGTGCCCCCCATGATCACCTTCGACGAAGACCTCGTGCCCGGCGGCCGTCGCATCTCCGGCTGGATCGTTGCCGCAGGCGGCATGGTGGTGGGCATCCTGGCGGCCATCATGGGCGTGGGCGGCGGCTTCGTCACCTTCCCCATGTTCGTGTACATCTTCGGCGTGTCGTCCATGACCACCGTGGGTACCGACATCCTGCAGATCATCTTCACCGCCGGTCTCGGCGCCATCGCCCAGTACGCCATCTACGGCTACGTGTTCTACACCCTGGCCATGGGCATGCTGATCGGTTCGCTCCTGGGCATCCAGGTGGGCGCGCTGACCACCAAGGTGGTCAAGGGCATCCACATCCGCGGCTTCTACGCCATGTCGATCATCGCGGGCTTCATCAACCGCGTGGCCACCCTGCCCAAGAAGATGGTGGAACTGGAAATGATCTCCATGCCCAAGGAACTGGTGAACAACATCGAATTCGTGGGCAACATCGTGTTCTGGGTGGTGGTTGCCATCTTTGGCGCCTGGGTGTTCGGCAAGTTCTTCGCCAACATCGGCAAGCTGAGAGCGGAGGCGTAACATGCTTATCCACAGCAAGAGCAGTTTCACGAAGGGCCTGCTGCTCATGGGTTCCTTCTGCGCGGTCTTCTTCTTGATCTTCATGCCGCTCTTTCCCGGTGACGGCGGCAAGGCCCTGACCGGCCTGGAATACTCGGATGACCTGTTCAACAAGCTGTCCAAGGGCTCGTCCTACTTCATTCCCGAGGCCGCAGCGCGCGTCGAGCCCCTGAAGGGCAAGGTTGTCGAGGTAGCCTACACCTCCAAGAAGGCCGCCGACGCCGCCAAGGTGTTTGCCGCCGTGGGCGTGACCGCCACCGCCGAAGGCAACACCCTGAAGGTGCAGGGCGACCTGGGTGCGCTGCTGGCCGCCGCCGTGGTCGATTCCGACGCCATGTACAAGAACGACGGCGCGTCCGTCTCCGCACGCTACGCGGGCATGGATCACATGACGGTCATGGAAGCCTGGTGGGAAGGCCTGAACCCCATGATCAAGGCGTTGCAGAAGAACAAGATGGTGGGCGAAGCCAGCGCCGTCGACACCGTGCTGAAGCGCGCCGTGGAAACCGGCTACAACTACTACGGCATCCCGGCCGCCAAGGTCATGGACAAGATGGGCGTGATGATCGGCCTGCTGGTCTTCTACGTGGTGTATACCATGTGGTACGGCTTCGCCATCTTCGAACTGTTCGACGGCATCGGCCTGACCATGAAGAAGTCCAAGATCAAGCAGGAAGCCTAGCGCTCGCCGCATCGGCGTCGCGGGCAACTGCCCGCTCTGCCTGACGATCATGCCGCATGACAACCATGGCCCCTCGCACCCTGTGCGGGGGGCCTTCCCTTTTCCGGGTGGCCCGCACAACCTTCGCCCGCACTCCCTGTCGTACGACACGTCCACCTGTTGCGCCATTGGCGCGTTGTGCTATGGTGACGGTAATCGCCCGCATCCCCGGCGCTGGCCGGGCTCTCCGCTCTCCCTACGGCACCTTGCGGGCTTCGGCATCCGGTATCCACGGGGCCCTCACGCGCCCCGTCCCGCCGCACCGCCCCGCGTCACATTCCGGGATACCCGGCGCGGCCCACCTACATCCGCAAGGAGAACGCCATGCCGTCCAGCTTCACCCGCCGCTGTTTCATGTCCCTGTGCGCCTCGGCCACCCTGGTTGCCGCCGGTTCCCGCCTGCTGGGCCCCACCGTGGCCCACGCCGCCGATGCCCCCGACGCCTTCCCCATGCCGCCGCTGCCCTACCCCGAAAACGGGCTGGAACCCGCCATCAGCGCCCGCACCATCTCGTTCCATTACGGCAAGCACACGGCCGCCTACTACGGCAACCTGAACAAGGCCGTGGCAGGCACCCCCATGGCCAGCATGAAACTGGAAGAGGTGTTCAAATCCGTGGCGGGCGATCCGGCCAAGGCCGGGCTGTTCAACAACGCCGCCCAGTCCTGGAACCACACCTTCTACTGGGCAGGCATGAAGCCCGGCGGCGGCGGCAAGCCCCCGGCCAAGGTTGCCGACGCCCTGTCCGCCGCCTTCGGCTCCGTGGACGCCTGCGTCACCCAGCTTTCCGACGCCGCCAAAACCCAGTTCGCCAGCGGCTGGGCCTGGCTGGTCAAGGGCCGCGAAGGCGGCAAGGATGTGCTGAAGGTGCTGAAGACCGGCAACGCCGAAAACCCCATCACCCAAGGCTATACCCCCATCCTCACCATCGACGTGTGGGAGCATGCCTACTACCTGGACTACCAGAACAAGCGCCCTGATTACGTCCAGGCCTTCTTCGACAAGCTGGTGAACTGGGACGAAGTGGCCAAGCGGTTGTAAGTGATCGGCTGTTCCAAGATTTTTTAAGAATGAATCGGGGAGGGGACCTTTTAAAAAAGGCTCCCTCCCCGAACCCCGCTCTGCTGTCGTCATCCGTAACACTCACGCGTTGCACTCGCTTAACGGCTGACGCTCCCCCCCAAACTTTTTATCGGGGGGATTGTTATAAGCGCGCCGCCGCAACGAAGCCTATGCCCTGTCGTCATCCTCCGACTTCGTCTGCAATACCCACCCAATTGAAAAGTTTTGGAAGATAGGGGTCCGGGGAAAGAAACCTTTTTCAAAAGGTTTCTTTCCCCGGTTATTCCCAGTTCAATCTCTTTAAAAAATCAGATGACTACCCGGCGACAGGGGCGATCCTGGCGAGGTCGGCGGCAATGCGGTCACGGATGGGGCCGAACACGCGTTCGTTGTGGGCCACCATATCGATCTGGCGGGTATGGATGAGCAGGTAGCCCACGCCGCGCACCAGGGTGAGGATGCGGTCCTTGGGCAGTCCTTCGAGGGAGGCGAACAGGGCGTCGTCCTTGACGTCGGCGCGGAAGCCGCGTGCTTCCAGCACTTCGCCCACGAACCGGGCACGCAGGGTGCGGCGGTCGGCGCTGGCGGCGCCGCCCTTGAACTGGAAGGTCACGTAGTTCTCGTGCGGGTTGTCGGTGGCCATGGCTTCCACGGTGCAGAAGTGGTAGCCGAAGCGCGCCTGAAGGTTGCAGTAGTCGCGCGAGATCATGAGAAAGTTGCGATTGGCCAGGGTGGTGGCGGCAGTGGGTTCCAGGTCCGGATTCACGGTGGATTCCAGCATGACGGACAGGAACCCGCGCGCGTCGGTAGCAGGCGGCCCGGCCCAGGGCACGGCGGTCATGCCATCCCACAGGGCCAGCATGGGCGCGGAAGCGATGTCGGCCAGGTCTACCACGGGGCCGGGCACGGGCTTGCGGAAGCCGCCGTCGATGTCCAGCAGCCAGTATTGCAGCTTGGTGCCATTGACCCGCAGCTGCTTGCCCAACCGCTGGGTGCCGGAGCCGGAGGAACCGGCGGGATCGGGCGCGCCGAACAGCACCTCCACGGACTTCTCGTGGCAGAAGCGGGTGATGTCGTGCAGGGTGCGGCAGTGAGCGGGGGCAAACTGCGGCGATTCCGGGTCCAGCAGATGCAGCGGCAGCACCAGCCGCGCGGCTTCGGCCAGCGCGGTGTGCACCGGGCTGCCCTCCATCAGGTTGCGACGCGGGGCGTGACCCAGAAGGTCTTCGATGCGACCGGGATGCACGCGGCGGTTATCCGCATCCACGGTGACGATGCCCGCCTGCTCCAAAAGCTCTGCGGCGCGGGGCAAACCAAACAGGGCGGGCACGCCGTACTCGCGGGCCACGCTGGCCAGATGCCCGGCGGCCCCGCCCGCCTCTGCCACCACGGCGGACGCGCGGGACAGCAACGGCGCCCAGCGCGGCAGGGCGCGCTCGATGACCAGCACGCCACCATCAGGGAAGGACAGCAGGTCCATGTCCTTGCGCACCACGTGGGCAAGGCCCGCGCCCGCGCCAGGGCTGACCGGGGTGCCGCCCAGCAGCAACACGGGCGGACCGGATTCGCCGCAGTTGTAGCCGCCCGGCAGAGGGCCGGATTCTGCGGCGGCATCATCGCCGGATCGGGTTGCTTCGATAACATCCGTTGCCGCCGCGCCCGCACCGTCCGCGCCATCATCCCCGGCCACTGGCGAACATTCGCCCTCGGGCAATTCGTCGTGACGCGCCTCGCGCAGGGGGCGGCTTTGCAGGATGGTCAGCACGCCTTCGGGGCACACGGCCCATTCGATGTCCTGCGGTTCGCCGTAGAACACCTCGAACCCTGCGGCCAGCGCGGCGATTTCCAGGGCGCGGGCATCGTCGATGCACGGGGCGTCCACCATGTCCGACGGCATGTCCTCCAGCCGCACCCCCTCGATGGGGTCGCGCACGAAGCGCTGGGGCTTGGCCGCTATCTGGCGCTGCGCCACTGCCATGGGCACCTCGCGCGAAACCACGAACACGTCGGGGCTGAAGCTGCCGTCCACCACTGCCTTGGGCAGGCCGGGCACGGCGTTGATGACCACGGTGTTGTCGCGCAGGTCGAGCGGGTTGCGGCTGTAGGCCACACCGCCCGCCACCGCATCCACCATGACCAGACAGCCCACGCACATGGGCACGTCCTCGTCGGGGATGCCGCGCGCCAGGCGGTAGGTCATGGCGGTGACGCCGTACTTGCTGGCCACGATGTCCTTGAAGGTGTCCAGCACGTCTTCGGGCGGCACGTTGAGTTCAGAGCGGTACTGCCCGGCGAAGGAGGCGTCCAGCGAATCCTCGCCCACGGCGCTGGAGCGCACGGCAAAACGCACCTCCGCCCCGATGCAGGCGACCGCGGAAGAATGGCCCGGATGCGGCTCCGTCCGTGCATCATGCGGGGGCCCCGCCAGGCGCTCCACCTGCGCGGTGATGGCCTCGGCCAGGTCGTCGGGCACGGGCGCTGCCAGAATGAGTTGCTGGATGGACGCAGACAGCGCGAACACCTCGTCCAGCCGGGTGGCGTCCGCCGCCTGCACCCGCCGGTCGATCTCTTCCTGCAACCCGCCTGCCTCCATGAAACGCTGGTAGCCCGTGGCCGTGACCACGAAGCCGTCGGGCACGGTGATGCCGAGGCTGCGGCGGATTTCGCCAAGGTTGGCCATCTTGCCGCCGGTCTGGTCGGCCAGGTCCACGCCGGTTTCGGCAATGGGCAGCACCAGCGGCCCGCCGCCCGCACGCACATGGGGGGCCACCACGGCCTCGATGCCCGCGCGGATTTCGTCGAACTTCGTTTCCAGCTCGGGCCAGCGGTCATCGGACAACGTGTTGAGGTGGCGCACGATCTGGAACACGCTGGCGCACGCACGGGTGCAGGCCCCGCGCACGTAGGTCATGCCGAAGGGACGCACCCCGCGCAGGGCCTCTTCCATGTCGGCCATGATTTCAAGGGCGCTTTTGTTGGCGGACAGCAGCAGCCGGAACCGCGAGCAGCGTTCGCGGTACAGCGCGCGCAGCCGTTCGGTTTCGGCGTCGGGCACGCCGCCGTCCTGCGCAGAGGGGTCCTGCCGCCGGAACAGCGCGCCGAGTGTATGGAAAAAGCCGCCCATGTCGCTTCCGCCGAGGTCTGCTTCGTGAAATCCGCCGTCAGCCGATAGGGCCGCCGGTCTTGCTGCCTGCCGCTTGCCCGTTGCCTGTTCTCCGCCCTGCCGCGCGCCGCTGCTCAGGCGTGACGCACGGCCTCGCCCAACTTGAAGATCAGCTCGTTGATGGCCACGGGTTTCAGCATGTAGTCGAACGCGCCCAGCTCCATGCCGGTCAGGGCCGCGCCCAGGCTGGCATGCCCGGTCAGCAGCACCACCGGCACCTCAGGCCGCAGGGCCTTGATGCGCCGCAAGGTCTCCAGACCGTCCATGCCCGGCATCTTCACGTCCAGCACCACGGCGTCGTAAACGCCCTGCTCCACGCGCGCCACCGCGTCCGTGCCGTTGTCCACCGTGTCCACCTCCATGCCGCGCCGTTCCAGCCGCTTGTGCATGAGGTCCAGGAATTCCGTCTCGTCATCCACGATGAGAATCTTCATGTCGTGGCCCTTTTTCGAAGATGTTCGGGGGAAGGGACCCTTTAAAAAGGGTCCCCTTCCCCCGGCCCCCATCCCCCCAAACTTTTCATTCGGGGTGTGGGAGGGGCCGAGGGCGCCGTGCCCCCTCCATACGGGGGTGCAGGGGGCAAGGCCCACTGCCCGCCGGAGGCGTACAAAAAGCAGCAGCCGCTACCGCAAGTTGAGCAGGGTATCCTGCGTGAAGGCGGGTGCTGCGGTGGGCAGGTACACGGTAAAGGTGGCCCCGTTGCCGGGGCTGCTTTCCGCCACGATGCGGCCGCCGAGTTTTTCCATGATCGAGTAGCAGATGGCGAGGCCAAGGCCGGTGCCTTCGCCTGCCTTCTTGGTGGTGTAGAACGGGTCGAAGATGTGTTCGAGCACGTCGGGGGTGATGCCGCCGCCGGTATCGGTAACGGCCACGAACACTTCCTGCCCGCCTTCGGTGGCCCCGGTGCGCACGGTAATGGCCCCGCCCTGGCCCACGGCATCGATGGCGTTGTCCAGCACGTTCAGGATCACCTGCTGCACCTGCGCGGTGTCGGTGGTGATGGCGGGCAGGTTGGCGTCGAAATCCTTGTGGATGGTGATGGAACGGTGCAGGGCCTCGCTTTCCAGAAACTTCACGGTCTGCTCGGTCAGCACGTTGAGGGGCACGTCTTCCTGCATGGGTTCCATGCGGCGGCCAAAGCCCAGCATGCGGTGGGTGATGCCCTTGGCCCGGTCCACGTGCTGCTCGATCTTGGCGGCGGCTTCCTCGATTTCGGCGTGGTGGCCCATGCGGGCGGCGTCCTCTTCGGACAGCAGGTCGCGGATCCACCCGGCGTTCTCGCGGATGAGCATGAGCGGGTTGTTCACCTCGTGCGCCACCCCGGCGGCCAGTTTGCCGAGGGCGGCCATCTTGCTGGACTGCATGAGCGAGGCGTCAAGCATGGCCTGCCTGCGGTCGGCCTCGATGACCTTGTCCACGATCACCCGGGTGGTGAAGAAGGTGCCCAGGCAGATGACCACGGCCCCGCCCAGCAGGAACAGCACCACGATGAGCTGGGTGTGCGCCAGGGGCGAAAGGGGCTCGCGCGGGTCGTCCATGACCACCAGCAGCCAGGGCATGTTCTCGAGCCAGGTCATGCCGGTGACCATGGGGCGGCCATCGGTATTGGCGATGGTGTCCACCACCACCCCGCGCTTGGCCTTGTCGGGCATGGTCATGCGCAGGGCGGGCCGGGTCATGATGGCGCCGTTGTTGCGCGAATCGGATTGCAGGGTGCCGTCTGCGGCCAGCAGGAAGGCGTCGCTGTTGGTGCCGGAATAGGCACGGTGCAGCATGGTGCTGACGGCGGCGGAATCGATGGTGGCCCGCAGTATCCAGGCCCGACCGTTCTCGCGGCGCATGACCGCGATGATGAAGTGCGGAAAACGGCGGAACCCGGTGAACACGTCGCTGACGTACTGACCCTTCAGCATCACCTCGTGGAACCACGGCTCGTCGCGGTAGTTGGCCGCCTCCAGCGAGTACGGCCCCACGTAGGCCACGTGTTCGCCCTGGTCGTTGATGACCCCGATGTCCACGTAGGAACGGGCGTTGGACTGGATGACCCCGAAGATGGCGCCCAACTGGGTGGAATCGGACAACTCGCGAAACGAGTGGGTCCAGGCCAGGCTTTTTATCTGCGAGACCCGCTCGGCCAGAAAGGTGTCCAGCGCGCGGCGCTTGCTTTCGGTCACCGCCTCGATGCCCGAAACCATGCGCTCGTGGTAGGTCTTGGAAAACTGGAGATGGATGAAGAAGCCCAGTGCAAACAGCGGCACGAGCGAAAAGGCGAGCATGGCGAGGGTGAGCCTGCGCCGCAGCCTGGTGTATCCGCCAATGTCCATCGTGCCTCCAAAAAACGGGGCAAGCCTTCGTGGAACGGGCCGCCGGGGCGAGGGGGGCTTGGGAGCGAAGAAAGGGTGCCGCATGCCGCTCGCGGCCACGACCATGGCACACAACCGTCGCAGATGCGGCACATTCGTTTCATCAGGGATACGCCGGAGCATTTGCCCGGCAATCCTTCTCCCCCTGCGGCGCAGTTGTGAAACACGGACCGCGCGAGGGACACCCCATGTGCTAGAATTACCCGATCATCCAGCATTTTACAATCGCCGGAAGCCCCCGGGACGGCGAAACAGGGAAACATCCGCTGCGCTGCCCGGCGGTTTTCGCACCGCCGCCAACGCCGTGCCCGCGACGGGGATCAGATGGGGGCTGCGGGGTCCACGGCCCGGCGCGGGCGGTCGTCACCCCCGGCCTGATCAGCCTCCGCCGACGCTGCCTGATCGGCCTCCTCCAGCAGGCGGCGGCAGTCGGCCAGCATGGCGGCGCGCCGCTCGGCCAGTTGCGGCCCGTCGTTCATGATCATGTCCAACTGGCGGGTGTGGATGGTCATGTACCCGGCCACCAGCAGCATGCGCAGTGCGTCCGCCTCGGGCAGGTTTTCGATGCGGGCCGACAGCGCGTCGCGCCGCACCGTGCAGGCAAAGCCGAATTCGCCCAGCAGCCCGGCCACGAACTCCACCCGGCGCACCCGGCGTTCGATGTTGGCGGCCCCGCCGCGCAACTGAAAAACCACGTAGTTCTCGGGGGTGCGTTCGCCCACCAACGATTCCACGGCCACGAAGTGGAACCCGAAGCGCGAGTGCAGGCTACAGTAATTGCGCGAGACCATGAAGTAATTGCGCTCGGTGAAGAACGCGCTCTGCGACGCCGGGTCCAGATGCGGGTTGGCCGTGGCCTCGAACATCACCGACAGAAAGCCCTTGGCGTCCACCGGCGGCGGCCCCTGCCACGGCACGGCGTTCATGCCGCGCCACAGGGTGCGCATGGGCACGGAGGCTATCCGCGCGATGGGCACCAGCGGGCCGTTGACCTCGCCGTCGAAGCCGTCGTCCAGGTTGACCACCCAGAACTGCTTGGGCACGTCGCACTGCAACTGCTTGACCCGCTGCGGCGCGTGGCGCTGCTGCGAGCCGAAGCGGAACATCTCCGCCACGGCCTTTTCATGGCAGAACCGCCCAAGATCATGAAAGGTCTTGCAGTTGGCGGACTTGAAATCGGGCGAATCCGGGTCCAGGGTCAGGGGCAGCATGTGGTGGGCGGCGGCGTCCAGCGCCTGCAACACCGGGCTGCCGGGCATGAAGTTGCATTCGCGCGGGCCCGATTCGATGAAGGCCTCGATGCGGCCCGGATAGACCACGCCCACGTCGCCGTGCACGGTGACCACGGCCCCCTGCTCCAGCAGGTCCAGCGGGTTGCCCTGCCGGAACGGGCCGAACACGGCGGGCTTGCCGAATTCGCGCGCCACGGCGGCCAACTGGCTGGAAACGCGCCCCCGCTCGGCCACCACGGCGGCGGCACGGTCCAGCAGCATGCCCCAGTCGGCCAGGTCGCGCGCCACCACCAGCACGGCTCCGTCAGGGAAAGAGCGCACGTCGTCCCGTTCGCGCACGATGTGCACCGGCCCGGCCACCACGCCCGGCCCGGCGGTAACCCCGCCGTCCAGCAGGGCCGGGGGCGGGCATTCAAGCTGGGCGGCGTCTTCGGCCTCGGATTCGGCGTAGCTTTCCGGCAGGTGGGCGCGCGGCGCGGGCAATGGCCGGGCATGCAGCAGCGAGACGGAACCGTCCGGCTCCAGCAGCCAGTCGATCTCCTGGGGCAGGCCGCAGTGCTCCTCCACGGCCAGGGCCAGTTCGGCAACGGCACGGGCCGCCGCGTCATCAAGGACCGGCGCCGCCGGGCCGGATGCCGCATCGACGCCGGGGGCGATGCTGCGCAGCCGCACCGAACCGCCCACGCGGCACACGTGGTAGGCGTCCACGTCGTGCGCGCCGTCCTCCACGGCCTCGGACAGGCCACGCGCGGCGTAGACGTGCACCGAGGTGTCGCGGGCGTGCAGGGGGTTGCCGGTGTAGGCGATGCCCCCGGCCACGGGGGCCTCCACGGCAAAACAGCCCACGCACACGCAGGTGCCCGCATCGCGCAGGCCCCGGTTGCGGCGGTAGGCGATGGCCTGGGGCGAATACTTCAGGGCCAGGGTGGCGCGCAGGGCGTCCAGCACCCGCTGCCGGTCGGATTGCCTGCCGTGCTGGGAGTCGGGGCCGATGCCATCTTCGAACAGGGGAATGGACGGACCCCACAGGGTCATGCCGCCCGCATCGTCGTCCGTGTTCTCGCCAACGCCCGTCGAACCCTGCGGCCAGACCCGCCCGCGCAGCAACAGGCGCATGTCGCGCCCCTGCGCGCCGGGCCGCGCGGCCACCCGCGTGCGCAGGGCGGACAGGGCGTCCATGAGCGCGCCGGCAACCTCGTCCGGCGCCTCCGCCGTCTGGATCAGCCCGACGATGGAGGGCGAAAGGTCCATCAGATTGTCCGGCCTGATGCCGCCCGAAGCCTGCACTCGCCGCCCGATTTCCTCTTGCAGCCCCTGATGGCGGAACAGCCGCTGGCAGGCGGCGGCGGTGACGATGAACCCGTCGGGTACCCCGCCACCCGGCACTCCGGATGTCTCAGATTGCGCGGATGTCGCGGAAGTCGCGGAAGTCGCGGGCGCGGCATCATCCGCCCCGCGCGGGGCCAACGCCGCACGCAGCCCCCCCAGCCGGGTCAGGGCAGGGTCGGCAAGGTCTGGCTGGGCAAGGTCCGGATGGCCGAACGGCAGGGCAAGCGGGCCGTCCATGGTGGCCGGGCGGCCATAGACAATGGCCGCCACCTCGGCCTGGATGGCGTCGAAGCGGGCGGAAAGTTCCGGGTAGCGGCCGGGGGCCAGTTCGTCCAACTGGCGGATGCACTGGAAGACCTGGGTGGTGATGCGGGTGCACAGCGAGCGCACCGTCTGCATGCCGAAGGGATGGACACAGCACAGGGCCAGTTCCATCTCGGTCATCACTTCCTGCAGCTTGGCCCAGGCGTTGAGCACCAGCTTGAAGCGGTGATACCGCGCCGCGAAGGCCTCTTCGGCGGCGGCGCGTTCCTCGTCCCGCCGCTTGCGGCGGAAGGGCAGCCAGCAGAACAGACCCATGGCGGTTTTCCGGATGGAAGCAGGTTTCGGACGCCTTTAGGAACCCTTGCGCGCCGCCGCCCTACGATCAAGCTGGCACTGGGTGTAGGCGTCCTCGATCTTGAACAGCAACTCGTCGAAATCGGTTGGCTTCATCAGGTAGCCGAAGGCGCCAAGGCGCATGCCCTCCACCGCCACCTCCATGTCGGCGTGGCCGGAAAGCATGATCACCTCCACCCCCGGGAATTCGGTGCGGATGCGCTCCAACGCGCGCATGCCGCCCATGCCCGGCATCTTCACGTCCATGACCACCACGTCGGCTCCCTGGCGGGCCAGGTGTTCCAACGCTTCTTCTCCGCTGGCCGCGCGCGCCGCCGGGAAACCGCGTTTGCCAAGGCGCAGGGCCAGCATCTCGGTGCTTTCCGGCTCGTCGTCCACCAGCAGGACGCGCGGCAATGGCTTGCCGGAGTCGGGCCCTGCACCGCCGGAGTGGGCGCCGCCGGAATGGGCATCTGATGTCGGCGTGTCGGTCATGGGGCCTCCCGGCGTCTGGATGGCGCGCCCGTGCCCCACCCCGGGAGAGGGAGATGTGGAGACAGGTCCGCCCTGCCTTCCTACCGCTCTTTGGGATGGGCCACAAGGTGGCTGGATGCACGACAGTGCCGCTCTCGCCACGATGCTGCGCAGGGGGCTGACGGGATACGCCGGGCGATGTCCCGCGCGTCCGCGTCATTCGGACCTGCTGGGCAGGCCGATTCAGCCGATTCAGCCGGTTCAGCCGGTTCAGCCGGAGCAGCCGGGCAGGCCGGGCCACCCGCTCCTCTCGTTGTTCCCGCGCGTGAATTGGGCTAGAACCACCCTGACCCACTGACATGCTGGCACCGCAACCTCACATTCGGCCCACGGATTCGCCATGGTGAACTGGAGACTGCCCCGGGTGGTGCGCTTTCGCCCCAGCCTGCGCGTACGCATCGGCCTGCTGCTGGCCGCGCTGGCGGCCACGTCCATGGCCGCCGCCGCGCTGCCGCTGCTCATGGCCAGCGGACGGCTGTCCCTGCCCACGCCCTTCGGCACCTGGACGGCGGACCCGGCCACCGACGCCCTGGGGCTGATGCTGGTGGTTCTGTTTCTGGCAGGGCTGCTGGCCGTGGTCGTGTTCCGCCAGGTGCTGGGCCCCATCCGCCGCCTGGCGCTGGAAGGGTTGGAGGATGCCGACGCCTACGGCAACGAGGTGGAGGTGCTGGACCGCCGCCTGCGCCACCTGCTGGACACCATGCACCGCACCCAGGTGCAGTTGGAAGAAAGCCACGAAACCCTGCGCCAGACCGAAAAACTGGCCCTGGTGGGCAAGCTGGCCGCCGGGGTGGCCCATTCCATCCGCAATCCGCTGACGTCGGTGAAGCTGCGCCTGTTCGCGCTGGAACGCAGCCTGAAGCTGGGGCCGGACCAGAAGGAACAGCAGGAAGACTTCGAGGTCATCGCCGCAGAAATCCGCCACCTGGACGCCATCGTCACCAATTTTCTGGAATTCTCGCGCCGCCCGCGCCTGCGCATGCAGCCGGTCAGCCCGTCCGACGTGGTGGACATGACCCTGCAACTGCTCAAACACCGCCTGGAATCGTTCAACGTGGCGGTTGCGGTACACCGGACAGAACGCCTGCCCCTGGTGGACGGCGATGCCGAACAGCTGAAGGAAGCGCTGGTCAACCTCATCCTGAACGCCTGCGAAGCCATGGGCTACAACGGCACGCTGGACATCACGGAAGAAAAGGGCATCATCAATCCGTTGGGCCGGGCCGTGGTCATCCGCATTGCGGACAGCGGCCCCGGCGTGCCCCAGCATATCCGCGACGAAGTGTTCCAGCCGTTCTTCAGCACCAAGGAAGAAGGCACCGGCCTTGGCCTGCCCATCGCCCGGCGTATCTTCGAGGAGCATGGCGGCTGGCTGCACCTGCATTCGGCGCACGGCAAGGGAGCCACCTTCGTCATCGTGCTGCCCGCCCGCAAGGACGACTCATGGCTAAGATCCTGATAGTCGACGACGAACTGCAACTGCGCCAAAGCTTCCAGCGTCTGCTGGCCGGGGAAGGCCACGACGTGCGCGCCGCCTCCACCGGCGAGCAGGGCATCAAGCTGGTGCGCGAAGAGTTGCCCGAACTGGTGATCATGGACGTGCGCATGCCCGGCATGGACGGCCTGACCGCCCTGCGTGCCATCCGTGAGATAGACGCCCGCCTGCCGGTGGTCATCATGACCGCCTATTCCACCACCGAGACCGCCATCGAGGCCACCAAGCTGGGGGCCTTCGACTACATCCTGAAGCCCTTCGAAATCCCGGACATTCTCGCGCTCATCGAGCAGGCCGTGGAGGCGGGCCGCCGCATGCGCGCCCGCGTGGACATGGTGGCCGACGGCGAGGACGGCGACGGCGCCGGGCAGGAACCGCTGGGCGAAGCCCTGGTGGGCACCAGCCGGGCCATGCACCAGGTGTACAAGGCCATCGGCCGGGCCGCGCCCACCGACGCCCTGGTGCTGGTGCGGGGCGAATCGGGCACCGGCAAGGAACTGGTGGCCCGCGCCGTGTACCAGCACAGCCTGCGCGGCGAAAAGCCGTTTCTGGTCATCAACTGCGTGGCCATTCCGGATACGCTGCTGGAAAGCGAGCTGTTCGGCTACGAGAAGGGGGCCTTCACCGGGGCCACCAACCGCCGGGTGGGCAAGATAGAACAGGCGGGCGGCGGCACCGTGTTCCTGGACGAAATAGGCGACATGCCCCTGGGCATTCAGGCCAAGCTGCTGCGCCTGTTGCAGGAAAAGCAGATCGAACGGCTGGGCGGCAGGCAGCCCATCCCCGTGGACGTGCGCATCATCGCCGCCACCAACACCGACCTGGAAGCCGCCGTGGCCGACGGGCGCTTCCGCGAGGACCTGTACTACCGGCTGAAGGTGGTCACCCTGTGGCTGCCCCCCCTGCGCGAACGTAGCGAGGACATCCCCCCGCTGGCCCGGTACTTTCTGGCCCGCTTCTCGCGCGAGATGGACATGCAGAACCCCGGCATCACCCCGGAGGCCCTGGCCTATCTGGAAGCACAGCCGTGGCCGGGCAACGTGCGCGAACTGGGCAACACCGTGCACAAGGCGCTGGTGTTCAGCCGGGGCGGGCCGCTGGGCGAACCGGACCTGAAGCAGGCGCTTGAAGCCAGCCGGGGCGTGCGCCCCGGCAGCGAAGGCCCGACCTGCGACCTTTCGCTGGCCGCCGACCAGACCATGCAGGAGCTCATCCGCCGCACCCTCAGCGAAAGCGACGGCGACAACGTGTTCGATTCGCTGATGGACCACGTGGGGCGGCTGGTGGTGCGCGAGGCGCTGCACCTTACCGGGGGCAACCGCACCCGCGCCGCGCGCCTGCTGGGGCTTTCGCGCCCCACCCTGCTGGCCAAGATCGAAAAATACGGCCTGCGCATAGAGACGCAGGTTTCCTGACGGCAACTGTCCGTCCGTACGCCCCCATTTCTCCACCAGTTCACCGCTCCCCCGCGCCACGTGCGGCATCTCTTGCGACTGCCCGTTCAACTAGCATCAACGAAAGGCCCGCCACACCGCGAGGCTGGCCGGTTTCATCCGTTATCACCCTCTTGTGTTGCGACCGTTTCTCGGATAGTTGCAAGGTACCAAATGGCAAGACTGCTATCATATATTTTTTGCAAGACCCGACCCGAACCAGGAAGCCCACGGTTTCCGGAACCACCCATAGATGCACATGCCCGTAAAGCCCGCCTTCAACCCCCTGTATCAGCAGGTCAAGGAATCGCTGCTCCGCCGCATCGCCGCTGGTGAATGGGCGCCGGGCAGCTTCCTGCCCAGCGAACCCGTGCTGGCCGAAGAATACGGCGTCAGCCACGGCACCCTGCGCAAGGCCCTGAACGAGCTGACCGCAGAGCGCCGCGTGGTGCGGTACCAGGGCAAGGGCACGGCGGTGGCCACCTTCGACGCGGACGAAGCGTTGTTCCGTTTCTTCCGCATCGTCAGCTGCGAGGACAGGCGTACCCTGCCTATTTCCGAAGTGCTCGGGGCTTCCCGCGGCAAGGCCGACGCCGAAGAGGCGGCGGCGCTGGACATTGCCCTGGGCTCGCCGGTGCTGCGCATAGACCGCGTGCGTTCGCTGGACGGCGTGCCGCTGCTGAACGAACGCATCGCCCTGAGTTGCGCGCGCATGCCGGGCATCGAGGCCATTCCCGTGGGGGCGCTGCCCAACACGCTGTACGATTTCTTCCAGAAGCGCTTCAACGTCACCATCGCCAAGGCGGACGAAAGCATCACCGCCGTGGCTGCCGACAAGAGCGACGCCGAGCGCCTTGGCGTACCGGTGGGGCACCCCCTGCTGGCCATCCGCCGCGTGGCCATGGACATAGAGGAAAACCCCGTGGAACTGCGCCACACCCGCTGCGTGACCACCAACTTTCACTACCGCACCAAGCTTTCCTGATTTTCCGCCCGGCTCTCGCCAAACGGACCATCACCAGCCAGGCATCACAGGTCGGGCATCACAGGTCGGGCATCACAGGTCGGGCATCA
Organism: Nitratidesulfovibrio termitidis HI1; assembly: GCF_000504305.1. Lineage (NCBI taxonomy): Bacteria > Pseudomonadati > Thermodesulfobacteriota > Desulfovibrionia > Desulfovibrionales > Desulfovibrionaceae > Nitratidesulfovibrio > Nitratidesulfovibrio termitidis. Next base: position 2,576,784 of record NZ_KI632512.1, read on the forward strand.
CAGGTCGGGCCACACGCCCGCGCCCGGCACGCAAACAACGGAACGGGCCTTCCCTGTAGGGAAGGCCCGTTCTTGCGTTTGCGGCGGATTGGCGTTGCGTTCGGCCCCGTCACCCGACACCTGTCACCGCGGGAATTCAGGTTGCGGATGCCTTGCGGTCACGCACTCCCGGCGCGCCGCAAAAGATCCTGATGCAGCGACCACGGCAGGGCCACTCCTTCGCGAAGCGCCCGGCGTTGCAGTTCGAACCGCCGCGCGCCGGGCAGGCGGGTGGACGGCTGGTCCAGCACGTGGCCCAGAAGGGCAGCGGCGCGCCCGGCAAAATCTGCACCGAAGGCCTGCGGCGCCAGTAGCAGCATGCACTGCCCGGTGCGGGGCGGGCCGCCCTCCGCATCCAGAAACGACGTGGCCTCGTACGCGTGATTGCTGCCGGTGAGCGAAGCAGCCAGCAATTCCACCATCAGGGCCAGCGCAGCGCCCTTGGCCCCGCCAAAGGGCAGCAGCATGCCGCCAAGCGCGGCCCGCGCGTCGGTGGTGGGGCTGCCGTTCCCGTCCACGGCCCAGCCTTCGGGAATGGGCTTGCCCTCGCGCGCGGCGGCAACGATCTTGCCGCGCGCCACCGTGCTCAGCGAAAGGTCCATGACCAGCGGGTCGTGCTCCACCCCTTCAGCACCGGCAGCCTCTCCGACAGGCGCCGGGCAGGCAAAGGCCAGGGGGTTGGTGCCCAGCGAGGCGCGGTTGCCGCCCCACGGGGCCATGGCCGCCGGGGTGTTGGCGAACAGCAGCGCCACCAGCCCCTGCCGGGCGGCCCGCTCCACGTGCAGCCCGGCCACCCCGCAATGGTGCGAACCGGTCACCCCCAGCGCCGCGCAGCCCATGCGCTGCGCCAGCGGCACGGCCACGTCCAGCCCGGCCTCCAGCGCCGGGTAGGCAAAGCCGCATCCCGCATCCACGCGCACGGTGGCGGGCAACGGTGTTTCCACCCGGGGCACGGCATCGCCGCGCACCTTGCCTGTCGCCACCTGGTCGGCGTATTGCGGCAGGCGTGCCACCCCGTGCGAGGGGATGCCCATGCACTCGGCGGCCACCAGCGCCCCGGCCACGGAGGACGCGGCGGCGGGCAACACGCCCACCCGTTCCAGCACGGTGCGGCACAGCGCCGCAAGATCGTCGGGCCTGAGGACCACGGTCATGGTTGCTCCTGCAGCTGTTTGACTCCAAGACGCATGCGCCAGGTTGCCGTCCCCGCCAGTGGCAGGGTTCAAGGGGCGTCTTTACAGCAGGATGTACGTTCGCTGGCGACGCCAACGGCGAAAGGATCCGTTGAAAACACCTCTTACGCGCGCAGGCGGGTCAGGGCCTGTTCCAGTTGCGCGGCCATTTCCGACAGTTCGCGGATGGCCACGGCGGACTGCTGCATGCCGCCCGCCGTTTCCGCCGCGATGTCGCTGACCGACTGCACGGTGCGGCCGATCTGCTCGCTGGCGGCGGACTGCTGTTCCGCCGCCGTGGCGATGCCGTTGACCTGTGCGGCAGAGTCACCCACGATGCGCACGATGGCGTCCAGCGCCTGGCCCGATTCGCGGGCCGAGCGGGTGGCCTCGCCCACGGCGGTCACGGAATGCTCCACCGCATCCACGTTGCGTCGGGCCACGTCCTGGATGCCGCGCACGCTGCCGCCCACCTCCGCCGTGGCCTGCATGGTGCGCTCGGCCAGCTTGCGCACCTCATCCGCCACCACGGCAAAGCCGCGTCCGGCGTCACCGGCGCGGGCCGCCTCGATGGCGGCGTTGAGCGCCAGCAGGTTGGTCTGGTCGGCGATGTCGGCGATCATCTCCATGACCTTGCCGATGGCCTCCGCCTTCACGCCCAGTTCCTGCATGTTGCGGCGCACCGCATCCGAGCCTTCCGCCACCTTCTCGATGGCGGCGACGGTGCGGGCCACCACCTGCGCGCCGTCTTCGGCGTTGCGGCGCGAATCGTCGGAACTGCGGCTGGTGGCGGCGGCGCTGGCGGCCACCTCGGTCACGGCCGCGTTCATCTGGGTGATGGCGGCCAGGGTTTCGGCCATGCGCTGCTGCTGCACCTCTGCCCCTGCGCCCACCTGTTCGGCCTGGGCGGCCAGTTCTTCCGCCGCCGCGGCGATGCGCGCGGAAATGGCGTGGGCCTCGTCCGCCACCGACAGCATGGTCTTGTTGGCCGCTTCCACCCCCGAGCGGGCCTCGTCCGCCTGCTCCATGGCCAGGCGGGCCCGTTCCGATTCCTCGCGGGCGCGCCGCGATTCCTCTTCGGCGCTGGCAAGGTGGGTTTTCAACGAGGCCACCATGTCCACGATGCGGCCATACACACCCGTGTGCGGGGTGCCGTCGTCGATGTCGTAGTCGCCCTCGGTGACCCGCCGGGCGATATCGGCCAGTTCGCCGGGATCCTTGCCCAGCTGGCGCACGGTGCCGCGCGGCAGGGCCACGGCGATGCACGCCCCGATGACCATGGCGGCCAGGGCCACCCCGGCCAGCAGCCAGGTGGCGGTGCGCACCGAGGCGTCGGACGCCGCCGAGGCATGTTGCAGCGCCTCGGACGCGGCGGCCTGGGTTGCGGCCACCACTTCCTGCTGGCGGTCCAGGGCCTCGTACTTGGCCAGCATCTGGCGCGAAAAAATGCCGAACAGGCCGGAATAGTTGCCCACGTAGCCCATGAGTTCCTGCACGGCATCCTGGGACGGCTCGTCGGGCTGGGCGTCGCGCGCCGCCTGAAAGGCCTTGCGGGCCTGGGTCAGCCGGGCGCGGATGGCAGTGCGCAGTTCTTCGGTGGGGGTATCCAGAAACTGGCTGGTCAGCACGCGCACCTCGGCGAAGGCGGCGGCCCCGGCATGCAGCATCTGGTAGCCCTTCAGCCGCCCGGCGTCGTGGGTGGTCTCCAGAACCCCGGCAAGCCTGCCGTCCAGCGCGGCCACCGTCTCCACCACCTTGGCGGCGTTGGCGTCGATGCGCTGCTGCATGGCGATGGCCTCGTTCTGCGAATTGACCAGCTGGGCAAAGGCGGTCTTGAAGTTCTCCAGGTTTTCCAGCAGCCCCTTGCCGTCGGCCTGCATCCACTCAAGCGTCAGCCCCGCACCTGCCGCCTCGATGGTGGCACGGGCGTCATCCAGGCGTTTGTCCGTGGCGGCCGCGTGCGCCTGCTCGCCGCGCAGCATGAAGCGCCCCATGGAGGCTTCCGCCCCCGAAAGATGGCGCATGGCCGTTTCGATGGACGTGGAATAATTACCGTACACGACCATCTCGTGCATTCCCCGCCAGCCGATGCCGCCCACGATGGCCGTCAATGACAGCACGGCCATGAATCCGAGATACAGTTTGGTCTTCAGGAGCATGCCGCCCTCCGGAGCGTGTCTGGTGTTCTGCCTTGCGGACAGAGGAGCACGCCCGCGCGTTCCGGCGCGGCCCGCTCCTGCTTCGGACCCGTCCCCCCTTCGTCTCGCCGTCGCCCTTTTCCGGGCGCGGCACCAGGTTTGCCATCCCGATCGACTGCCGCGCTCCCCAATGGCGGGTGGCTCGGTTCCCCCAGTCGCGCCGGGATGCTCTGCATGGCCGTATGCCCCCCGGCAGTCCGGCCCCTGATTCCGTTACGTGTCGATTCCACTTCCGGCCTGCTGAGAGGCAGGCGGGGGTAGCCCGTGCACGGCCCCGCCCATGGCGAAACCGTACAGGCTCCCCGCCCGCCACGCCAGGAGGAAACGGGTAATCGATGCAGACTACTTCTTGTAGAAGAACGACGAGTTGGCGTTCTTCACCACGGCCACGCGCGGGTCCCGCAACCCTGCCAGCCAGGTGTTCACGGTTTCCTGCATGTCGCCGGGCGTCAACAGGCATTCGCGCAGCCGGGCCGGATCCAGGTCGGAATGCACCACCACCTCGAAGCTGGTGGTGGCCCGCGCGAACAGGAAGCCCTTGTGCGCGCCCATGCGGAACGCCCCGGACTCGAAGTCCTTCTTCAGCGAATGGGCGCAGGGAAAGCGCCGCACGTAGTCGTGATACACCTCGTCGCCGATGCCCTGGCCGCACTCGGCCACCAGCAGCACCTTCGCGCCGGGCGCGGCGCACTGCACCGCCGTGTTCAGCCCCTTCTGGGCCTGGTACAGGCAGAGATCCTTGGGGGTGCCCCCGCATGAGGCGATGACGACATCATAGGGCTTGTCGAAGGCCAGCCCGTACACCTGCGCCGTAACCTTGGCGGCGGCGCGCATGACCTGGGGCGGCCACCCGGCCAGTACGGTCACCGGGCGCTTGGCCGCGTCCAGCACCACGTTGATGGCCATGGCCACCCCGGCCAGTTCACCGGCCTCGTCCAGGTCAAGACGCACGGGGTTGGTCTCTATGGCCCCCACGGTGGCCGCCGGATCGCGCATCAGGCGGTGGTTGGCCTCGATCATGGCCGCCGAAGCGCAGCCGATGGCCACACCCTTGGCCCCGCCGGTGAAGCCCACGAACTGGTGCGCGTCCACCATGCCGATGACCAGCCGCAGTTCCGCCGCGCCGTAGGCGGCATTGACCTCCACCGGGGTGCCGCGCGTGGTGGCGCCAAAGCGCGCCAGCCTGGAGTGCTCGGCATCGTGGGCCACCACCCGGCAGCCGCGCAGATCTTCCGGCAGCACGCGGGCCAGTTGGGCCTCGTCCGCCGGGGGGTGCAGCCCGCCGCCCACCACGATCACCACGTCCTCCGGCTTCAGGGACGGATACGCGGCGAACAGCCGGTCCAGCACCGGCGGCAGCAACAGCCGCACCGGCACGGGGCGCGTCTCGTCCGGCACGGCGATGGCCACGGAACGGGGCGCCGGACGGTCTTCAAACCGGGGACAACCCAACGGTTCGTCCAGGGCGGCATGCAGGGCGGCCAGGGGGTCGGCCAGTGGTTCTACAGGGTTCGGTTCGAACACGTCCACATGGACGGAATCCGGCAACTCCAGGGGCACATAACCGTGCCCGTACTTCAGCTCGATGCGCATGGAACGAAACCTCTTGCAAATGGTATCTACAAAAAAAGGCCCCTCCGTCGTACGCAACTTATCCGGAAATGCACACGGCGGAGGGGCGGAACCGGCGATGCCGTGCAACAGCGGCGTCTAGAACAGCATGCCTTCCGGAGTGGGAACGCCCAACAGCATCGCGAACCCTATCCAGACGAACAGGCACAACACCACGGTGAACACGGCAGAAGCCACGGCCCTCTTGCGCGTGCTGCCGCCAGCATCGCTCAGCACCATGGACATGCCGAAAAGGTACAGGGCGGAGGCGGGATAGAAGCCCAGGAAAGGAATGATGGCGACATAGGCAATGGCTCCCGCAGAGATCATGACCACCCGGCCCACGGCCACGGGCTCGTCGTCCTGCGGTGCGTCCTCGCCCTTGCGGCGCTTCAGCAGGCCCTGGGCACACAAAAGGAAAGCGCCAAGGGTCATGAAGATGATGAGCATCCGGGGGAACAGCAGGCTGACCCCTTCAAGGTCGCCGCTCTGGGCGTGGAACACACCGGCAATGGCCAGCACGGCAAGGCCGGAGGTGATGTCGGCAACGCTGCTACGCATGGGTGGAATCCTCCTTGGACTGCGGCACGTCGCAGCCGCAGTCGCGCCGCTTGCGCTTCCAGTCCAGCAGGAAGGGCGTTGCCAGCGACAGCATGGTCATCAGGAAGAGCAGGATGGCGATGGGGCTTTCGAGGAACACGTTGATCACCGAGCCACCCGAGGCCTTGGACAGGTGCACGCACTTGCCCAGGTTTTCCTCGATCATGGGGCCAAGGATGATGCCGAGGGCCATGGCCCCCGTATCCAGGCCCACCCGGCCGGAGAAGTAGCCCAGGAAGCCGAAGACGATGACGATCCACACGTCCAGCATGCTGTTGCGGATGGCGTATGACCCGATGACCGACAGCACCACGATGGCGATGGCCACGAAGGTCAGGCGGATGCTGAGCAGCTTGGTCATGATGCGGGCCAGCAGCAGGCCGATGGGGATCATCAGCAGGTTCACCGCGAACTGGGACATGATGAAGGTGTAGGCCAGGTCGCCCGTGGCGGTGAACACCTTGAAGCCGGGCTGGATGCCCTTGGCCAGCAGTGCGCCCAGAATGACCGCCGCCACCGCGCTGCCCGGGATGCCCAGGGTCAGCATGGGGATCAGCGAGCCGCCGATGACCGCGTTGTTGGCGCTTTCGCTGGAAGCAAGGCCTTCGATCGCCCCCTTGCCGTACCGCTCGGGATGCTTGTCCCAGCGTTTGGACTCGTTGTAGGCGATGATGGAGGCAATCTCGCCGCCCGCGCCGGGCAGCATGCCCACCAGGCCACCAATGAGCGACGAACGCATCAGGATGACCTTGCAGCGGCTCGCCAGGGCGTTCATGACCTCACGGAGGGCGCCGGGCGTTGGCTGGTATTCCGCGATGAACGGCTTGTAGCTGCCGATCAGGTACAGCACCTGCGAGAAGGAAAACAGGCCGATCATGGCCGGGATGACTTCAATGCCCTGCACCAGCGGATAGTACCCGAAGGTGAAGCGGGGCACACCGGCGTTGGGGTCGATGCCCACGGTGGATACCAGCAGGCCCATGGCGCCCGACAACAGACCCTTGACCATGTTGCCCGACGACATGACCGCAATGGTGGACAGGCCGAAGATGCACAGCCAGAAATTCTCGGGGCCGCCAAACTGCAGGGCAAACCGGGCCAGCGGCGCGGCCAGGAACAGCAGCAGAACGGTACCGACGATACCGCCAAAGGCCGAAGACAGCAGAGAGGTGACCAGGCCGATGTCGGCGCGGCCAGCCTGACACAGCGGCCAACCATCAAAAGTGGTGGCCACGGACGACGGCGTGCCGGGGGTGCAGATGAGACAGGCGGAGTTGGCCCCGCCGTAGATGGCGCCTGCGTAGATCGCCCCCAGCATGACCAGGCCGCTGGTGGCGTCCATGGCGAAGGTGGCCGGCACCATGAGGGCTACGCCCATGGTGGCGGTAAGGCCCGGCAGGGCCCCCACGATGATGCCCCCCGTCAGGCCCACGACCATCAGCAGGATGTTCAGCGGTTCGAACAGATGCCCGATGGCCGGTCCGATAAATTCCATCATTACAAAGCTCCTTGGTACGGGCCGGGGAGGGATGGCACCCCTTCCAGCGGTATCAGGGTTGGCTACTTAAGCGGGCCAGCCTTTATGCATACGCGTTCCGGGTTCGCGCGTACGCCGCAAAGGCATCACCATCGATGTGCCCGATGGTCAGGCCCGGCACTTCATGTCGGCAGGGGAACAGTACGAGTTTCAGCACCTCTGCATGATACGGTTTGCACGCCGGTGAACCCGACCGCCGTGAAGCCGAAGGTCATTTTACGGGCTTTTCGGGATACCCGCATGGGTATCACCTGCGGCCGCCAGTCCGAGGACAGGCAACGCCCGAGGTCAGCCGCACAAGGAAGCATATGGTTGTGCAGGGCTCCTTTTTCAGCGTTCGAAGTTCAAGACACCTGTCGTCTCCCCTTCGGGGGAGCAAAATCCTGGCAGTGTCCGATTACGAACCGGCCCTGCAAACGGATGCTTTCGATCACAAACAGCCCCCCCCGCCGCACGCAACCCTTCGGAAAGGCGCACGACGGGGGGAACGGAGAAAGCGGCGCCGTGCGGCAGATGCGATCAGAACAGCATGCCTTCGGGAGTGGGAACGCCCAACAGCATCGCGAACCCTATCCAGACGAACAGGCACAGCACCACGGTGAACGCGGCAGAGGCCACGGCCTTTTTGCGCGTGCTGCCGCCAGCATCGCTCAACACCATGGACATGCCGAACAGGTACAGGGCGGAGGCAAGGTAGAAGCCCAGCAAGGGAATGATGGCGACATAGGCAATGGCCCCGGCGGAGATCATGACCACGCGGCCCACGGCCACGGGTTCGTCGTCCTGCGGTGCGGCATCACCCTTGCGCCCCTTCAGCAGGCCAAGGCCGCACAGGTAGATGCCGCCAAGGGCCATGAAGATGATGAGCATCCGGGGAAACAGCAGGCTGACCCCATCAAGATCGCCGCTCTGGGAATGGAACACACCGGCAATGACCAGGACGGCGAGACCGGAGGTGATGTCGGCAACGCTGCTACGCATGGGTGGAATCCTCCTTGGACTGCGGCACGTCGCAGCCGCAGTCGCGCCGCTTGCGCTTCCAGTCCAGCAGGAAGGGGGTGGCCAGCGAAAGCAGGGTGAGCGCGATGAGCAGGATGGCGATGGGGCTTTCAAGGAACACGTTGATCACCGAGCCGCCCGAGGCCCTGGACAGGTGCACGCACTTGCCCAGGTTCTCCTCGATCATGGGACCAAGGATGATGCCGAGGGCCATGGCCCCGGTATCCAGGCCCACCCGGCCGGAGAAGTAGCCCAGAAAGCCGAAGACGATGACGATCCACACGTCCAGCATGCTGTTGCGGATGGCGTACGAGCCGATGACCGACATTACCACGATGGCGATGGCCACGAAGGTCAGGCGGATGCTGAGCAGCTTGGTCATGATGCGGGCCAGCAGCAGGCCGATGGGAATCATCAGCAGGTTCACCGCGAACTGGGACATGATGAAGGTGTAAGCCAGGTCGCCCGTGGCGGTGAACACCTTGAAGCCGGGCTGGATGCCCTTGGCCAGCAGCGCGCCCAGGATGACCGCCGCCACCGCGCTGCCCGGAATGCCCAGGGTCAGCATGGGGATCAGCGAGCCGCCGATGACCGCGTTGTTGGCGCTTTCGCTGGCGGCAACGCCCTCGATGATGCCCGTGCCGTAGCGCTCGGGATTCTTGTCCCAGCGCTTGGCCTCGTTGTAGGAAATAATGGAGGCAATCTCGCCGCCCGCGCCGGGCAGCATGCCCACGAGGGTACCGATGATGGACGAGCGCATCAGGTTGACCTTGCACCGCCCCACCAAGGCGCGCGCCACCAGGCTCAGGGCGCCGGGCGCGGGGCGGTAATCGGCGATGAACGGCTTGTAACTGCCGATCAGGTACAGCACCTGCGAGAAGGAAAACAGGCCGATCATGGCGGGAATGACTTCAATGCCCTGCACCAGCGGATAGTACCCGAAGGTGAAGCGGGGCACACCGACGTTGGGGTCAATGCCCACGGTGGACACCAGAAGCCCCATGGCCCCGGACAACAGGCCCTTGACCATGTTGCCCGACGACATGACCGCGATGGTGGAAAGGCCGAAAATGCACAGCCAGAAATTTTCGGGGCCGCCGAACTGCAGGGCGAACCGGGCCAGCGGCGCGGCCAGGAACAGCAGGAACACGGTGCCGACGATGCCGCCGAACACGGAGGAAAGCAGCGAGGTGATCAGGCCGATGTCGGCTCGACCGGCCTGGCACAGCGGCCAGCCGTCGAAGGTGGTTGCCACGGACGAGGGCGTGCCGGGCGTGCAGATGAGACAGGCGGAGTTGGAACCGCCGTAGATGGCGCCTGCATAGATCGCTCCCAGCATGATCAGGCCGCTGGTGGCGTCCATGGCAAAGGTGGCCGGCACCATGAGGGCGACGCCCATGGTGGCGGTGAGGCCCGGCAGGGCCCCCACGATGATGCCCCCCGTCAGACCCGCGATCATCAGCAGAATGTTCAAAGGCTCGAACAGATGGCCGATGGCGGGCCCGATAAATTCCATCATTGGGATGCTCCTTGGTACAAGCCGGGGAGGGATGGCACCCCTCCCCGGCAGAATGGGCCTGCTACTTCAGCAGACCGGCCTTTTGCAGCATGGTCTTGGCGAACTCGTTCTGGGTGCGCACGTACGCGGCAAAGGCGTCGCCATCCATGTATTCGGTGGGCTGGCCCGCCTTCTTCATGTCAGAGACGTATTCCGGGTCGTCGCAGATCTTCTTGAAGGTTTCGCGCAGGTAGTCCAGTTGGGCCTTGTCGATGCCCTTGGGGGCAACGTAGGCACGGCGGATGTCGGATACCACGTCGAAGCCCTGTTCACGCAGGGTGGCCACGTCGGGCAGGAAGGCGTTGCGCTTTTCCGCCGCAAGGCCGAGCACGGTCATTTCTTCGAGGCTGCGCATGACGTCGTTCAGGTTGCCGAACATGACGTCGATTTCGCCGCCCAGCAGGGCCGCGTTCTGGTCGGCGGCGCCCTTGTAGAACACTTCGGTGACGGGGAAGTCGAACTTGCCCTTCACGTCAAGGAACATCAGGTGATGGCCGCTGTTGGGGCCCACCAGGCCCACCTTGAGCTTGCCGGGGTTGGCCTTGGCGAACTCGAAGATTTCCTTGACCGACTTGAACTTGCTGTCGTTGCGCACGACCACGGCCTGCGGATCGTTCACGACCTGGCAGATGTAGGCGTAGCTGTCGATGGAGAACATGGCCTTCTGGACCATGGGCTGCAGCACCAGGTGCGGAATGTTGATGCCGCCGATGGTGTAGCCGTCGGGACGGGCGTTGGCGATTTCGCCAAAGCCGATGGCGCCGCCGGCACCGGGCTTGTAGATGAACACCCACTGCTGGTCGGAGTACTTGTTCCAGTACTTCTGCATGATGCGGGCCTGCACGTCGCTGGACCCGCCCGCCGTGAAGGCGATGATCATGTTGATGGGCTTGTCGGGATACTTGGCGTAGGCATCACCGGCAACAGCAAGGCCGAGGACGAGCAGCGCCGCAAGGGCCAGCCGCGCAAGGAAACGCACTTTCATGTAGGGCTCCTTTTTCGGTCTTCGAAGTTCAAGGCACCTGTCGATGCCCCCCGCCGGGGGGAGCGAAATTCTGGCAGCGCCCGTACGAACCGGCCCTACGAAAGGCGGGAGTGGGGCGGCGATTCCCTTGCATGCCTGTGCGGCTGCTGCGCCGTCCCGCGGGATCACGCCCCTGGCGGTCCTGCCCCTTGCTGGTTCGCTGTCATGCAATGCATCTCATCACTACGCGCGCTACCTGTGATGGTCCATGGTCCCCCGGCCCCCCTGCGGTTTCCGGGGCTCCGCTGCCCCGCCCCGGCGTGCCACCGACCGGGGCGGGACGCCTCCTTCACGACCATCGTGAAGGAGGCGGCAGAGGATGATTAGGCGCTTTCGTACAGACGGGTAAGGACGAACTCGCGGTGGCCCAGCACTTCGGCGGCGGTGTTACGGCCGTTGGCGGTGCGGATGGCCATTTCCACCAGCTTGTCGCCGGCGCCGTCCATGGTCAGTTCCTTGCGCAGGATGCCCGACACGTCCACGTCGATGTGCTCGTTCATGGTGCGCACGGTGCGCGGGTTGGCGCACAGCTTCACCACGGGAAGGATGGGGTTGCCGATGACGTTGCCCTGCCCGGTGGGGAACAGGTGCACAACGTACCCGGCAGCGGCGCACAGGGTGACCATTTCCGCCGCGGCGGACGAGGAATCCATGAACCACAGGCCGGGGCCGGTGGGGGCTTCGGCCTTGTCCAGGCAGCCCACGACCGGAGCCTTGCGGCCGATCTTCTGGATGTTGCCGAGGGCCTTTTCCTCGATGGTGGTCAGGCCGCCTTCGATGTTGCCCTTGGTGGGCTGCGAGTCGGAAAGGTCGCTGGTCTTGTGGTCGTCCACGAGCTTCGCGTAGCGGTCGAAGAAGAACTGGAACTGCTTGCGCACTTCGTCGTTGGCACAGCGTTCCAGCACCAGGTGCTCGCCGCCGGTCAGTTCGGTGGTTTCACCGAACAGCAGGGTGCAGCCCTTTTCGTACAGCTTGTCGAAGGCGTTACCCACGGTGGGGTTGGAGGCGATGCCCGAGGTGGTGTCGGATTCACCGCACTTGGTGGACACCCACAGGTCGCTCACCGGGCATTCCACGCGCTGCAGCTCGGTGGCCCAGTGCATGAATTCCTTGGCCTTGCGCGAGGCGGCGCAAATGGTGTTGTGGTCGCCGTTCTGCTCGATGGAGAAGCCAGCCACCGGCTTGCCGGTCTTGGCGATGCCTTCCACGATGCGGTTGGTCCACTGGGGTTCGATGCCGATGACCACCACGGCGGCCACGTTGGGGTTGCTGCCCACGCCGATCAGGGTGCGGAAGTGCAGTTCCAGGTCTTCACCGAACTGCAGGCGGCCATAGGGGTGCGGCAGGGCCAGGGTGCCCTTGACGTTGTTGGCCACGGCTTCCGAGGCAGCATTGGAAAGATCGTCCAGGGGCAGGATGACCACGTGGTTGCGCACGCCCACGCGGCCGTTTTCGCGGCGGTAGCCGAGGAAGGTATTAGCGGTCATGTTCCTACCACCTCTTGGTCTTGACGTTGTGAACGTGCAGGTGTTCGCCCTGCTTGATGGGAGCGATGACCTTGCCGATGTCGGTGCCGTACTTCATCACGGTATCACCCACGGAAAGGTTCTTCAGGGCCAGCTTGTGACCGATCGGAATATCGTTGAGCACCTTGAAGGTAATGGTCCGGTCTTCGGCCATCACCCAACCGGTCAGTTCCTGACCGGCCTTGACGCCTTCAACAACCACGACGCCGACGGAATCGCCGTCTTCGTGCACCAGAAATTGGATCGACATGGAGTTCCTCCTTGGGGAGCGTTGTTGAGGCATGTGTATGATGTCTTATGCAAGACTGTCAACGCGAAACTTGAGCTTTTTTGCCCAAGCCTTTCAGTCGCGCTTTCAACGCTGTGTTATGTTTTGTTTTTTTCGATGCCCCCCGGAACCCCGTCGTATTCTTGCATACCCCCAACAGCCTTTCTGTTACGCCAACGTGGCGGCATTCCTACCTCTGCTCTCCATATTTGAGCGCTCAGTGAAATAAAGCACGAAGCATATCGGCATGCGATGGTATTGTTTGCTTGTTCAATCAATACAGTTCTCTTGCAGTGCAGGAACACGCGAATGCGTCTGGCAGCGCATGCCCATGTGCCTTTTGTGTCATGCCCTTTCTGCGTGTGCAATCACACACACCCGCTTCAACGACTATTCTTGCGCGTCCGCGCCTGCCCGCATCCGCGGGCCGCTCAGGGGGCGTCCGGGGTGGATCGCTCCGGTTGCCGGTCCCGGCGACGCAAGCGAATCGCCGGTTCCGTGCTGGCACGCCGTACAAAAGCACAGCGCGGGCCCCTGGCAGGGCCCGCGCTTGCGCAAGCTGGCGGCACTGCGTGCCGCGCGAAAAACGTGGAGGATGAAGGCGAAGAATCCGTGAGGCAGAAAGGCTCGTGCGCCGTTACGGCACGGTCCCGATTCCGTGCGTCAGGCGTTGCGAGGCATGCGGGGCCACAAGGCGGCCCAGGGTGCGGTGCTCTGCTGCACACGCAAGAGAAAGGCTGCGGCAAGCGTGCACGGATCAAGCCGGACGGGCGGGTCCGACTTGCGCTCCTCCGAGTATTCCCCGGGGGTATCCACTGGTGTGTGCCGAGAGTGCCGGACGCACACGCCTGCCGCAGAATATGCCCCCCTGCGGCGAGGTGCGCCGCAGGGGAGACCGAAGCGCCTGGGGACTAGGCGCTTTCGTACAGGCGGGTAAGGACGAACTCGCGGTGGCCCAGCACTTCGGCGGCGGTGTTACGGCCGTTGGCGGTGCGGATGGCCATTTCCAGCAGCTTGTCACCGGCGCCGTCCAGGGTCAGTTCCTTGCGCAGGATGCCCGACACGTCCACGTCGATGTGCTCGTTCATGGTGCGCACGGTGCGCGGGTTGGCGCACAGCTTCACCACGGGAAGGATGGGGTTGCCGATGACGTTGCCCTGCCCGGTGGGGAACAGGTGCACAACGTACCCGGCAGCGGCGCACAGGGTGACCATTTCCGCCGCGGCGGACGAGGAATCCATGAACCACAGGCCGGGGCCGGTGGGGGCTTCGGCCTTGTCCAGGCAGCCCACGACCGGAGCCTTGCGACCGATCTTCTGGATGTTGCCGAGGGCCTTTTCCTCGATGGTGGTCAGGCCGCCTTCGATGTTGCCCTTGGTGGGCTGCGAGTCGGAAAGGTCGCTGGTCTTGTGGTCGTCCACGAGCTTCGCGTAGCGGTCGAAGAAGAACTGGAACTGCTTGCGCACTTCGTCGTTGGCACAGCGTTCCAGCACCAGGTGCTCGCCGCCGGTCAGTTCGGGTGTTTTCACCGACAGCAGGGTGCAGCCCTTTTCGTACAGCTTGTCGAAGGCGTTACCACGGTGGGGGTTGGGAGGCGATGCCCGAAGTGGGTGTCGGATTCACCGCACTTGGTGGACACCCCACAGGGTCGCTCACCGGGCATTCCACGCGCTGCAGCTCGGTGGCCCAGTGCATGAATTCCTTGGCCTTGCGCGAGGCGGCGCAAATGGTGTTGTGGTCGCCGTTCTGCTCGATGGAGAAGCCAGCCACCGGCCTGCCGGGTCTTGGCGATGCCTTCCACGATGCGGTTGGTCCACTGGGGTTCGATGCCGATGACCACCACGGCGGCCACGTTGGGGTTGCTGCCCACGCCGATCAGGGTGCGGAAGTGCAGTTCCAGGTCTTCACCGAACTGCAGGCGGCCATAGGGGTGCGGCAGGGCCAGGGTGCCCTTGACGTTGTGGGCCACGGCTTCCGAGGCAGCATTGGAAAGATCGTCCAGGGGCAGGATGACCACGTGGTTGCGCACGCCCACGCGGCCGTTTTCGCGGCGGTAGCCGAGGAAGGTATTAGCGGTCATGTTCCTACCACCTCTTGGTCTTGACGTTGTGAACGTGCAGGTGTTCGCCCTGCTTGATGGGAGCGATGACCTTGCCGATGTCGGTGCCGTACTTCATCACGGTATCACCCACGGAAAGGTTCTTCAGGGCCAGCTTGTGACCGATCGGAATATCGTTGAGCACCTTGAAGGTAATGGTCCGGTCTTCGGCCATCACCCAACCGGTCAGTTCCTGACCGGCCTTGACGCCTTCAACAGCCACGACGCCGACGGAATCGCCGTCTTCGTGCACCAGAAATTGGATCGACATGGAGTTCCTCCTTGGGAGCGTTGGTGGAGACATGTGTATGATGTCTTATGCAAGACTGTCAACGACAATACGTACCCTTCTTTCCGGTTCACTTTCATTTTTCTCTTATTACATCGATATTGTTTAGTATTTTTTTATGAAACCGCGCGTCGAAAAACACAGCCCCCCACCGGATTCCGGTGGGGGGCTGTGTTGACGCCAGGGGCGGCTCCCGCGCCACCAGGGCGCGGGTCGCCACGGGGTAATTGGAAAAAACCGGCGGCGCAAAAAGCAGCCCTCGGAAACGCGGATGTGGTCGACCTACCCGACCTGGGCCAGGATCAGTTCCACTTCGTCCACCGACAGGCCGGTGGACCGGGCGATCTGTTCCAGGCTGCGGCCCTTGCGGTGGCCGTTCAGGATCACCTCGCGCAGGAACTGCGGCGAACGGCTGATGCCCTCGGCCTGTTCCAGCAGGCGGCGCAGGGCCTGAGCCCGCCCCTCCAGCCGCTGGTCCAGATGGCGCAGCTGCTCCTGGCGTTGGGCGAAGGTGGCCACCAGTTCCTGCTCAAGTTCCGCATTCTGGCGCAGCCGCTCCAGCAGCTGGGTCTGGTTGGCTTGCAGACGGTTGAGCAGCGCCTCCGACCTGCGCAACCGCAGAAAGAACATCAGCAGCACGCCGAGCAGGGCCACTTCCACCACGCTGACGAAAATGATGAGCCACAGGGATACGGTCATGGGGGCCTCTGAACGGCGGACAGCGAGTGCACCTGGCGGCACCGTGCCTGCCGGTATGTAGCCTGACGGCAGAGCGGACTCCCGGACCGGCAGGGCGGACCGGGCAACGCCACTGATCCTGCCGGATTCCGCCAAACTTTTCCAGTCGTAGCGTACGCTACAGGCCACACCCGCCGCGCCGGGCTACGCGGAATGCATGGTCACACCTCCAAACCACGGGAGGCCACATGCACCCCGCCGATTCCACGGACCCCATCTCCCCTGCCGCCGCGCCCGAAGCCGGTTCCGACCCCATCCGCCTGCTTGATGCCGCCGTCTGCCTCCAGCGGCTGCTGGCCGCCCCCCGCCCCGGCGCGGACCGGGTGCTGGCCTTCCACGACCACCGCGTGGGCGGCATCTGCACCGACCCGCGCCTGCTGCTGGTCCCGCTGGACGACCACCTGTGCCACCGGGGCGATGGGGTGTTCGAATCCATTCGCTATCGGCAGCGCCGCCTGTTCCAGCTGGACCTGCACCTGGCCCGGCTGCGCCGCTCGGCGGAAGCCATCCACCTTGCGCCGCCCTGCCCGTGGGACGATCTGCGGGGCCGCATCATCGCCGTGGCCCGCGCGGGCGGCCAGGACGAAGGCGGCATCCGCGTGCTGGTGGGCCGGGGACCGGGCGGCTTCGGCATTTCACCCGCCGAATGCCCGCAGTCCAGCCTGTACATCATCGCCTGGCGGCAGACCGCCCCGCCGGAGGCATGGTTCGCCGCCGGGCTGTCCGCCTTCCGCAGCGTGGTGCCCGCGCATCGGGGGCCGCTTACCGGCGTGAAGCACGCCAACTACCTGCTCAACGTACTGATGATGGACGAGGCCCGGCAGCGCGGCATGGACGTGCCGCTGACCTTCGACGCCGAAGGCCGCCTGTCCGAATCGGCCATCGCCAACGTGGCCCTGGTGGACGCCACGGGAACCCTGGCCGCCCCGGAGGGCGCGGGCGCCCTGCCAGGCACCACCCTGCACCGGGTCATGGACCTGGCTGCCGCGTTCATGCCCACGGCCCGCCGCGCCATCACCGAGGCGGACATCCTGTCCGCACGGGAATTCCTGATCCTGGGCACCGTGTACGAATGCGCCAGCCTGGTGCGCTACGAGGGCGCGCCCATCGGCACGGGCACGCCCGGCCCCATGGCCGCCAGGCTGCGCGAGGCGTTGCGGCGCAGCCTGCTGGCCGATGGAACCCCTTTCTAGGCCCTCTGCCGTTTGCGCGACAATTTTTCGCTTCTCGTGAAAAAATGCACCGCGTGTAGGCCAGACTACACTGCCGCTTTTCACGCATGGCGTATGACCACACTTACGGCGCGAAGAAACATGTTCTTGCAGCGTCATGCCGCAACAACCGGGGAATTCGCCCCCCATGCACGGCGAACGACCATCACGGACAACACAAAGGAGTGCATCATGGACGCCAGGTATCCCGCAGAACCGTTCAAGATCAAGGCTGTCGAACCCATTGCCGTGACCACCCGTCCGGAACGCGAGAAGCACATCGCCGAAGCCGGATACAACACCTTTCTGCTGAAGTCCGAAGACGTGGGCATAGACCTGCTGACCGACAGCGGCACTACCGCCATGAGCGACCGCCAGTGGGCGGCCATGATGATCGGCGATGAAGCCTATGCGGGCAGCCGCAACTTTCTGCATCTGCAGGAAGTGGTGCGCGAATACTACGGCTTCAGGCACATCGTGCCCACCCACCAGGGGCGCGGCGCGGAAAACCTGCTTTCGCAGATCTGCATCAAGCCCGGCGACTACGTGCCCGGCAACATGTACTTCACCACCACCCGCGCCCACCAGGAACTGAACGGGGCCACCTTCCGCGACATCATCCGCGACGAGGCGCACGACGCCCAACTGGAAATTCCCTTCAAGGGCAACGTGGACCTGAACAAGTTGCAGGCCCTCATCGACGAGGTGGGCGCGGATCGCATCCCCTACGTGTGCCTGGCCGTCACCGTGAACCTGGCGGGCGGCCAGCCGGTGAGCATGGGCAACATGCGCGCGGTGAAGGAACTGTGCGCCAGGCACAACATCAAGGTGATGTTCGACGCCACCCGCTGCGTGGAAAACGCCTACTACATCAAGGAAGGCGAGCCGGGCTACGCGGACAAGTCCATCCGCGCCATCCTGAAAGAGATGATGAGCTATGCCGACGGCTGCACCATGAGCGGCAAGAAGGACTGCATGGTCAACATCGGCGGCTTCCTGTGCATGAACGACGACGAACTGTTCATGAAGGCCACCGAACTGGTGGTGCTGTACGAAGGCATGCCCAGCTACGGCGGCATGGCCGGGCGCGACATGGAAGCCATGGCCCAGGGCATCCGCGAATCGGTGGACGAAGCCTACATCGCTCACCGCATTGCCCAGTGCCGCTACCTGGGTGACCGGTTGACCGAGGCGGGTGTGCCCATCGTGCGGCCCGTGGGCGGCCACGCCGTGTTCCTGGACGCCCGCGCCTTTCTGCCGCACATCCCGCAGGACGAATTCCCGGCCCAGATGCTGGCCGCCCAGTTGTACCTGGAAGCGGGCGTGCGCTCCATGGAACGGGGCATCGTTTCCGCCGGGCGCGACAAGAAGACCGGCGAGCACCACCGGCCCAAGCTGGAACTGGTCCGCCTGACCATTCCGCGTCGCGTGTACACGTATGCCCACCTGGACGTGGTTGCCGACGCCTGCATCGCACTGTACAAGCATCGCGACAATATCAAGGGTCTCAGGATGGTGCACGAGCCGAAGGTACTGCGCTTCTTCACGGCGCGCTTCGAGCCGCTGAAGTAACACTGCACCACAATGAAGGGGAACGCCTTTGGCGTTCCCCTTTTTCATAAGGAGCTGACCATGACGCATTGCGCACACCGCCCCAGCGTGCTGGGCGGCACCATGATCATCGCCGGTACATCCGTTGGCGCGGGCATGCTGGCACTGCCCACCATCTCCGCGGGCATGTGGTTTCAGTGGTCCGTACTCATCCTGCTGCTTTCGTGGGCCATGATGCTGCTCTCCAGCCAGGCGCTGCTGGAGGTGAACCTGCACTACGAACCGGGCGCCAGTTTTCATACCCTGGTCAAGGATACGCTGGGCCCGTCATGGAGCATCATCAACGGCGCGGCAGTGGCCTTCGTGCTGTACATCCTTGTCTACGCCTATGTCAGCGGTGGCGGGTCCATCGTGCGCCACACCCTGCAGGTGACCATTGGCCACGAGCCGTCCAAGCTGGTGGCCGGGCTGACCTTTGCGCTACTGCTGACCGCGTGCGTGTGGTGGAGCACCTGGATCGTGGACCGCATCTCCGTGCTCATGATGGGCGGCATGGTGCTCAGCTTCGCGTTGTCCATGTCGGGCATGCTGTCGGAAATCCGCGCCGGGGTGCTGTTCGACATGGGCGCGGGCGGCAGCGGCGGCGGCTCGGCCATCTTCATCTGGGGCGCGCTGTCCACCTACCTGACCTCGTTCTGTTTCCACGCCAGCGTGCCCAGCCTGGTCAAATACTTCGGCAAGGAACCGGGGCAGATCAACCGCTGCCTCGTGGGCGGCACGATCATCGCCCTGGTCTGCTACCTGTTGTGGATCGTGGCCTGCGACGGCACCATCCCCCGCGCCGGGTTCCGCGACGTCATCGCCGCGGGCGGCAACGTGGGCGACCTGGTCAAGGCCGCGGGGGCAAACCTGAACAGCAGCTTCATCCTGCGCATGCTGGAGGCGTTTTCGTCTCTGGCCGTGGCCACCTCGTTCCTGGGGGCGGGCCTGGGCCTGTTCGATTACATGGCCGACCTGTGCAAGTTCGACGATTCGCGCGCGGGCCGCACCAAGACCACCCTGATCACCTTCCTGCCGCCCACCCTGGGCGGACTGCTGTGGCCCGACGGCTTTCTGCTGGCCATCGGCTGGGCCGGGCTTGCCGCCACCATCTGGTCGGTGATCATTCCCGCCGTGATGCTGCGCGCCTGTCGTGCGCGCCGCCCCTCGAACGGCTACCGCGCCAGAGGGGGCAACGTCACCGTGCCCGCGCTGCTGCTGTTCGGCATCGTCACGGCCATTTGCCACACCCTGTTCGTGTTCGACGTCCTGCCCATGTACAAGTAGCCCTCCCGACAGGAGACGCCCCATGAAACATCAGATATCCAGCCCCGACGCCCCCGCCGCCATCGGCCCGTACAGCCAGGCCATCCGCACCGGCAACCTGCTGTTCGTTTCCGGTCAGTTGCCCGTGAACCCCGCCACCGGCGCCGTGGTGGAAGGCGACGCCAAGGCCCAGGCCGCGCAAAGCTGCGCCAACCTTGCCGCCATCCTGGCCGAGGCCGGGGCCAGCCTGGCCAGCGTGGTCAAGACCACGGTATTCATCACCGACATGGCCCACTTTCCGCTGGTGAACGACGCCTACGCGGCGGCCTTTGCCGCGCCCTTCCCCGCCCGCTCGTGCGTGGCCGTGCGCGCCCTGCCCTTGGGCTGCCTGGTGGAGATAGAGGCCGTGGCCGCGCTGTAGGGCCTGATATCCGACCCGTCACACCTGCATCCACAAAAGGCCCGCCGGGTTTCCGGCGGGCCTTTTCGTTGCCGCGCTACGCGCGCCGCGCGCTATTTCTCGGCGTGCAGGATATCCACCAGACCGTCCACGTCGCGCACGTCCAGATGGTCGGCATCGGGCGAAAGAATGCCCGCCCGCCGGAATCCGTTGATGACGTTGGTGGTGGTCACCCGGTGCAGGCCCAGCAATTCACCGATGGTCACCAGCGGCAGGCGGGCCAGGCGGTGGTACAGCGGGGTGGTACGCTGCTGCTCGCCCGCCAGGTGGTACAGGAAATGGGCGATCTTCTGCTCGCTGGTCATGAAGGTGGTGCATTCCAGCTGGGTGGACATGATGTACGACTTGGTGGCCATGTTGCGGCACAGGCAGATGGTCAGCGAGGGATATTTGCCGATGATCTCGCCGAATACCACGTCCTTGCCGAACACAAGGCCCGAACACG
The DNA here is from genome assembly GCF_000504305.1 of Nitratidesulfovibrio termitidis HI1. Taxonomy (NCBI): domain Bacteria; kingdom Pseudomonadati; phylum Thermodesulfobacteriota; class Desulfovibrionia; order Desulfovibrionales; family Desulfovibrionaceae; genus Nitratidesulfovibrio; species Nitratidesulfovibrio termitidis. The sequence goes on from NZ_KI632512.1 coordinate 2,597,413, forward strand.
GCTCCACCACCTTGATGACGTGCTGGTTCTCCACCTCGCAGAACAGCGAGGACTCGCCCAGGATGCTGCCCGGGCCCAGGATGCCGATGGTGCGTTGCTCTCCGTTGTAGCCCAGGGCGATGATGCGCAGCAGCCCCTCGCGGATGAGCACGATTTCGGACGAGGGCGCGCCGATGTCGTAAACCACGCTTTTGCGCGCCCAGCGCATGGGTCGCCCCAGATGCGCGACCTTTTCCCAGTCTTCGTGCACCGGGGCCACCAGCCAGGGGGGAATGTAGGCACCGTCGAACAGGCGTTCGGCATTCGGCATGGCGCACCTCGCGTCACGGCGGCATTCCGCCGCCACCGGCACTGGTATCGTGCCTGCTGCATCGCCGCAAGAACCCGTCTGCCCTGCCTGTGCACCGCCACGGCACCGCCGTCTTCACCTTGCCGCTTCCATCCTTCATGGGCGTCCGGATTTCTCTCCAAGCATGCTCTTGTCGTACCTGCGTGACAATGGCGTTGCTGTAGTCTGGGCTACACGCAACGCCATGGCGGCGTTCGATGGCGAACGGTGTGGAGAACGGATGGCTTCGGGCGGGAAGGCGGACGGAAATCATGGCCGCCGGTACAGTGGCGATGCGTCGGGGGCGCCTGCCGCTACGCGCGACCAACCATGCGGCCAGCAGCCGACATGACGCCCGAATGGGCGGCGGGAAATCAGACCTTGATGTTCAGGATGTTGCCGGACCAGGGATCGTCGTCGGAGTCGGGCGTTTCGTCCTCGTCCCCCTCCGCCGCCGCAGCCTGGGCCTTGCGACGGGCCAGCAGCATGGCGCGCCGCCGCTGGCGGTTGCGTTCGCGCTCGTCCACCACCTCGGACTTGCCGCTTTCGTCGGTCTTCTGGACCTGCGAACGGTCGTGCTGCAACGCCTGGGCGGCAAGCTGCTGGGCGGCGGCCTGGGCCATTTCCGGGTGTGCCTGCGCCTCGTGGACCACGCGCTCGGCGTGGCCCATCTGGGCGATGACGACGGGAAGCGTCGGGTCGACGGACACGGCGGATCCTCCATCGCCGCATGGTGCCCCGCGCGACGCACCTGCAAGGGGTGGCGGCGGCTGACGACGAAACCCGCTGCCGGGCGGGTCGGCTGTCGGCGGGGGCGGCGGGCTTTGGCGCATCACCCGAAGATGGGGACGACGGGCGGCGCGCCAGGGGGGCCTTGGGGCTCCCCTACTTGACCAGATAGTTCTCTATCAACAAATCCTCCAGCTTACCGATGCTGAGGTATTCGTTCATGATGGCCAGGATGTCCTTTTTCAGCGTTTCGGCATTGGCCGCATCGGTGAGGTAGGTCAGCGACTTGTTCTTCAGATAGTAATACACGGCATCGCGGATGACCACCTTCTTGGCCTGCGCCTCGAACACCAGCTTCTGGTTTTCCGTGGGCGCCGAGAATTTGACGACCAGGAAACGGATGGCACCCTTGGTGTCCTTCTGTTCCACCCAGAACGGCTCCCAGCTCAGGATGGTCTGGGCGGGTTTGGCCGGTTCCGGCGGGGGCGGCGGGGCCTGCTGGGGCACCACGATCTTCTGGACCGCGGCCTCGGGGGACGGCGGCGGGGCTTCCTTCTTGCGCAGCAGGAACCACGCGGCACCGCCGCCTGCCAGCAGCAGCACCAACACGGCCACCACGATGATCAGCAGCTTCTTGTTGGCCAGCAACCCGGCAAGGTTGAGGCTGAATTTCTTCTTGGGGGCATCGCCCTCGGGCGACAGCGCAAGGGTCTGGGCGGCTTGGGGCGGCGGGGGAGGAGCCTTTTCCTCTTCCGGCAGCAGGAAGGGGGCGTCCTCGAGGTCCAGTTCAACCTTGTCTTCCACCGGGGGACCCAGCGAATCGACATCCAGCTGCCCGGCGTCCAGTTCCGCCTTGCCCTCCTCGTCGGACAACAGGCCGTCCACCCCCGGCGTTGCGGGGGAATCGGGAACGGCGGCGGTGACGATGGGCATGAGCAGCATGGTCTGGTCCCTCGCACGGCCCGCGCTGGGGCGTCGGGGTAACGGGCGTCCGGATCAGACCCGGCCGGGAAACGCCGGCATGGGGAGACGCCGTGTCGGCTGGCGTACTGGCCGCCGGGTGCTCCGGAGCGGCAGGGCCTGCCTGCGGAAAGGGGGCATGCGGCGCGGCGCGCGTGCGGCCCTGCACGGCAAACGGGCGCAAGCCCGCCCCATGGCGGCCCGGCGCCCGCAGAAAATGGCGACCTACGGGAAGATCTTGTCGATCTTCTGCTTCATGGTCTCTGCGGTGAAGGGCTTGACGATGTAGTTGGACACCCTGGCCTGCACCGCTTCGATGACGTTTTCCTGCTGGGCTTCGGCCGTCACCATCAGGAAGGGCATGTCGGCGAATTCCTCGCTGGCGCGCACCTTGCGCAGCAGTTCGATGCCGGTCATCTTGGGCATGTTCCAGTCGGAGATGACGAACTCGATGCGGTCCTTGTTCAGGATCTCCCACGCGGTGGTGCCGTCGTCGGCCTCGACCACGTTGGTGAACCCCAGCTGGCGCAGGATGTTCTTGATGATGCGACGCATGGTGGAAAAGTCGTCCACCACGAGGACACGCATATTGGTGTCGTAGGGCATTGTGCGTACTCCTGGCCAACGGACGCCGCAATCACACGGTGCCGTGTTCTCCGTAGTGGTTCCTGAATTCCTTGCGCAGCCTGTTGAGCGCCTGGGAGTGCAGTTGCGAGACGCGCCCCTCGGTGATGCCCATGACCTCGGCTGTTTCGCGCATGTTCAGCTCGTCGCTATAATATAACGACAATACCAGCTTCTCTCGGGGTGTCAATTCGTCGATCAGCCCCGCCACTCGCTCTATGAGCTCCTGCGTTGCCGTGGTCTGGAACGGTTCACCCTCTCCCTGCACGCCTGCATCTGGCGCCAGCGAGTCCTGTATGGCGTCGAGCGAGAGGCACAACTGGTTCTGCAACGCCTCCAGCCCCAGCCGTACATCCTTCTGGTCCAGTCCCGTGGCGTCCTGCAATTCCGCCTCGGTGGGGTGGCGTCCCTTTTCGTGCTCGATGCGCTGGATTGCCTCGTCCAGTTGCCGCACCCGCTGTCGCAGACTGCGCGGAAACCAGTCCAGCCGCCGCAACTCGTCCAGCATGGCGCCCCGGATGCGGCTTTCGGCATACGTCTCGAAGCGGATGCCAAGCTGCGGCCGGAACTTGCCCAGCGCCTCCATGAGGCCCAGGGTGCCCGCGCTGATCAGTTCGTTCAGCTCCACGTTGCGGGGCAGCTTGGCCTTCAGGCGCAAGGCCAGAAACCGCACCTTAGGCGCGTAGTGCCGGACTATCCGTTCCTGGTCGGCGCGCGGGAAGTCGCCCCAGGCGACGGCTCCCGATTCCAGCGCCTCCCAGGGGTTAGTGCCGGAAGAGGAGCTTTTTCCAGAAGAACTTGATGTTTCCATCGAGGCTCGCCGCCACGTCCCACGTTTGTACCGTCCGGGCCACCTCGCGCACCGCCGCGCAGGCCGGGCTGTCCGGCGCCATGACGCAGAAGGGTCGCTGGTTCACCACTGCCTTGCGCACCGCCGGGTCGCGCGGGACAAAGCCCGCGAGATCCAGGGACACGCCGGAAAGAAAATGATCGCAGGCCTTGTACAGCCGGGTGAACATGTCGCGCGCGGTCTGCGCGTCGGGCACCATGTTCACCAGCACCTTGAAATGCTCCACCCCGTGGTTGAGCTTCATCACCTTGATCAGGGCGTAGGCGTCGGTGAGCGACGTGGGCTCGGGGGTCAGCACCACCAGCCGCTCCTGGGCCGCCAGGTTGAAATACAGCACATTATCGTTGATGCCCGCGCCGGTGTCCACGATCAGATAGTCCACCGCGCCTTCCAGCGCGTCCATGGCCTCCAGCAGTTCCAGCTTCTGGCCGGTGGAAAGCGACAGCATTTCGCTCATGCCCGACGAGGCGGGCAGGATGCGGAAGCCGTAGGGCGTATCGCAGAGTATCTCGGAAAGGTCGACGCCTTCGTGGAACAGGTGGAACAGGTTCAACTGCGGGGTCAGGCCCAGCACCACGTCCACGTTGGCAAGGCCAAGGTCCGCGTCCAGCAGGACCACGCGCTTGCCTTCCTGCGCGAGGCAGCAGGCCAGGTTGGCGGCGATGTTGGTCTTGCCGACGCCACCCTTGCCGGAGGTGACGGAGAATACCAGGGGAAGATCGGGGCTCATGCGATGCAAGCTCCAGTGAGTGCGTGCGGTGCCGGGCGCGCCTGGCGCGGTCGCCCGTGGATGCCGTGTGCCGTCGGTGCTGCCGTCAGTTCTTCCGTTAGCTCTGCCGTCAGATCTGCCGTCCGGCGCGCCGTCGGGACCGGGACCATGGTTCAGGCCCTTGCGCCAGCCAGGGATCGGGCGTTCGCCGAAATGCCGTCAGCCTTCATTCCGTCTGGCCGGCCCCCTTCTGGCCGAACACTGTCTGGCCGAACACCGCCGGGCCTGATGGCCGTCTGGCCGCCGGTCTGGGCCTTGGTCTGGGCCGCCACCCTTGCCTGGGGCCGGGACTCGGCCTGCTCCGCAGCATGTCCCGGAGCCTCGCCGGGCAGTTGCCGCTTGAACAGCAGGCGCCACAGTGCCGCATCGCTTGCGGCTACCAGCGAATTGCGCATGCCGGGGCCGTAGGAAAGGGCCGACACGGGCAGGCCGCAGGCCGCCGCCACGTTCACCAATGCCCCGAAGGTACAGGCTTCGTCCAGCTTCGTCCAGACAAGGCTGCCCGCCCCCTCGAAGGCATAGCGCGCCAGCAGCGCGGCCATCTGGGCCGGTCCGTGATGCGGCGGCAGCACCAGGTGCACGGCAACGCCGTTGCCCGTACCCGTGCCCGCCGCCGCTCCCGAAAGTCCAAGAATCGCCAGTTGGCGGGCCAGGCTGCCGTCGCGCGCCACGCCGGGCAGATCCACCAGAATGCGGCCCGCATCGGGGTTTTCGCGCAGGATGGCCGCGAATTCGGCGGCGGTGGAGGCCTCTCGGTACACCAGGTTGGAAAGTTCGGCGTAATGTTGCAGCAGCAGGCGGCCATGGCCACGCCCGCAGTCGGCGTTGACCATCACGACCTTCAGGCCCGGCTTTTCGCGGCGCAGGGCCAGCGCCATGCGCAGCATGGCCGTGGTCTTGCCCGCGCCGAACGGCCCGGCGAACACGTGGGCCCGCTGCGGCCACGCCGCAAGGCCCCAGCCGCGCACGGGCACGATGTCGGCCAGGGCTTCCAGCACGGATGCGCCGGAATCGGCCGCCAGCCTGCGGTGCAGGGTCATGGCCACGCCGTCGTCCACGCCTTCGCGCGTCAGGTATTCCAGGGCCACGCGCTGGCGGGGGGTCAGGTCTTCCATGCGCAGGGCGGGCTTCATCAGCGCGAACAGGTGCTCCTTCATCTGGCCCCATTCGCGGTGCCATTCCTCCCAGCCGGGGGGGACGGGACCACCGGGGCCACCAGGCGCGGCGGAACCCGCAAAACCAGGGGCAAAACCAGGGGCAAAACCACCGGCAACGCCGGGCGCGGCGGCATGCTCGATGCCCACGCTCATCTCGTGCCACGTGCGGTCGCCTTCGCGGCATTCGCGCGAGGACAGAATGACCGCGTCCGACCCGAGTTCGGCCTTGATCTTCGCCAGTACCGCCGTCGCGTTCCGGCCTGTGTACGTCTTGATCTGCATCAGAGCATTTCGACCTTGAAGTTGTAACCGTTGCAGAAAAATGCTCTCGGCGCGGACGGCGCCGCCCGCCTCGCGGATCTGGCGAAACCCCGTTTCGCCGCTGCCGCCGGGGGTTCCCCCTCTTTGGGGCTGTTGTCGCCATGAGGGTTTTTGTTCTCTGCCAAGGAAGAATGGTTTTTTATGGAGGGCGTATACTCTTATCGTATTCAACCGGAATAAAAAACCATTCTGACGAAGGCAGAGGGCAAAAGGACCATGGCGTCAACAGCCCCTAATCAAAGGCCACGCTGCCCACGGATTGCAGCCGGATGTCCGAAGGAATCTCGGCCTGCGAAATCACGGCCACGTTGGGAAGGAAGCGCATCAGCAACTGGGCCAGATGAGGCCGGGCCACGGGCGAGGCCAGGATGACCGGCTGCCCGTCGGTATTCACGGCGCGCTCCACCGCGTTGTTCACCCGCTGGATGAGCCGCTGGGCAATGCCGGGGTTGAGCGCCAGGTAGTTGCCGCCATCGGTCTGGCGGATGGCTTCCTGCACGGTCTTTTCCACGGCCTGGTCCAGGGTGACGATGGGCAGTCCGCCCTCGCTGTCCATGTATTGCTTGACGATGGAGCGGGCCAGGCGCTCGCGCACGTACTCGGTCAGGGTGTCGGCGTTCTTCACCGCCGGGCCGTAGTCGGCCAGGGTTTCCGCGATGGTCAGCAGGTCGCGGATGGAAACGTTTTCGCGCACCAGGTTCTGCAACACCTTCTGCACCGTACCCAGCGGCAGGATGCCGGGCACCAGTTCTTCCACGGCTTTCGGCGCATGCTTGGCCAGGTTGTCCAGCAGGCCCTGCACTTCCTGACGGCCCAGGAAGTCGCCCAGATGGCGCTTGAACACCTCGGTGAGGTGGGTGGCGATGACCGTGGAGGGATCGACCACGGTGTAGCCGGCCAGCATGGCTTCTTCCTTCTGCGATTCGGGTATCCACAGCGCGGGCAGGTTGAAGGCCGGTTCGCGCGTTTCGATGCCCCGGATGCGGTGCTTGGCGTTGCCCGGGTCCATGGCCAAGTAGTGGTCCACGAGGATTTCCGCAGAGGCAACCTGGTTGCCCTTGACCAGCACGCAGTACTGGCCGGGCTTCAACTGCAGGTTGTCACGCAGGTGCAGCGAGGGCACCACCACGCCCATGTCCAGGGCGAACTGGCGGCGGATGGAGCGGATGCGCGACAGCAGGTTGCCGTTCTGGTCCTCGTCCACCAGGGGAATCAGGCCGTAGCCCACTTCCAGTTCCAGGGTGTCGAGGGGCAGCAGGGTCTGCACTTCTTCCGGCGTGTCCAGCGAACCGTCCTTCTTCTTGCCCTTGGCGCCCTTGCCGCCCTTGGCTTCAGCGGCGGCCTCCGCATCCTGCTTGTCGCCCACCAGGCGCGACACGCCGAACAGGCCCGCGCCAAAGACGAGGAACGGCAGCGTGGGCAGGCCGGGCACCAGAGAGAACAGCACCAGCACGCCGGACACCAGCTTGAGCGCGCGCGAGTTGTACGACAACTGGCCCACGAATTCCTCGCCCATCTTGGCTTCCGCCGCCGCGCGCGACACGATGAGGCCCGCCGCCGTGGAAACGATGATGGAAGGAATGGTGGCCACCAGACCGTCGCCGATGGACAGCAGGGTGTAGGTGGTCAGCGCGTCGCGCCACTCCATGTCCTTCTGGAACACGCCAAGCAGGATGCCGCCGATGACGTTGATCATCGTGATGAACATGCCTGCGTTCACGTCCCCCTGCACGAACTTGCCCGCGCCGTCCATGGCGCCGTAGAAGTCGGCTTCCTTGCGGATGTTGGTACGGCGGGCGGTGGCTTCTTCCTCGTCGATGAGCCCGGCGTTCAGGTCGGCCTCGATGGCCATCTGCTTGCCGGGCATGGCGTCCAGGGTGAAGCGCGCGGCCACTTCGGCGATGCGCGTGGTGCCCGCGGTGATGACGATCTTGTTCAGGATGAACAGGATCATGAAGATGACCGCACCGATGACGTAGTTGCCGCCCACCACGAACTCGCCGAAGGCCTGGATGACCTGGCCCGCCGCGTCGGTGCCTTCGTCGCCGTGCAGCAGGATGAGGCGGGTGGAGGCCACGTTGAGCGCGAGGCGCAACAGGGTGGTGACCAGCAGCAACGACGGAAAGATGGAAAATTCCAGCGGCGAGAGCATGAACATGGAGGTGACCAGGATCACCAGCGACAACGAGATGCTGAGCGAAAGCAGCATGTCCAGGAAGAACGTGGGCAGCGGCACCAGCATCACGAACAGGATCGTGACGACGCCACCCGCCAGCAGCAGGTCGCCCTGCCTGGCGAAGCGCTGGTAGTCGATCTTGGGGGCGTATCCTGGTTTGGCAGCCATGTTCTTGACACCTTCCGGAATGGACCGGGTTTCGCTTCAGGTTCTCAGCGCGGGGGCTACGATGCGCGGCCCGCCTTGAATTTCCACAGGCTGGCCAGCACGGTGGCAACGGCCTGGAACAGTTCGGCGGGAATCATGTCGCCGACCTCCACCGCTTTATACAAAGCCTGTGCCAGCGGCTTGTTCTCGCGGATGGGCACGCCGTGTTCGCGGGCCACTTCCTTGATCTTCTGGGCCAGGTTGTCCGCGCCCTTGGCCAGCACGATGGGGGCCGGGGCCTCGGTGGCGTCGTAACGCAGGGCGATGGCGAAGTGGGTGGGGTTGGTGATGACCACGTCGGCCTTGGGCACGTCCTGCAGCATGCGCTTGGCCATCATCTGCATCATCTTGCGGCGCTGCTGGGCGCGGATCACGGGGTCGCCTTCGGCCTGCTTGCGCTCGTCCTTGGTTTCGTCCTTGGTCATCTTCAGGTTTTCCTCATAGCTCCAGCGGGTGTACCAGAAGTCCGCTATGGCTATGATGAACATGGGCACCAGGGCGTAGCGCACCATGTCCCACCCGGTTTTCAGCATGTACGCGCTGATCCCCTGGGCATCGGCGTAGTACAGGGGCAGAAAGTTGTGCATCTCGCGCCGGATGATGATGTACGGCGCAACGCCGATGAACACGGCCTGCAACAGGCTCTTGCCCAGGCGCACGAATGTTTCGGGCGAGGCGAACATGCGCTTGAGTGCCGCAATGATGTTGAAGCGCGACCAGTTGAACTTGAAGACCTCGGTGGTCCACAGCTTGCCCACCTGCAACCGCAGCACCAGCCATGCGGTGAACCCGATGAACAGCATGATGGGCAGCAGCATGGCCGCCAGTTCTCCGGCCAGCCACATGAGCAGCTTGATGACGTTCTGCTGGTTGGGATTGAACCCGAAGGCGTTGCCCAGGAAATGCCGGAAGATGGTCTGCATGTCCTTGGCCAGGAAGTCTATGTAGAACAGAAGGCCCACCGAGCCTGCCAGGATGGTCAGGGCCTTGGTGAGTTCTTGCGATTTCGGGACGTTGCCCTTGCCGCGGGCCTTTTTGCGACGTTTCGGCGTCGCTTTTTCGGTCTTGCTCGGATCGCGCTGCGCCATGGCAGCCCTCCGTCAGGGTTCCGTCCGCGCCCGCCCGGGCGGGGGACGCGTGGCGGGTGGTCAGCGGTTCATCTCGGCAGCGGTTCAGCGGTTCAGCAGGGGGCTGGCCGCCTGCAACAGGTGCAGCATCATGGGGTCCATGCCCACGATGAATTCGCGGATCTTGTCGGCCATGATGGTGAACAGCATGCCGATGAAGAAAAAGCCCACGGCGATCTTGAGCGGAAAGCCGATCATCAGCAGGTTCATCTGCGGGGCGGCGCGGGCCATCAGCGCCAGCGCCAGTTCCACCAGAAACAGCGAAACCAGCACCGGCGCGGCGATCTTGACGGCCAGCACGAACATGGAGCCGGACAGGGCCAGGACTTCCTTCACCAGCGGGGGGGTAAGCAGCAGGCCGCCCGCGGGCACCAGTTCGAAGGTGCGCACGAAGGCCCGCAGCATGTACAGGTGCCCGTCCAGCGCCAGAAAGCTGAGCATGGCCACCATGTACAGCAGGTGCGAGGTGATGCTGACGCTGGCCCCGGTCAGCGGGTCGGCCAGGGTGATCATGGTGAAGCCCATCTGGGTGGCCAGCATCTGGCCGCCGGTCTGGATGCCCGCGAACAGGAAGTGCACGGTCATGCCCAGCATCAGGCCCATGACCAGTTCGCCCGCCAGCAGCACGATGAGCGAAAAGGGGTGCGTGGGCATCAACCCGCCCGGCAGGGACACGTGCGGCCACAGCGCCAGGGTGAACACCATGCACAGGGCCACCTTGACCTGCATGGGCGCCGCGTCGCCCCCGAAGAAAGGCAGCAGGAACAGCACCAGGCTCACCCGCATGAAGGTAAGCAGAAAGCTGAGCATGGCGGCGGCGTCGAACGCGAAGATATCCATGCGCGCGGCACAGCAAGATGCGGGCCATGCCGCCGGATCGGGCGGCTGAGGACATTGGGCCGCAAGGCCCCGACGGCATCCCGTAGGTCTGATGAGGATCGCGGCGGCATGTACGGCGCGGTGACGGAGCGGCCGCGGAACCGGCCATGGCCAAAAACCCGTCACGGGCGGAACCGGCCGCCACACCCCCCACCCATCCCCCTGGCCCGGCAACCGCGCTGGACACAAGCCCCCTTCGAAGGCATCTTGGGGGCATGCTCGGCACCCCCATGCATTCCGGCGGGGGCGCCCCCACTCTCTACGGTGAGATCATGCCCGACACACCCGCGCCCGATACACGAAATACGCCCCACGCCACCGGCGGCCCGGCAGATGCGGACGCCCCCGGCACCCCCAGTTCCCCAGGCCCCGGCTCCCCCACCCCACCGCCACCGCCGCCTGGCCAATCTGGACATTCTGGGCAATCTGGCCCGACGCCCCCTCCCGGCGGCCCGGCCTGCCCGGTGCCCCCGCGCGGCCTGGGCGACAAGCTGCTGTGCGCCGCCCTGCCCTTCGTGGAAAGCCTGCGCGGCTATTCCATGCAGGCCTTGCGGGCCGACGTGCTGGCCGCGCTGACCGTGGCCGTGGTGGCCCTGCCCCAGTCCATGGCCTATGCGGTCATTGCCGGGGTGCATCCCAAATACGGGCTGTACGCGGCCATCGTGCCGGTGATCGTGGCCGCCCTGTGGGGGGCCTCGCGCTACCTCATCGCGGGCCCCACCAACGCCATCGCCATGCTGCTCTTCGCCACCATGGCCGAAACCGTGGTCAACGGCGCACCCCTGTCAGCCCTGCCGGAAGAAACGCGCATGGCCTACGTGTTCGGCGTGGCCATCCTGGCCGGGCTGCTGCAGGTGGTCATGGGACTCGCCCGGCTGGGCGAACTGGTGCACTTCATCTCCCATTCGGTGATGGTGGGCTTTACCGCCGGGGCGGCGGTGCTCATTGCCGTGGGGCAGCTCAAGAACCTGCTGGGCGTCAGCATCGGCAACGCGCCCTCGTTCGTGGAACTGGTGCTGTCCACCCTGCGCCACCTGCCCCAGACCAACCTGTGGGCCTTGGGCACGGGATTGTTCGCCATGGCCGTGGCGCTGGGCATCGGGCGGGTGCATCGTCGCCTGCCCGCCGCGTTCCTGGCCGTGACGGCGTCAGGCCTGGCCGCGTGGGCGCTGGACCTTGGCGCGCACGGGGTGAAGGTGGTGGGGGCCATCCCCGCCGGTCTGCCGCCTTTTTCGCTGCCGCCCGCGCCCGACGCGCAGGTGATGCGCGACCTGTTCATGCCCGCCCTGGCCATTGCCCTGCTGGGCGTGGTGGAAGCGCTGTCCATCGCCAAGACCCTGGCGGGCGCGCGGGGCGAACAGGTGGACGGCAGCCGCGAATTCGTGGCCCAGGGGCTGGCCAACATTGCCGCGGGGTTCTTTTCCGGCATTCCGGGCAGCGGTTCGTTCACCCGCAGCGCCGTCAATTTCGTGGCCGGGGCGCGCACCCGCTTCGCCGGGGCGCTTTCCGGGGTGATCACCCTGCTGGCGGTACTGCTGCTGGCCCCGCTGGCCTCGTACATCCCCATCGCCGCGCTGGCGGGCATCCTGATGATCATCGCCTGGGGCATGATCGACCGGCACGGCATCGCCCTGGCGCTGCGCGCAACCCGCGCCGACCGCATGGTGCTGCTGACCACCTTTGCCGCCACCCTGCTGCTGGACCTGGAAAAGGCCGTGTTCGTGGGGGTGCTGCTTTCGCTGGTGCTGTTCCTGCGCAAGGTGTCGCACCCGCTGGTGACCCGCATGGACACCTGCGACAGCCCGGAATTGCAGGGGCTGCCCGTGGGACCGTGCTGCCCCAACCTGGCCGTGTATTCCATAGAAGGCACGCTGTTCTTCGGGGCCGTGGATGAACTGGAACAGCGCCTTTACGAGTACGAGGACTTCGGCCACCGCGCGGTGATCCTGCACCTGCGGCAGGTGCACTGGGTGGACGCCACCGGGGTGCACGCCTTCCAGCAGTTTCTGCACAAATGCCAGCGGCGCGGGGTTGCCCTGGTGCTGAGCGGGGTGAAACCCGCCGTGCGCACGGTGTTCGAACGCTCCGGCCTTGTGCCGCAACTGGGCGCGGACAACATGGCGGAAACCCTGACCGACGCGCTGGCCCTGTGCTACCGCCGCTACCTCAAGGGCGCGGTATGCGACGCCTGCAAGGCGTCCAACCTGGGGCGCTGCCGCCGCGAACATCACGCCGGGGGCGGGGCGAATGGCGCGGAGGGCGCGACAGGGGGCCCGGATGCCCCTGCGTCCCTGCCGGATGCCGCTACTGATGGAGAGCCCCGGACATGAGCGAGCGCATCCGCCACTCTCCCGGCACCGGTTCCGCCGGACTGTCCGGCGGCTTTGGCGACCGGCAAGGGGCCGGGCACGACCCGGAACGCGCGGCCCGCTTCCGGCGTGCGCACCGCCCCGGCGACACGGTGCGCGGCACCTTCCTGCGCCCGGCGGCGCAGTCTGCGGCCTTTGCCGGGCCGGGGGCCCACAGTGGCGGACTGGGCTGGGCCGACATCGATGGACAGACCCTGCTGGCCTCCATGCCCGCCTTTCCCCAGCCCGGCACGGAACTGCTGTTCCGGGTGGAACGCACGGAACCGGACATCGTGCTGCGCCTGCTGGCGGAAGGCGAAGGCGCTGCCGTGGCGCCCCCGTCACCCGCCCGGCTGGCGGCGGAGTATGCCGCCGCGCGTGACCGGCTGGATGCCCGGCTTGCCGACACGCTGTTCGCGGAGTGGACGGCATGGACGGCGACGACCGCGCCGGATATGGGGACCGAACCCGCCGCGGCTGCATCCGTGAAACGGAGCAGTTCCCCTGCCCTGGCCACCGCCGCCGCCCGTCACGCAGCCTTTGCCGCCCACGTGGCCCCCGTACGCGACGACACGGAAACCACCGCGCTGTTCCTGGCCTGCCAGCGTGCCCGGCTGGCCCTGCTGCCCGTGCTGCGCGCGGCGCACCCCGGCGTTGCGCTGCTGCACCTGCCATGGCTGTGTCCCCCGGCCCGCGCGCTTGATTGCGCGGTGCTGCCGCCGTCACCGGACGCCACGGGCGGCGGGCTGGTCAAAATCCTGCTGGGCGGGATGATTGACCCGGCCTGTTCCGTCGGCACGCCAGACAGCCCCACTGGCGGCGCACCGCCCCTTTCCTCGTCCCTTGCTCCGTCCCTTGCTCCGTCCCTTGATGCTCCGGGGCGCTTCCTGCTGCACGGCCTGCTGCGGCCCGCCACCCCGCAGGCTCCGGCCCGTCTGGCCTTCCGGATGATGTCGGAGCATCCCGACGGGCTTGATGCGTTGTTGGCCCCGTTGGCTGAGGGCCTGTCCGGTAACGGCACCATCGAAATCGCCCTGCTGTCCACCGGCCCACTGCCCGCCGGGCCGTCCGACCCGCTGGGGCTGCTGCTGGCCGCGCTGCACGGCGGGTCCGGCCTGCTGGCCTGACACGGGGGGTACCGGCAACGCCCTTCCGGGAAGGCTCCGCCTCCCCGAACCCCACCGGCAAAAGGGCCGCGCCCCTTTGCAAACCCTTTCATGGGAATGCCCCGTATCCGGCATGCGTCCGCCCTGGCCCACAAATCCCCTGACACGGGGGGGGTGCGGGGGCGTTGCCGCCCGCCCGCCGGAGGCGTACAAAACCCCTTCCCGCCCCGTTCATCACAAACCGACCACCCCAACCCGCCCGCCATCCGGCGCGCCGCCGCACCCCGCATGACCGACACCGCCTCCGCCGCCCCCCACCTGGCCCTCCACCTTTCCGGGGCCCCGCCCCTGCGGCCCGACGCCCCGTGGCTGGCCCCTCTGGCCGGGTATTCCGACCTGCCCTTCCGCCTGCTGTGCCGCGAGCACGGCGCAGCCGCCTGCTGCACCGAAATGGTCAGCGCCAAGGGCTTGCTGTACCACAGCCCCGGCACCCGCGACCTGCTGGCCACCACGCCAGAAGACGCCCCCCGCAAGGATGCGCCCCTGATCCTGCAGCTGTTCGGGGCCGACGCGGACATCATGCGCACGGCCATGCCGGGGCTTATGGAACAGGGCTTTCGCTGGTTCGACCTGAACATGGGTTGTTCGGTGCCCAAGGTGGTCAAGACGGGCTGCGGATCGGCCATGTCCCGCGACAAGGACAACGCCCTGGCCGTGGCGCGGGCCATGGTCGAGGTGGCCGGAGAAGGTCGGGTGGGCTTCAAGATGCGGCTGGGCTGGCAGACGGGCGAGGAAACCTGGCGTGAAATGGCCCTGCGCCTGCAAGACGCGGGCGCGGGCTGGATCACCCTGCACCCCCGCTTCGCGCGGCAGGGCTTTGGCGGCGAGGCGCGCTGGAGCGCCCTGCGCGAGCTTGCGGCCACGCTGACCATACCGGTCATCGCCAGCGGCGACCTGTTCACGGCGGCGGACGCGGTACGCTGCGTGCGCGAGACCGGCGTTGCCACGGTGATGTTCGCGCGCGGGGCCATGAACAACCCCGCCATTTTCGAGGAATACCGGACGCTGCTGGCCGGGGGCCAGCCCCCGCCGCCCGACGCGGACCGGCTGAAGGCGCTCATCCGCCGCCATCTGGAACTGGCCCTGGCCCATTCCGGCGAACGCACCGCCCTGCTCAAAATGCGCACCTTCGTGCCGCGCTACGTGCGCCACATTCCCGGCGTGCGGGCGCTGCGCAACCGGCTGGCCTCGTGCCTGGACCGCGACCTGCTGGAAGAACTGCTAGAAACCCACCTGACGCCGCAGGCGTTCGCGGAAAACGGCGACGGTGCCGACCCTGCCGACGCGACCACCACGCAACCCGATGGAGATGTCCGGCCATGAAGATCATTCGCGCCCGCACGGCGGGCTTCTGCATGGGGGTCAGCCTGGCCCTGCGCAAGCTGGACCGGGAAGTGACCGAAAACAACGCCCCCATCGCCACCCTGGGCCCCATCATCCACAACCCGCAGGTCATGGCCCACTACGAGCAGCGTGGGGTGCGCTGCCTGCGCGACACCGCGCAGGTGATCCCCGGCCAGCGGGTGGTCATCCGCGCGCACGGCATTCCCGTGGCCGAGGAAGCCGCCCTGAAGGCCACCGGGGCCACGGTGGTGGACGCCACCTGCCCCAAGGTCAAGCGGGCCCAGCTGGGCATTGCCGAGGAGCGCGCCCGGGGCGGCACCCTGCTGCTGTTCGGCGAGGCCGACCACCCGGAGGTGCGCGGCCTTTTGTCCTACGCCGGGGAAGGGGCCATGGTCTTCGGCTCGCTGGACGAATTGAAGGGGCTGGCCCTGTGCGACGGCACGGACTATTTCCTGGCCGCCCAGACCACCCAGGACCGCGCGGCCTTCGAAGACGTGGTGGCCTGGCTGCGGCAGCGCCTGGGCCGCGAGATCCCCGTGTTGCAAACCATCTGCGACGCCACCCGCAAACGCCAGCAGGAGGCCGTGGACATTGCCCGGCGGGTGCAGGCCATGGTGGTGGTGGGCGGCTTCGACAGCGGCAACACCCGGCGACTGGCCGACGTGGCCCGCGCGCAGGGGGTGTTTACCGTGCACGTGGAAACCGTGGACCAGCTTCCTGTCGACGAGTTGCGAAAAAAATCAGTCATCGGACTAACGGCCGGGGCCTCCACGCCGAAAAGTCTTATTGACGCCGTGCAGCGATTCCTTGAATCTCTGTAGATACGTTTCCATCGACGCGCCGCACCAACGGAGGGGGCCATGTCCCAGACCAACATCCTGCTCGAAGCCGGAACCAACGAACTCGAAATCGTGGAATTCCACCTCGAGGAAAGCTCCACCGACCCCGCAACGCCCAATTACCGGGGCTACTACGGGGTCAACGTGGCCAAGGTTCTGGAAATCATCCGCATGCCCAAGGTCACGGGCCTGCCCGAGGTGCAGCATCCCTCGGTGCTGGGAGCGTTCAACCTGCGCTCGCACATCATCCCGCTGGTGGACCTCAGCCAGTGGCTGGGCAAGCAGCGCACCGAAAGCGAACCGCCCAAGGTCATCGTCACCGAATTCAACAACGTGACCACGGCGTTCATGGTGTCCGGCGTCAACCGCATCCACCGCATCAGCTGGGAGGAAGTGGAACCGCCGAACAGGTACGTGGCGGCGCTGTCCAACAACTCCATCACCGGCGTGGTCAAGCTGGAAGGGCGGATCATCTTCATCCTGGACCTGGAGAAGATCGTGGCCGACCTGAACCCCCAGCTGGGCCTGCGCCTGGACGAGGCCGTGGACTGGTCGGCCAACACCCGCTACCGCGCCCTCATCGCCGACGACTCGGGCCTGATCCGCGAAATGCTGAAGGACCTGATGCAGAAGGCCAACTTCGAGGTGGAGGCCGTGAACAACGGCCGCGAGGCGTGGGAACGGCTGGTGGAACTGAAGCGCAAGGCCGAACAGGAAGCGCGGCGCGTTACCGATTACGTGCAGGTGCTGGTTTCGGACATCGAAATGCCCAGCATGGACGGCCACAACCTGTGCAAGCAGGTCAAGGAAGATCCCGCGCTGAAGGATCTGCCCGTGGTGCTGTTCTCGTCGCTGATCACCGACAAGCTGCGCCACAAGGGCGAGTCTGTCGGGGCCGACGACCAGATTTCCAAGCCCGAGGTCACGGCGCTGGCCAAGCGCTGTCTGGCGCTCATCGAGGCCGCCAAGTAGCCGACGGGACACGGACCGGCATGAACCTTCGGGGGCGGTGCGCCATGCGGCGTGCCGCCCTTTCTTGTGGGGCGCGGATCGTCAGCCCTGTTCGCCCGACGCTGTTCGCTGTACACTGGCGCGGATGCCGCCGGGACGATAGCCAAGGCGAAGGCGGTGCTTCGGACCATCAGCAGGACAGGCCGAGGCGAGCCGGGTCAGGACAAACCAGGCCAGATCAGGGCAAGCTCAGGGCCAGCTCAGGGCAAAATCAGGACGAAGCCGGCGCGGGCTACCGCACCCGCCAACGCCTTCTCCCGCACCGGGAAACGAGCGCACCATGTTCATTCTGAACCACGACGACAGCGTCCCGCTGTACGTACAGTTGTACACCCAGATCAGGGACCGCGTGCTGACGGGTGAACTGCCCGCCGGAACCCGCCTGCCCTCCGTCCGGCATCTGGCCGACGAGCTTGGCGTCAGCCGCAACACGGTGGATACCGCCTATCTGGAACTGATCGCCGAAGGGTTTCTGCTCACCCGCCCCAGAAGCGGCTTTTTCGTCGCGCCCGTGGAGCGGCACCAGGCCTTGCGCGCGGACCCGAACGGAGTGCCGGAAACACGTTCCGGGCCCGCCGGAATCGTCCCGCGCAAGGAATGGCCCCATGCACACAGCGAGGCCAGTGACAGGTTGCATGACGGGGCATCGCCATCTCCGTACCGGTTCGACTTCCACCCCGCCCGGCTGGACCCCGCATGCTTTCCCCTGCCCCTGTGGCGCACCTATACCCTGGAATGCCTGCGCGAAGCCCCCCGCGACCTTGCCGAATACAACCACCCGCAAGGCGATCCGGAACTGCGCCGGGCCATTGGCGATTATCTGCAACGCTCGCGCGGGGTGGTCTGCACCCCGGACCGCGTGATCGTCTGCGCCGGGTTGCAGCACAGCCTGGAGATCGTGGCGGACATCATGACTGCCATCGCCGCCACCGCGGCGCCTGCTCAAACCGCCCAGACCGCCCAGACCGCCCGGGGTGCCGCAAGGCCGCTGGTGGTTGGCGTGGAGAACCCCGGTTACCCCCTGCCGCAGGCCGTGTTCCGCAACCGGGGCATTGCGGTGGTTCCCATTCCCGTGGGGCCGGAGGGCATGGACGTGGACGCCCTGGCGCAAAGCCCCTGCACGCTGGCCTACGTCACGCCGTCGCACCAGTTCCCCCTGGGGCCGTGATGCCCGTGCGCAACAGGCTGCGGCTCCTCCACTGGGCCAGGACGAACGGCAATGTCATCATCGAGGACGACTACGACAGCGAACTGCGCTACGCGGGCACGCCCGTTCCTTCCATGCAGGGGCTGCATCCGGATCGAACGGATGGACCAGACAGGCCGAATGGGCCGGGCATATCAGAGGGGCCAGACAGGTCGGACGGGGTCGTGGTCTACACGGGCACCTTCTCCAATATCCTCTCCCCCGCCTTGCGCATAAGCTACATGGTGCTGCCGCCCGCATTGCTGAAGGTTTACCGGCAACGCCACCGCCACCACCACGCCATGGTCCCCCTGCTGGAGCAGCGGGTACTGGCCCGGTTCATGACGCACGGCCACTGGGACCGCCACGTGCGGCGCATGCGCACCGTGTACCGGCAACGCCACGACGCCATGTTGCGCGCCATCGCCTCCCATTTCGGCGAACGTGCCACCGTGATCGGGCATGGGGCGGGGTTGCACGTGGTGGTCCGGCTGCACGGCTGCGATGCCGACGAACGGGAACTGGCCATCCGGGCCGGGCGCGCGGGCATTTACCTGCTGCCCTTCTCCGAAACCCGGCTGGCGGCCGGCCCCGAAGCGGTCCGGGGCGACGGCCCTGCCCATTCCCCAGCCTGTTCCAATGACGGTCCCCTGCTGCTGCTCGGCTTCGGCGGCATGGCTCCCGACGACTTGGAGCAGGGCGTCGCGCAACTGCACCACGCCTGCTTTCCCCCGTCCCGATGAAACGGCACGGGGCCGGGCGATACACGCCCGGCCCCGCCGGAATTTCGCAACTGTCTGGTCGCACCGTCCGGCGCAGGCAATCGCAGATGCAGGCCAGCCCCTTCAGGCAGGCTCACCCGGCTACAGGGTCTGCTCCACCGATGCCACGGTGATCACCAGGGCCGCGCGTGCCCACTTGAACCGGGCGATGGACTCGAAATCCGGGCCATCGGTGCGGAACGCCGCGGTGCCCCGGATCAGGAAACCCGTGCCAGGGCCGTTGCGCCCCGCCACCTTGCGGCTGCCCAGGGTCATCAGCACCCGCTCGTCGCGGGCAACGTTGGCTTCGGTCTTGCGCATGCCGCCCACGGGCGCCACGATGCGGTTGCCGTCCAGCACCTTCAGGTAGCTGTTCCAGGTGTTGACGAGGTGCGGTCCGTCCTCCCCCTGCGTGGCGATGGCCACGACGCCTTCGTTCTTCAGCACTTCGAAAAAAGTATCCGGCAGCATGTTGCTATCCTCCCGTGCGGTGGTTGTGCGCCATGCAGCGCGGCCCGACGCAGTCCCGGCGGAAGACTCCGGCAACTGCCCCGCCGGGCGCATTCGCGTGGCATGCCCACCGTTGTACGGGGAAACGAAAGAGGCAACAGGTGCAGTTTTCAAAAATCCGGCGGGGGCAGATGCCCGGCGCCATGGATGCCCATGGGTGCTGCTTCGTCGGCCTGCGTTAGAGCAATTCTCCCTCATCCACCCGCCAGCGGTCCGCCCAGTCCGGCAGGGCCGTGAAGGATTCGCCGTCAGGCAGGGTCAGCCGCACGGCGTGCAGCAGCATGCCCTGACCGCAGGCGGGGCCGCCGTACTTGCGGTCACCCATGATGGGATGGCCGCGTTCCGCAAGCTGCACCCGGATCTGATGGGTGCGGCCGGTGTGCAGGCGAACCAGCAGCAGCGATGCCGCATCGCCGCGCCGCAGGGGGGTTACGGTGCAGGCAGCGTGGCGGCCCAGGTCATTACGAGACGCCGCGTGATCCGCGTCATTACGAGACGCCGCGTGATCCGCGTCTTGGCCGGATGCCGCGCGGAGCGCATCTCCACCGGCGGGTGCCGCAGCCCCCCCGCCCATCCGGCTCACCCGGCGCACCTTCTGACGGCCCGGGGCGCCCTGCTTCTCCAACTGATCGTGCAGGGTCAGTTCCCCCTCGTGGGCCCAGCGCCCCGCCACCCAGGCCAGATATTCCTTCACCAGCCCCTCCCGTGCCGCAAAGGCGTCGGACAGCGCCCGCAGCCGGGCATAGCTGGTGGCCACCAGCAGCAGGCCCGAGGTGTCGCGGTCCAGCCGGTGCGCGGGCGTGGGCAGAAAGTCCGCCCCGGCGTACTGCGCGGCAAGTCGGGCGGTGACGCAATCCGTATGGCCGGTGCCCGGCTGCACCGCAAGCCCTGCAGGCTTCAGCAGCACCAGCAGCCCTTCGGCGCGGCCCACGACGGGCAAGGGCGATGCCAGAATTTCCGGGCGCGAGGAGTATCCCCGTTCCAGGCTGTTGACGACGTCTGATTTTTGGACGCCTCCGGCGGCCAAGGGGCTGCCGCCCCTTGGAGCCCCATGCCTTGCATTCGCGCAATGCGCAGGGGACACGGATAAACATTTTGGGGCGAAGGGCCCCCCCCCTCGAAAGAATTCGGACTCGTCCGCAGGCTGGCGGGGGGCGGAGCCCCGCTCCTTTGCCCCGCCCGCATCTGCCGACGTATCCAGCATCGCACCCTCTCCGCCCGCCATGGCAAAGGGCGGCACGCGCACCACGTCACCCTCGGCCACGCGATCAAAGGGCTTGCAGCGCCCCCCGTTGATGCGCACCTGCCCGGTGCGCACCCAGCGCTGGATGGCCGACTGCGGCGCGCCGCAGCGCCGTTGCAGGTACTGCACCAGCTTCTGTCCGGCCTCTGCGGCGGTGACCACGAGTGGTTCTGCCATGGATGGATTCCGTAGGTTGAAAATTGCGGCGGCGTGCCCACACCGGGTGGCGGCGGCGAAATCGGGGGCTCCGCTGACCTCCAGCGACCGGGCAGCACAGGCCGACACGATACGGGGCGGCAGCGTCACGCGGGCAGCCCTTGGCGCGCTGCTACGAAAACGCCCGGCGGGTGCTTGGGCATCCCGCCGGGCGTGGTCATCGGGCAACTGGGCGCAACCGGGGGCAACCGGGGGCAACCGGGGGCGAACTGGGGGCGAACTGGAAACGAGCCGGGGCAGGAGGCGCTCCCGCCGTGGGAAGCCCAGCCCGAAACCGGGTTACTGCTGTTCGCTCTCGGTCTTGTCCGGCGCCGTGTTGGGGTCGGCCTTGGACAGGTCGAGGGGATAGGCCAGCAGCATGGTCTTGCGGCTTTCCAGGCCCAGGGCGCCGGGGTGGGTGTTCACGCACAGCACGACGTCGGTCACGCCGTCGTTGTTGAAGTCGCCCACGGTGAAGTCGGCCACGGAACCCTTGATGCGGCGGGTCTTCCACTGCAGGTTCAGGCCCACGCCGTCCCAGTACAGGGCGTGGATTTCGCCCTGCGGGAAGAAGCGGTACCGCTCGAAGAACTGCGCCGCGGTGGAGATGGGCCGGTTGACCAGCAGTTCCCAGTTGTCGTCGCGGTCCAGGTTCACGGCGTACATGCGCAGCGGCACGAAGTAGATGTTCTTCAGCTGCACGCGGTCCTTGCCGAGGCCCGGCATGGAGGGTTCCTCGGGGATGCCCTTGGACGAACCGGAGTAATTCTCGTCGGTTTCGGACAGACGGGCGCCGCGGTCGGTGTGCACGCGCAGACGCTCGTTTTCGGTCAGGATCACGCACTTGTCGCCTTCACCCTTGCTGCCGGGCAGGTAGGTGAAGTTGAACACGTTGGCGCCTTCGGGCAGGTCCAGGCGCTTGCCCGTGACCAACTGGTCGCCGGACTTCAGCAGTTCGTGCACGCCGGGCTTGAACAGGCGGGGGTTGTCGCCGCGCTGGCCGATGAGCGTGGGAATGTAGTCCGGGGGCAGCTTTTCCACGTTCAGGTAGAAGCGCACCCGGCGCATCACTTCGGTGAACTGGCCGCCCTTCCAGTTGAGGATGAACGATTCCGGCTCGCCGTCGTTGTTGTACGCGCTGACGACGATTTCCTTCACGCCGTCGCGGTTCCAGTCCAGGGTGCGGATGTTCAGGCATTCGACCAGGCCCGGCGAACGGTATTCGCCCATGGGCACCAGGCGGCCGTTGTCCCAGCGGTAGGCGTAGACGGCGTGGTCGTCCAGCATGAGGATCTCGTTCTTGCCGTCGCCGTCAAGATCGTCCACCACCATGCCGATGGCCGAATAGTTCAGCGACTGGCTGCGGATGCGGCTGTCGCCTTCGGGTGCGCCCGCGTAGCGGAACTGCGGGTTCAGATAGACCTGCTGGGGCTGCGTCTCGTTGTGCACCAGCTCTGGGTTCATCTGGTTGACCGCCTTGGGCGCGGCATTGGCGCCACCTTCGCCGGGGCGCTTGAACACCTCGGCGTTGATGGAATCGGCCACGCCCTTCAGGGCGGGGATGAGCCCGGCCACCTTGGCGTTGGCCGACTTGGGCCATTCCTTGCCGTCACGGTCGCGCACGCGCACGTCCAGGCTGCAATCCTCGCCCACCACGGTCACGCTGCCCCACACGGCATAGTCCGCACCCAGCGAGGCCTGGGCGGCCCTGGCCTGGGTTTCGGTTTCCGGGGGGGTGATCTTGGCGGAAGCTTCCTTGGAAACGGGATGGAAGTTGTCCTTCCAGTACAGACGCGAAGTGAGCATCTCGGGGATGGCCCGTTCGAGATACTTGTAGCCGGCAGGGCCGTTGACCTTGAACGGCAGCACGGCGAAGCTCTTGGGGGCCGGTGCGGCCATGGCGGTGGCGGCGGAAAGCAGCAGGGCAAGCACGAGCGCCGCCGAGCGCATGAGCAGTTGCATCAGGTTCTCCTTGGTTCAAGGGCGCATCCCCGCGCGCATCCCGGAAGGGGAAGGGGGATTGCCTTGGCGCTGAACGCTCTCATAATATCTCTTGATGGCCGAAGCAACCATAAGGTAGGAGCGGCGCTGGGCCGTCCGCCTCTGGTCGCGTTTGCGGGAAAGGGACGAAGCAGCCCCGCGCCCGGGGGTGGGTTGCGGGCCGCGCCACCGCCAGACCGCGCGGGCGGCGCGCCCTTTGCCGCCGTGGCTCCGCCCAAACGGCGCTGCCCCCATGTTGCCCCCAGATTGCCCCCAGCCAGGTTGCCCCAGATTGCCTCAGGTGCCGTCGGGCAAAACGCATCGGCCCCAGTATCGGGCACCGTGCACCAGCTTCGTTGCCCCCGTGTGTCCGTCCCGTTTCCGCGTGTATCACGGCATGCGCCACGCAGCCTTCATCAATCACATTTCCCCCAACGCCATGACCGCACCCGCCGCCCGTTCCTTCCGCATCGTGTGCCCGCCCGGCCAGGCGCCCCTGGTAGAGGCCCTGCTCCGCGCCCAGGGCTACGGCTTCGAACCGGAGCCGTTCTCCCCCTGGTGCCGCCGCCTCACCGAGGAACCGCGCCCCCTGGGCGGCAGCCTGGCCGCGTTCTTCGGGCTGATCTACATCCAGGACCGCTCGTCCATGCTGCCCCCGCTGGCGCTGGCCCCGGAAGCCGGGGCCGCCGTGCTGGACATGTGCGCCAGCCCCGGCAGCAAGACGGGGTTCCTGGCCCAGCTGGTGGGGCCGCACGGCTTGGTGGTGGGCAACGAACCCAACCACACCCGCCTCGCCACCCTGCGCCAGAATCTTTTCACGCTGAACCTGCTCAACGCGGTGACCTGCTCGCACCCCGGCGAAGCACTGCCCCTGCCCGACGGTTCGTGGACGCGCATCCAGCTTGACCCGCCGTGCTCCGGCTGGGGCACGGTGGAGCGCAACCCCTCGGTGCTCAAGCTGTGGCAGGGCGACAAGGTCAAGCCGCTCATCGGCATCCAGCGGCTGCTGCTGGCCGAGGCCGCGCGGCTGCTGGCCCCCGGCGGACGGGTGGTGTTTTCCACCTGCACCACCAACGTGCACGAGAACGAAGCGCAAGTGCTGCACGCCCGCGACGAACTGGGGCTGGAAGTCGTGCCGCTGGCCCCGCCGCCGGGCTTCGTGTTTGCCGATCCGGAACTGCCCGGCTGCGAGGGCACCCTGCGGGTGGACCCGGAACGTTCGGGTGCGCAGGGATTTTTCATCGCCTGCCTGCGCAAGCCCGGCGGACACGGTGACGCGGGCCCCCTTGCCCACTGCCCCTCCCTGCCCGACGCCGACCGGGTACGCGCCGACGCCCTGCCCGCCTCGGACTGGCCCGACACCGGGCTGGACCCGGCCCTGCTGCCCGATGGCGTGGTGGCGCCCTTTGGCGACACCGCCTACTTCCTGCCCCGTCCAGCGCTGGAGCGGCTGCCCGCCGCATTGCGGTGGCGCGGCTACCCGGTGGGCAAATGGGGTAAGGACGGCATTCGCCCCTCGCCCCGGCTGCGCACCCTGATGCCCCTGCCGCGCCCTGCGGATGCGGAACGCCACGCTGACGGTGACATCGCCCTGCTGCACATGGACGACCCGGCGGACATCGCCGGGCTGCTCAGCGGGCGCAGCATCGACGCCCCCCGCAACGCCACCGCCGCCCTGCTGTACTGGCGCGGCCTGCCGCTGGCGCGGCTGCGCGTGAAGGGGGGGCGGGCCTTGTGGGCCGAGCGTTAAGGCCGCCCCGGTTCAGTAGCACCCCCCGGACGCAGCACGCGAAAAAGGGCGCACCTTGCGCCCGTTCACTTCACATGCGTTCCCCACGCACGGCGGCTCAGCCCGCCCGGCTCCGCAAATTCAAACCGCAATGCCGCACTACGCTCAATCCCGCGCGTTCCGTCCTTCATCGCAAGCGGCAGGTCCGGCATTGCAGGCGCCCGGCGCGCAGGCGGAAGGCCCCACCGCAAGAATGAACTCGTTGCGCAAGTCCGGCTTGTTGTAGGCCAGCGGCGTGCCGTCCAGCAGGGTGACCGTGCCGCCCGCCCCTTCCAGCAACGCCTGGCCCGGCGCGGTATCCCACTCCCAGGTAGGGTGCATGCACGGAAAGACGTGCGCCACTCCCTCCGCCACCAGGCAGAATTTCAGCGGCCCGCCCGCCTGCATGCGCCGGTGCGGAAACAGCCCGGCGCGCAGCCTGTCCTGCGTCGCCGTGTCGGACGGCACGGGCACGGGCGCGGGCGCGCCGGGACGTCCCGGAAACGCCGCAGAGCAAATGTCCGCATGCGCGGCCAGATAGGCGTCCAGCCGGGGGGTGCGGCGCACCCGGCCCTGCATCACCGTGGCCCGTTGCGGAAACACCCGCGCGGCGCGCACCGGCTCCGGCGGGGCGTCGTGTTCCAGCCGCCACGCGCCGCAGGCGCGCCCGCCGAACCATGTCACCCCCAGGGCGGGAAAATGCAGGATGCCCGCCGTGGGGCGCCCCCGCTCCACCAGGGCCATGCACACCGCAAAGTCCCCTTCGCCGTTCAGGAAGCCGCGCGTACCGTCCAGCGGGTCCACCAGCAGAAAGCGCGGCCAGCCCGCACGCTCGGCATGCGGTGGGATGCGCCCTTCCTCGGACAGCACGGGCAGGCCGGGCCGCAGCCGGGCCAGTCCTTGGGCCAGCACGGCCTGCGAAGCTTCGTCCGCCTCGGTGACCGGAGAATCGTCGGCCTTGCGGCGGGTGCGCGGGGCGGCCCCGCCGCACCAGTGCAGGATGGTCCGGCCCGCCTCGATCACCAGGGGCAGCAGGTCGCGCAGGGGAAAGGACACGACGGAGGGCTGAACGCCTGGGGACGTGGCGGGCGCGCCCTCGGGCTGGGCCGCGTTGTCGGCGAGATCAATACGGCATGGACGGGCTGGGGGACGGGCTGGGGCGTCGGCGCAAGTGTCCGCAGGCACGGCCAGCACATCCGGCATCGCGCCCGGACATCCGTGCCCCGCCGCACAATTTCGTGCGCCCGCGCCATCGCGGCACTTATCGCGTTCTCTCCGCTTCCCGTCGGCCATCACGCCTCCGCATGCATGGGCATTTGCAGGATTTCGTGCTACATGGCGGCCATGCGCCCCGCACACTCCGCCGGTCTGAACCGGCGCGCGCACCCTGCCATCCTCGCCACCGCCGCTCCGCACCATGCCGGAATGCGCGGCGCATCCCATTGCGCCCGTCGCACCGGCCACGCCCCTGCCGGTCAACAGCCCGCCAATCGGATCGCCAACCGGGCCGCCGCCAGAAGCACGGCACGGCTGGCCGCGCTGACCGTCCTGCTGTTGTCCGTTGTGGCACTTGCGGGCTGCGCGGGCAAGCAGCAGATCGCCATCCCCCAGGAAACACCGCAGCAAATCCGCCAGCAAGCCCCTGCCGCGCCGTCGCAGGCGCTGGTGCGCACCGCCCGCTCCGCCCTGGGCGTGCCCTACCGCAACGGTGGCCGCACCCCGGCGGAAGGGTTCGACTGTTCGGGCTTCGTGTGGTGGACGTTCTACCAGCACGGGGTGAACCTGCCGCGCACCACCGAGGAGCAGGCCGCCTGCGGCAGCCCGGTCCCCCCCGGCAACGAACTGCGCCCCGCCGACATCATCGTGTTCCGTACCGGGTCAGGCCCGCTGGGGCTGCACACGGCCATCTACACCGGCGGCGGGCAGTTCGTGCACAGCCCCAAGCCCGGTGGCGCCGTGCGCGAGGAAAGCCTGACCGTGCATTACTGGCAGCGCGCCTTCATTGCCGCCCGGCGCATCTTCCGCCCGGCGGACCAGCCTGCAGCCAGCCAGCCCTGAATTCCGTCTGTCCCGCCCCAGCCCGGCCCGACGCAAACCCGGCTCCCCCCCCCCCGAATCCGCGTATCCTGCCCCCGTTCACCCTGCGCCGCCCGCCGTCACCGACGCAACCCGCAGAACCATGACGCCACACGCCAGGCATCCCCAACACGCCAGGCATCCCCAAAGAAAACGGCCGCACCCCGAAGGATGCGGCCGTTCGCGTCCGGACGCGTGAATGCTACGTGTTCAGGCCTTCGACCAGGGTCTTGGCGGCCATGAACTTCACGGCCTTGCGGGCCGGAATGGAAATGCTCTGACCGGTCTGGGGGTTCCGGCCCGTGCGGGCGGCCCGCTCGGTGACCGAGAACGCGCCCACGCCGGGCAGACGCACGCCAGCGCCGTTGGCAACGCCATCGGCGAGCACGCGGCAGAACGCGTCATACGCCTTTTCGGCGCTCACCTTGGTCACGAACACATCGGGCAGCGCCTCTTTGAGGGCGGCAACAAATTCAGCCTTGGTCAACATCAGGATGTCCTCCTTGCGCTATGCGGATTTCCCCCCGTAACCAAACCACGGTCAGCATGTCCCACCCTATGCAGTGACCTCGTTTTCTTGTCAATCGTTTCACGGCCCGCAAACCAAGGATTCACGCGGTTTTCCCCTGCCGCCCCCCGTTCTGTTGCGCTTGGTTCGCATTGCGTATAGGAGAAATGATGCACACGGCCCCAGAGCAACAGGCATTGCGCACCCCCAGGACTGCGCATCCGCCACAACGCCACGGGAGCGCACCATGCCAAGCCCCCTGCCGCGCGATTCCGCACAGTCCGCGCAACCGTCCGACGACGGCCTGCTGACCATCGCCGACATCGCCCGCCGCCTTGCCCTGCCGGAATCCACCGCGCGCTACTACTGCAAGCGCTTCGCGGCATTCATGCCCACTGTGGGCGATGGGCGCCGCCGCCGTTACCGCGCGGATACCCTGACCATCATCGAAGCCATCATCGAGGCCATGCACACCGCCCGCACCGCCAGCGCGGTGGAGGCCATCCTGGCGCGACGCTTTCCCCGCAATGCCGCCGCCCAGCCCGCACCGCCCCGTGGCAACGCTGCGGACGGCACTTCCGCAACAGCCCGCACCGCAAGCGCCGCGCCCCAGCAGGTACAGCCGATACCCGTACCGGACGGCGCCCCTGCGGTTCCGCCGGTGCCCATGGGCGGCGTGGAACCGGGGCATGCGTTGTACGCGCTCATCGAACACCAGACCCGCGCCCTGGACACCATCGCCGCCGCACTGTCCACCCTGGCGGCCCGGCAGTCGGCCATCGACCTGCTGGCCGACCTGGCCCGCACCGCCGAAGGCGAGGTGGGCACCATCCGCAAGGATGTGGAAACCCTGCGCCTGCTGCTGGATTCTTCCGAAAAGATTCACCAGCAGGACCTGGACCAGTTGCGCGACTGGCTGGGCCGGGTCATCGCCGACCGGCGGCAGCGGGTACGCGACCAGGTGTAGTAGATATAGCCGGGCGCGGCGGCACGGCCCCCACCGCCCGCGGTCGGCATTCCCTCCGTGCGGTGCCGCACGGAGACGGGTGCGCGGCACCACCCCATGGGGTCCGGGCCAATGACCGCGCCCAGGCCCCCCCGTCCGCCATGCGCGTCAGTCCGCCACGCCCGGCGGGGCGCCTGCACCGCATGCAGGCCGCACGGGGGGGGGGGTGCAGCGGCGCTCCTCATCCCCCCGAAGGTTCCGGACACCGCTCCTCCGTTCCCCCCGCCCCCACATTTCGCTGCCTTGCCAACCTCCTGTTTTCCCCACCCGCCCCTTTCGCGCATCTTTTTTTCCGCCCGATATTCCGGCGCATTATGTCGTATTACGAAATGCCAGCAAATTGTCATATCGTACGTCCGCCCTGTAGCCGCGCCACCTTGCCGCCCCCGCGCAGTGATTGTGGAAAAATTCTAGAGTCTGGATTTTCCCGTTCCGGCGGGTTACACCCCTGTGTGGTCACAACTGCACCCACGAAAAATTTCCCATTCCAATTCAACGAATTACAAAAACATCATCGGAAAACAGCCACATGACAGCGCCAGCGAACCAGCCCCTGCCCACCCCGCCCGCCATGCCCGAAGCCCTGCCCGACGTGGCCCTGAACCCCAACGCCAAGGTCGTGCTGGCCAAGCGGTACTACCGCAAGGGCCCCGACGGCACCCCGCAGGAAGACGCCCGCACGCTGTTCTGGCGCATTGCCGGGGCCATTGCCGCCGAGGAAGGCAAGTACAAGAAGTCGCCCTACAAGGCCGACGCGCTGGCCCGCGAATTCTACGACCTGATGACCGGCTGGAAATTCCTGCCCAACTCGCCCACCCTGATGAACGCCGGCACGGAGCTTGGCCAGCTTTCCGCCTGCTTCGTGCTGCCCGTGGGCGACTCCATCGAGGAAATCTTCGACGCCGTGAAGCACGCCGCCATGATCCACAAGTCCGGCGGCGGCACCGGCTTTTCCTTTTCGCGCCTGCGGCCCAAGGAGGCCCGCGTGGGCTCCACCGGCGGGGTGGCCTCCGGCCCGGTGTCCTTCCTGCGCATCTTCAACACCGCCACCGAGCAGATCAAGCAGGGCGGCACCCGGCGCGGGGCCAACATGGGCATCCTGCGCATCGACCACCCGGACATCATCGAATTCATCCGCGCCAAAGAGCGCGACGGCGAATTCAACAACTTCAACCTGTCCGTGGGGCTGACCGAAGCCTTCATGAAGGCCGTGGAGGCCGACGAGGAATACGACCTTGTCGCCCCGCACTCCGGCCAGGTGCGCGAACGGCTGAAGGCCCGCAAGGTCTTCGAGATGCTGGTGCAGAAGGCCTGGGAAAGCGGCGACCCGGGCATCGTGTTCCTGGACCGTATCAACCGCGACAACCCCACCCCCAAGCAGGGCGAGATCGAATCCACCAACCCCTGCGGCGAACAGCCGCTGCTGCCCTACGAGGCCTGCAACCTGGGGTCCATCAACCTTTCCGCGTTCTTCGTGCCCGGCACCCCCTCTGCCCCCACGGCGGCCACGGCCAAGGACGGCAGCCTGCCGCATCCCTCGCCGGAAAAGGCCGTCGACTGGGCGGAACTGAAGCGGGTCATCCACCTTGGCGTGCGCTTTCTGGACAACGTCATCGACGCCTCGCGCTTTCCGCTGGAGCGCATTACCGAAACCGTGCACCGCAACCGCAAGATCGGCCTTGGCGTCATGGGCTGGGCCGACCTGCTGTACCAGTTGGGCATTCCCTACGACAGCCAGGAAGCCATCGGCCTTGGCGAACGCGTCATGCAGTTCGTGCTGGACGAGGGCCGCGCCGCCTCCAAGGTGCTGGCCAAGGAACGCGGGCCCTTCCCGGCCTATGCGGAATCGACCTTTGCCGAACGCGACATGGGCCCCTACCGCAACGCCACGGTGACCACCATTGCGCCTACCGGCACCCTGTCCATCATTGCCGGGTGCTCGTCGGGCATCGAACCGCTGTTCGCGCTGTGCTTCTCGCGCAACGTCATGGACGGCGAACGCCTGGTGGAGGTGAACCCCCACTTCGAGGCGGCCCTGCAGGACACCGGCAGCCACAGCAAGAAGCTGATGGAAGCCGTGGCCGAAAAGGGCACCATCCAAGCCATGGACCACCTGCCCGAAGACCTGCGCCGGGTATACGTGACCGCCATGGACATCGCCCCGGTGTGGCACCTGCGCATGCAGGCCGCCTTCCAGAAGTACACCGACAACGCCGTGTCCAAGACCGTGAACCTGCCCAACTCCGCCAGCATCGACGACATTCGCGCCATCTACTGGATGGCCTACGAGCAGGGCTGCAAGGGCGTCACCGTGTACCGCGACGGCTGCAAGTCCGTGCAGGTGCTGTGCACCGGCGAGGGCGAAAAGAAGGACGAGGGCAAGGACGACGGCGACCACAAGAGCGCCGTGCGCCAGCGCCCGGACATCGTCTACGGCTTCACCCAGAAGGTGCCCACCGGCCTTGGGGCCATGTACCTGACCGTCAACGAGGCCAACGGCAAGCCCTTCGAGGTGTTCGCCACCATCGGCAAGTCGGGCCGGTCCATCACCGCCAAGGCCGAGGCCATAGGCCGTCTGGTGTCGCTGGCCCTGCGCTCCGGCGTGGAAGTGCGCGACATCGTCCAGCAGCTCAAGGGCATTGGCGGCGAACACCCGGTGTTCCAGAAGAAGGGCCTCTTGCTGTCCATCCCCGACGCCATCTCGTGGGTGCTGGAAAACCGCTACCTGAGGGGCGAACTGCCCCCCCACGGCCCGGTGAACGAACTGGACAAGCAGCGCTGCCCCGATTGCGGCGAGGACCTGGTATTCCAGGAAGGCTGCTACATCTGCCCCGGCTGTGGCTTTACCAAGTGCGGGTAGGAAAAATCAGGCAAGAATAACCGGAGGAAGAAACCTTTTGGAAAAGGTTTCTTCCTCCGGACCTCCATCTTCCAAAACTTTTCATTTGGGCTCTCCCCCCATATTTTTCATCCGGTCACGCCCCACGCCTCTCCTGTCCCTTGCCCCTTGCAAAGTCGCGCGGGCTTTGCTTTGATGCGGCCAGCATGCTCAAGGTCAGCCACCTGTCCCATTCCTTCGGCACCCACTGGGCGCTGAAGAACGTGTCCTTTTCGCTGGAAAAGGGCGAATTCCTGTTTCTTTCCGGGCCTTCCGGCGCGGGCAAGACCACGTTGCTGCGCCTTCTGCACGGGGCCTTGCCGGTACAGCGCGGCGCGGCGTCCGTCGCGGGCTTCGACCTGACGCGCCTTTCCGGGCGCACCGTGCCGCTGTTGCGGCGGCAGGTGAGCGTGGTGTTTCAGGATTTCAAGATCCTGCCGGAGCGCAGCGTGTACGCCAACGTGGCCCTGCCGCTGGAAGTGCGCGGCCTTGCGCCGCAGCACATCGGGCGGCGGGTGCGCGCCGTGGTGCGTGCGCTGGGGCTGGAAAACCGGCTGGACACGCCCGGCGGCGAACTTTCCGGCGGCGAGCAGCAGCGGGTGGCCGTGGCCCGGTCCATCGTGGTCAACCCGCAGGTGCTGCTGGCCGACGAACCCACCGGCAACCTGGACCCGGAACTGTCGCTGCGGCTCATGGACATCTTCATGCAGTTCCACGCCTACGGCACCACCGTGGTGCTGGCCACGCACAGCCCGGAACTGATCCGCCGCCACCCGGACGCGCGCCTGCTGCGGCTG
This sequence comes from Nitratidesulfovibrio termitidis HI1, assembly GCF_000504305.1. Classification (NCBI taxonomy): domain Bacteria; kingdom Pseudomonadati; phylum Thermodesulfobacteriota; class Desulfovibrionia; order Desulfovibrionales; family Desulfovibrionaceae; genus Nitratidesulfovibrio; species Nitratidesulfovibrio termitidis. The sequence goes on from NZ_KI632512.1 coordinate 2,629,156, forward strand.
GACGACGGCATGATCACCCACGCCAACTGGCCGGGGGGCGAGGTGTTTCGCTGCGCCGACGGCGGCCTGCATCTGGGCGACGGGGGCGGCGGGGACTACGGGCGCGGGGGCATGGACCCTTGCGGGCTGGACGCGCCGGGCATTCCCGGAACATCCCGAAATTCGGGCGCTTCGGGCGACGACACCGGCTCCGATGGCCCCGGCAATCCCGACGGCAGGCTGTCACTCTGATGCGCACCTTCTTCCGCCTGCTGGGCCGTGGCGTGGCCGACCTGTTCCTGCACCCGTGGGCGCAACTGCTGTCCATGGCGGCGGTAACGCTGGTGGTCTTCCTGTCCGGACTGCTGCTGATGGCGCTGGCCACGGTGGACGCCGAACTCAGTGCCTCGCGCGGGGAAACGGTGTACCAGGTGTACTGGCGCCCCGGCACGGACATGACCCACGTGCGCGGCCAATGGGAAGAACTGCGCCACATGCCCTGGCTGGCCAGTCTGGAAACCTACAGCCCCGACGAAGCGCTGACGGCGCTGGCCCGCCGCATGGGCGAGACGGGTGGCCAGGCCACCGGGCTGGACATGGGTTTTCTGTCCGGCAAAAGCCCCTTGCCGCCTACGGCCCTGCTGACCTTTGCCCCGCGCGAGGCCGACCCCGAAAAGTGGACCGCCGAAACCCAGGGTTTTCTCAAGGCCATGCCCGGCGTAGAGCGCGTGGCCGCATCGCCCCTGCGCGACGAACTGGGCAAGGCGTGGCGTTCGGCCAGCCGCTTCGTGATCTGGCCCACCGTGGGCTTTCTGGGCGTGGTGCTGGCGCTGGTGGTGGGCAACACCGTGCGGCTCACCCTGTCCACCCGACGGGAAGAAATCGAAATCCTGCAACTGGTGGGGGCGCGCAACGGGTACATCCGTCTGCCCCTGATGGTGGCCGGTGCGCTGCAAGGCCTGCTGGGCAGTGGCCTGGCCTGCCTGCTGCTGCTTGTTGTCCACTGGCGCTACCGCACCGCGCTCAACGTGCCGCCCCTGCTGCTGGAACTGCGCCTGCCCCCGCCGGAACAGGCCGCCCTGCTGCTGGCCGTGCCCGTGCTCATGGGCATTCTGGGCAGCTGGATTGCCGTCCGCAGCCGCTAGGGGTACATGTTTTTCAGAACCCAAGGCACTTTCGGGGGAAGGGGAGAAGGCCCTTTTGGAAAAGGGCCTTCTCCCCTTCCCCCGGTCCCCCATCCCCTCATCCCCAAAACTTTTTATTTGGGTTTACGCCGTTCGTTCACAGCTGCCTCAAAATCTTCATCACCCCGCCAACACTTCATACTTTGACCAAATAAAAGTTTTGCGGGGTGGAGAGGGGGTGCGGGGGAGAGGAGGGGAGCTTTTCGCTATGCGATCGCCATCCGTAAGGTTCGCGCCAAGCGCTCACCTAACGGCTGCCGTAAAAGCTCCCCTCCTCTCCCCCGCAAAAACAGCACTCTCGGCAAACAAGAGGACGCAGACAATGCGCAGCAAGAAGATGACCCATGGATTGGAGAAGGCCCCGCACCGTTCGCTGCTGCATGCCCTGGGGCTGACGCGCGAGGAAATCAAGCGCCCGCTGGTGGGCGTGGTGAACTCTGCCAACGAGGTGGTGCCCGGCCACGTGCATTTGCACACCATTGCCGAGGCGGTGAAGGCCGGGGTACGCGCGGCGGGCGGCACGCCCATGGAATTTCCGGCCATTGCGGTCTGTGATGGTTTGGCCATGAACCACGAGGGCATGCATTTTTCGCTGCCGTCGCGCGAGATCATTGCCGATTCCATCGAGATCATGGCCACGGCGCACCCCTTCGACGCGCTGGTGTTCATCCCCAACTGTGACAAGTCGGTGCCCGGCATGCTGATGGCCATGCTGCGGCTGGACATTCCGTCCATCATGGTCAGCGGCGGCCCCATGCTGGCGGGCGGCACCCTGGCGGGCCGCACCGACCTGATCAGCGTGTTCGAGGCCGTGGGCCGCGTGCAGCGCGGCGACATGACCATGGCCGAACTGGACGAGATGACCGAAACGGCCTGCCCCGGCTGCGGTTCGTGCGCGGGCATGTTCACGGCCAACACCATGAACTGCATGGCCGAGACCATGGGCCTTGCCCTGCCCGGCAACGGCACCATCCCGGCGGTGACGGCGGCGCGCGTGCGTCTTGCCAAGCACGCGGGCATGAAGGTGATGGAACTGCTGGAAAAGAACATCACCCCGCGCTCCATCGTCACCCCGCGCGCGGTGGCCAATGCCGTGGCCGTGGACATGGCCCTGGGCGGCTCCACCAACACGGTGCTGCACCTGCCCGCCGTGTTCGGCGAGGCCGGGCTGGACCTGACGCTGGACATCTTCGACGAGGTCAGCCGCAAGACCCCCAACCTGTGCAAGCTTTCCCCGGCCGGGCACCACCACATCCAGGACCTGCACGCCGCAGGCGGCATCCCGGCGGTGATGGCGGAACTGACCAGGAAGGGGCTGGTGGATACCTCGGTCATGACCGTCACTGGCAAGACCCTGGCCGAAAACCTGGCCGAGCTGAACGCGCGCGTGCTCAATCAGGATGTAATACATTCCGTAGACGCTCCGTATTCGGCACAGGGCGGCATCGCCATCCTGAAGGGTTCGCTGGCCCCGCAGGGCGCGGTGGTCAAGCAGTCTGCCGTGGCGCCGGAAATGATGGTGCGCGAAGCCGTGGCCCGAGTGTTCGATTCCGAGGGCGAAGCCCACGCCGCCATCATGGGCGGCAAGATCAGCAAAGGCGACGCCATCATTATCCGCTACGAAGGCCCGCGCGGCGGCCCCGGCATGCGCGAGATGCTGTCGCCCACCGCCGCCATTGCTGGCATGGGCCTGGGGGCGGACGTGGCGCTGATCACCGATGGCCGCTTCAGCGGCGGCACGCGTGGCGCGGCCATCGGGCACGTTTCGCCGGAGGCTGCCGACGGCGGCAACATCGGGCTGGTCAAGGAAGGCGACCGCATCCTCATCGACATTCCGGCCCGCAGGCTGGACCTGCTGGTGGACGAGGCGGAACTGGCAGCCCGGCGCGAAACCTTTGTGCCGCTGGAAAAGCCGGTCACTTCGCCCCTGCTGCGCCGCTATGCCCGCCAGGTGACCAGCGCGGCCACCGGGGCCATGTTCCGCAAGTAGCCCGCAGAAACGCCCGCACTCCGCTGCATTCATTGACGGCCCGTCGCACCATCCGGTGCGGCGGGCCGTTTTGCATGGCGGCAGTGTGTGGGCTGCAAAATTCCTGTTCTCGCGCTTGACACTCCATCACTATATCAGTATTTGCTGATTTAGTGATGTTATCATCCCCGAGCAACGCAGACCGCTGCATGCTCGAACGTGGAAGGGAAACGGAAACCGGTGCGAATCCGGTACAGGCGCGCTGCCGTGTTCGGGCATGCCGCCCGCGTCCACCGCTACCGCCATCCGGCGATCCCCTGCCCGCACGGGCAACGGGGCTGTCGGAGCGGCTCGGCGGGAAGGGCGCGGGCCACGGCTTTGGACCACGCGATGCCCCTCGCAAGGGCGTTCGCGTGGGTACGAAGCCTTTCACCCACCGCCCGTCAGTCGGAAGACGTCCCCTCCGCACCGCCCAAGGCCGCGCGAACCGGACCCCGGCATGCGCCCGCCCGCTGCATTGCGGCGCGGCGCGCTCGCGAATCGCACTCACCTGTCTTCACGCATTCCGGAGGTGGCAATGCGTACCCACACCCTTGGTTTTCCGCGCATCGGCGGCAACCGTGAACTGAAAAAGGCCGTCGAGGACTACTGGAAAGGCGCCGTCACGCGGCAGCAACTGGAGGACGCCGCGCGCGCCATCCGCCTGCGCAACTGGACCCTCCAGCGCAAGGCGGGCATCGACGTGGTGCCCGTGGGCGACTTCGCCCTGTACGACCACATCCTGGACGCTGCCCTGCTGCTTGGCGTGGTGCCCCCGCGCTTCCGCAACGGCGACGCCCCCCGCGACATCGACCTGATGTTCCGCATGGCGCGCGGCCAGGGCGGCGACCACCCCGTGGCCCCGCTGGAAATGACCAAGTGGTTCGACACCAACTACCATTACCTGGTCCCGGAACTGGACGCGGCTACCACCTTCGCGCCAGAGGCCGCCCCCCTGCTGGCCCAGATCGACGAGGCGCTGGCGGCTGGCTTCACCCCCAAGGCGGTGCTGCCCGGCCCCATGACCTTTCTGTGGTTGTCCAAACGCGTGGACGGCGGCACCCGCTGGTCGCTGCTGCCCGCCCTGCTCGACGCCTACGGCGCGCTGCTGCGCGATGTGGCCGCCCGCTGCCCGTTGATCCAGCTGGATGAACCCATCCTGTCGCTGGATCTGGCCGACGACATCCGCTCGCGCTTCGTGCCCGCCTATGCCCGACTGCGCGTGGCCGTGCCGGACGCCACCCTGCTGCTGGCCAGTTACTTCGCTCCGGTGGGCGACAACCTGGCAACGGCACTGTCCCTCCCTGTGGACGTGCTGCACCTGGACCTGGTGCGCGGGCCGGAAGATCTGGCCCCGGCACTGGACATCCTGACCCGCGCGCCCCAGAAACAGACGGGCGACCCGGCGTTGCCGCAATCCGGCATTGCGCTTTCCCTGGGGGTCATCAATGGCCGCAATGTCTGGCGCGTGGACGCGGACAAGGCCGCCGCGCCGGTGCGTGACGCCGTGGCCGCCCTTGGTCCGGACCGGGTGTGGGTGGCCCCGTCCTGTTCGCTGCTGCACAGCCCCGTGGACCTTGATGCCGAAACCGGGCTGGACCCGGAAGTGGCGCAGTGGCTGGCCTTTGCCAGACAGAAGTGCGCCGAGGTGCGTCTGGTGGCCGACATGTGCGACCTGAATGGCCGCGCCGACGCGCCGGAAACCGCCGCCGCCCTTGCCCGCAACCGGGCCGCGCTGGCCGCGCGCGCCGCAAGCCCGGTCATCCACGACCCCGCCGTTGCGGTCCGCGTTGGCACCGTCACCCCGGAAATGGGCTGGCGCGCCACGCCCTACACCGCCCGCATCACCTCCCAGCGCGCCGCGTTGCGCCTGCCCGTGCTGCCCACCACCACCATCGGCTCGTTCCCCCAGACCGCCGACATCCGCGCCCAGCGCCGCAAGCTGCGCACCGGCCAGATCACCGAGGCCCAGTATGACGCCGCCATGCGCGAGGCCATCGCCACCGCCATCCGCGAGCAGGAGGCCCTTGGGCTGGACGTGCTGGTGCACGGCGAGCCGGAGCGCAATGACATGGTCGAATACTTCGGCGAGCAGTTGCGCGGGTTCTGCATCACCGCCAACGGCTGGGTGCAGAGTTACGGCACCCGCTGCGTCAAACCGCCCCTGCTCTACGGCGACGTCTCGCGTCCCGGCCCCATGACCGTACGCTGGATCACCCATGCCCAGTCGCTTACCGACAAGCCGGTCAAGGGCATGCTCACCGGCCCGGTCACCATCGCCTGCTGGAGTTTTGTCCGTGATGACGTGCCCCGGCCCGTTGTCTTCCGCCAACTCGCTCTCGCCATCCGCGACGAGGTGGCCGACCTCGAGTCCGCCGGCATCGGCGTCATCCAGATCGACGAACCCGCCCTGCGCGAGGGGCTGCCCCTGCGCCGCGCCGCCCACGCCGCCTACCTGGACGCCGCCGTGGGCGCGTTCCGCCTGGCCTCGTCCGGCGTGCAGGACGCCACCCAGATCCATACCCACATGTGCTACTGCGACTTCCACGACATCATCGACCACGTGGCCGCCCTGGACGCCGACGTCATCAGCCTGGAAGCCAGCCGCAGCCGCATGGAACTGCTGGATATCTTTGCCACCCACGCCTACCTCAACGAGGTCGGCCCCGGCGTGTACGACATCCACAGCCCGCGCGTGCCCTCCATCGACGAAATGGAAACCCTGCTCCGCGCCGCCACCCGCGTCCTGCCCCTGGACCGCCTGTGGGCCAACCCCGACTGCGGCCTGAAAACTCGCGACTGGCCCGAAACCCGCGCCAGCCTCGCCCACCTCGTGGCCGCCGCCGCACGGGTGCGTGACGGGGTGTAGCGAATAGAATAATTCAAGACCAACCGGGGGAAGGAACCTTTTGAAAAAGGTTCCTTCCCCCGGACCCCCTACCTCCCAAACTTTTTAATTGGGGCGGGATACGCATTGCGGATAAGTCTTGCGAAATCCCATGGAGTCCCCAATTGAAACGTTTTGTGGGAAGGGGTGGGGGTCCGGGGGCGGGGAAACCCACTTTTGGAAAAGTGGGTTTCCCCGCCCCCGGTTCTTTCTTCCTCTCCTCCTTCCTGTAGCTCCACACCCTTTTCGCGCGGGGGGTCTTGGCGTATGCTGCGCCCAAACCGGATGCCGGAGACAATGGGGAGGCGCATGAATCAGCGGTGGGACGCGGACACGGTGCGGGGCTACATGCAGTGGCTGGAGACGCCCAAGGGGGCGTTTGCGGTACGGCACGAGCAGCGGCTGCTGCACCACATGGTGTCTGGCTGGCCCCGGCGCGGGCACACCCTGCTGGAGGTGGGCTGCGGCCCGGGGGTGTTTCTGGAATCGTTCTGGGAGGCGGGGTTCGACGTCACGGGGCTGGACAGCAGCGAGGCCATGCTGGAGGCCGCGCGCGAGCGCATGAACTGCCGGGCGGACTTTCACCTGGGCGTGGCGGACCACCTGCCATTCGACGACGATGCGTTCGATTATGTGGCCCTGCTGACCAGCCTGGAGTTCATGCCCGACCCTGCGGCGGCGCTGGCCGAAGCGTTCCGGGTGGCCTCGCGCGGGGTGCTGGTGGGCTTTCTGAACCGGGTATCGCCCTACTACCCCACCCATGGCCTGCCGGTGCCGGGGCTGCGCGGCTCCTTGCTGCGGCAGGCGCACTGGTTCAGCATCCCTTCCATGTATGCGCTGGTGCGCGGCACGGGGGTGTCCTCCTCCATCACCATGCGCTCGGTGCTGCACGGACCGGCCTGCACCTGGCGCGAATCGCGCCTGTTCGAGATGCTGAACGGCTGGATCAGCCTTTGGCCGTTCGGCGCGTACGTGGCCATGCGCATGGACTTTGGCCCCCGCATGCCGGTCACCCCGCTGGTGCTGCGCACGGGCAAGGCCGCCGTGTCACGCATGGCGCCCGGTCGCCAGACAGCAACGGACGGGTTTTCCTGCCGCGACAAGCACGGGGAATAGCCGGGCGCGGTTACGGCCCCGCGCAGACTCATCCCTGGCTCTCCCGCCAGGATTTTCCCGTGTCATATCGCGTGGCCGGTACCGCCGCGCGGCACACTATCCGCGCCCGCCAGCGGCATCCTACCCCAGCCCCGCGCATGATATTCTACGATTTTGACAATACCCGCCCATTGGACTATCCATGGCTGTTTCCGCACCGGCGGGGTGCGGCGTGCCGTGCGCATGCCCCCTGCCGCGCAAGCCTGCATCCGGAAGCGAGCCATGAGCACCAACAATTCCGACAAGACCGCCGCCGACAAGACCACGCAAAAGGTTACGGGCGACAAGGTGGGCACCATCAAGGGGTTCGCCGACATGTTCAGCCCCGACAGCGACGTGTTCACCTTCATGGAGAACACCGCGCGCGAGGTGTTTGGCCGTTACGGCTACACCGAGCTGCGCACCCCGCTGCTGGAGCGCACCGAACTGTTCTGCCGCTCCATCGGCACCGAGACCGACGTGGTGCAGAAGGAAATGTACACCTTCCCCGACCGCAAGGGCCGTTCGCTGACCCTGCGCCCGGAAGCCACGGCGGGCGTCATGCGCGCCTTCATCGATGCGGGCCGCCACGCGCAGGAGCCGGTCTCCAAGCTGTTCACCACCGGCCCCATGTTCCGCTACGAGCGCCCGCAAAAGGGCCGCATGCGCCAGTTCCACCAGATCAACTGCGAATGCCTTGGCCCGCAGGAGCCGCAGGCCGACGCCGAGCTGGTGCTGATGCTCATGACCTTTCTGCGCGCGCTCGGGCTGACCGACCTTTCGTTGCAGGTGAACTCGCTGGGTTGCCGCGAATGCCGCCCGGTGTACCGGGCCGCGCTGCGCGACTTTCTGGAGTCCATCGACCGCGAAGCCCTGTGCGAGGACTGCCGCCGCCGCATCGACACCAACCCGCTGCGGGTGCTGGACTGCAAGGTGCCCACCTGCCGCGAGCTGACCGCCGACGCTCCGCGCATCATCGACCACAACTGCCCGGAATGCCGCACCCACTTCGACACGGTGCTGCGCGTGTTCGACGCCGCGCAACTGGACTACGTGCTCACCCCGCGCCTGGTGCGCGGGCTGGACTATTACAACCGCACCACCTTCGAGGTGGTTTCCGGCTCCATCGGCGCGCAATCGTCGGTGGCGGGCGGCGGGCGGTATGACGGCCTGGTGGCCCAACTGGGCGGCCCGGACGTGCCCGGCGTGGGCTTTGCCTGCGGCATGGAACGCCTGGCCCTGATGCTGCCCGCGCTGGAGAAGAAGCGGCCCGATTTCTACATTGCCGTACTGGACCCGGCTGCCGCGGACGCGGCCATGCTGCTGGCGCAGGAACTGCGCGCAGCGGGCAAGGCGGGCGAGGTGTCCTTTGCCGCACGCGGCATCAAGGGCCAGATGCGCCAGGCCGGTCGCACCGGTGCGCGCAAGGCCCTGCTGCTGGGCGGCGACGAGATGACCAACGGCACCGTGGTCATCAAGGACATGGACAGCGGCGAGCAGTGCAGCGTGCCGCAGGGTGATGCCGTGAACCACGTCTAGCGAGGGTGCCGACCGCATTTGTCGCTACCCTTTTGAAAAGTTTGGGGGGGAGGGGTCCGGTGAGGGAGACCCTTTCCGCGTTGCGGTCGCCATCCGTAAGGTTCGCGCAAGCGCTCACCTAACGGCTGCCGCAAAGGGTCCCCTCACCGGTACTCTTCCTACCCCGTTTCCGTCCCTTTCCGACTTGTCATCCTCGGGAAACATCCAAAGGAACCGTTCATGAGCGATCAGAAACTTGACGTCCAACAGGAACACCAGCAGTACATCGAACCCCTGGGCGACTGGGTGCGCAGCCACGATTGCTGCACGCTGACCGCCGCCGACACCGGGGCCGAAGTCTGCCTGATGGGCTGGGTGCAGTACCGCCGCGACCACGGCGGCCTCATTTTCGTGGACCTGCGCGACCGCCAGGGCCTTACCCAGATCGTGTTCAGCCCCGACGTCAATCCCGCCGCGCATGAGCGCGCGCACGTCATCCGCTCTGAATACGTGCTGGCCATTCGCGGCACCGTGCGTCCCCGGCCCGAGGGCATGACCAACCCCGGCATGAAGACCGGCGAGATCGAGGTGTACGTTTCCGAATGGAAGCTGCTGAACACCTCCAAGACGCCCGCCTTCGTCATCGAGGACCGCACCGAGGCCAGCGAAAACCTGCGCCTGCAGTACCGCTACCTCGACCTGCGCCGCCCGCGCATGGCCAACAACTTCATCGTGCGCCACAAGGCCGCGCAGGCCACCCGCCGCTACCTGGACGAGCTGGGCTTTCTGGAAATCGAAACGCCCTACCTCACCAAGTCCACGCCGGAAGGCGCACGCGACTTCCTGGTGCCCAGCCGCCTGAACCAGGGTCAGTTCTACGCCCTGCCGCAGTCGCCCCAGTTGTTCAAACAGCTGCTGATGATGTCCGGCATGGAGCGCTACTACCAGATCGTGCGCTGCTTCCGCGACGAGGATATGCGCGCCGACCGCCAGCTGGAGTTCACCCAGATCGATATCGAGATGAGCTTCGTGGACGAGGAACAGGTGATGGCCATGGCCGAAGGCCTGATGGCCCGCGTGTTCCGCGACGCGCTGGACCGCGAGGTCGCCACCCCCTTCCCGCGCATGAGCTATGACGACGCCATGGCCCGCTACGGCGTGGACAAGCCGGACACCCGCTTCGGGCTGGAGTTGCAGGACGTGACGCACATTGTGCGCGGTTCCAACTTCAAGCTGTTCGCCACGGCGGAACTGGTCAAGGCCATGCGCGTGCCCGGCGGCGAAACCATGACCCGCAAGGAAATCGACGAATTCACCGAGTTCGTGAAGATCTACGGCGCGCAGGGTCTGGCCTGGATCAAGATCCGCCCCGAGGAATGGCAGTCGCCCATCGCCAAGTTCCTGTCCGACCAGGAACGCGCCGGGCTGAAGGAAGCCCTTGGCCTTGAAACCGGCGACATCGTGTTCTTCCAGGCGGGCGCGCCGGGCATGGTCAACGCCGCGCTGGGCAACCTGCGCGTGCGCCTTGGCGAGCATCTGGGCCTCATCGACGAGAACGCCTTCAACTTCCTGTGGGTTACCGACTTCCCGCTGTTCGAATATGACGAGGAAGAAAAGCGCTACGTGGCCTGCCACCATCCGTTCACCTCGCCCAAGGACGGCCACATGGACGTCATGGTCGAGAACCCGGCGGCGGCCCGCGCCCGCGCCTACGACATGGTGCTGAACGGCTACGAACTTGGCGGCGGCTCCATCCGCAACCACACTGCGGAAAAGCAGCGCCGCATGTTCGCGGCTCTCGGCTTCTCGCCGGAAGACGCGGAAGCGCAGTTCGGCTTCCTGAACCAGGCGCTGGAAATGGGCGCACCGCCGCACGGCGGCATCGCCTTCGGCATGGACCGTCTGGCCATGCTGCTGACCGGCTCTTCGTCCATCCGCGACGTCATCGCCTTCCCCAAGACGCAGAAGGCCACTTGCCTGCTTACCCAGGCCCCGGACACCGTGTCCGCCCGCCAGCTGCGCGACCTGGGCCTGCGCCTGCGCGAGACGGGCAAGGAAGCCGCCAAGGACGCGACCCCCACGGACGCCGCGCAAGGCTAGCCCGCCATATCGGATTGATCACGGGGGAGGAAGGGAACACTCTTCCTCCCCCGCTGTTTCCCCGCTGGCTTCGTAGCCCCTGCCGCCCGTATCACCCACCAGCGCCCATTGCCTCGCTTAGCCCGGCATCGCCCGGTGGACGGGGCACGCGCCTTTGCCCTTTCCTTGCCCGCACGGCGTGCTTACCGTAGGGTGACCGCATCAAACGCCCCCATCACAGGACCGCCCATGATCCGAGAAGTGCTGCAATATCCCGATCCGCGCCTTGCCGTCGAATGCGAGGACCTCACCGAGATCACCGACGAAATCCGCCAACTCGCCGCCGACATGGCCGAAACCATGTACCGGCAGGACGGCATTGGTCTTGCCGCGCCCCAGGTGGGCGAGCACTGCCGCCTGATCGTGGTGGACGTGTCCGGCCCGGAAAAACGCGAGGCGCTGATGACCTTCGTGAATCCCCGGCTGGAGCTGACCGGCGACAAGGTCGACTCGGAAGAAGGCTGCCTGTCCGTGCCCGGCGGCTACCGCGCCACGGTCACCCGCAGCGACACCGTGCGCCTTACCGCGCGCGACCTGGACGGCAACGAGGTGTGCATGGACGCAGACGGCCTGCTGGCCGTGTGCCTGCAACACGAGGTGGACCACCTGAAGGGCACCCTGTTCATCGACCACATCAGCAGGCTGAAGCGCACCCTGTACGATTCGCGCGTCAAGAAGATGCAGAAGAACGCGCCCCGGCCCATGCCCACGGCGGCGGCCAGGTCGCGCACGGGAGCGCGCTAGCATGGCCGGGCAGGACGCAGTGCAGGACATCATGCAGGGCGGCAACGCCACCACCGAAGGCGAACACGTGGCGACGGCCCCTGCCGCCCCGCGTGAGCCCCTGCGCATCGTGTTCATGGGCACGCCGGGCTTTGCCGCCGTGACCCTGCGCCACCTGCTGGAATGGGACGGTTGCGAGGTGATCGCCGCGTACACCCAGCCGGACCGCCCCTGCGGGCGCGGCCAGCAGTGCCGCCCGCCCGAGGTCAAGATGCTGGCCATCGAGCACGGCGTGCCGGTGTACCAGCCCCTGAATTTCAAGACCGAGGAAGCCGTTGCGGAATTGCGTTCCCTGCGACCCGACGTGCTGGTGGTGGCTGCCTACGGGCTTATCCTGCCGCAATCTGTGCTGGACATCCCGCGCCTTGGCCCCATCAACGTGCATGCCTCGCTGCTGCCGCGCCTGCGCGGGGCCGCGCCCATCCAGCGCGCCGTGATGGCCGGGGACGCCGTGACCGGCGTGACCATCATGCGCATGGAGGCCAGCCTTGATACCGGTCCCATGCTGCTGCAAAAGGCCATGGGCATCGACATCAACGACACTGCGGGCGACCTGCACGACCAGCTGGCCGACCTTGGCGGCAGGCTGCTGACCGTGGCCCTGGGCAAGCTGGCCGACGGCACCGCCATTGCCATTCCGCAGGACCATGACCGGGCCACCTACGCCGCCAAGCTGACCAAGGCAGACGGCCTCATTGACTGGAACCACCCCGCCGCGCAGGTGCACGCGCACATTCGCGGGGTAACCCCGTGGCCCGGCGCGTACTGCACCATCCAGCGACAGAGCCAGGGGCTCCAGAGCGGTACGGTCCAGAAGGAACTGCGCGTGGCCCTTGGCCCCGGCCGCATCGGCCCGTTGCTTTCGGATGCCCCGGAATACGAGGGGGCTGCCGCAGGCACGATAGTCGGGCTGGTGGACGAGCAACTGGCCATCGCCTGCGCCGACCGGCTGTACCTTGTGGATTCCATCCGCCCGGCAGACCGTAAGCCCATGGATGCCCGCGCCTTTCTGTGCGGCTACCTGAACGCCTGCGAGTGCGACGGCGGCCTTGCCGTGTGCGTGTAGGCCGCTGACGCTGGCATAGCCCCCGTCCAAGGATACAACCTTGCCGGCGTGGCCGGACCTGACGCGCATTCGGCGGCATCTGGCGGCATCTGGCGGCATTCGGCATCTGTCCGGAAACTGCCTGACCACGCAACGGCCATGACCGGCCCCGGAGCATATCCGAACCGTCACCGGCCATCGCGTTTCCACCCCTTTCCGCATTCCGCAAGCACGAAAACCATGTCCATGCCCATCCGCAAGAACCCGGATTCCCTCCCGCGAGAGGACTACCACGGCGCCCGCAAGCGGCTGTTCATCGGGCTCATCAGCCTGACGTCCGGCGCCCTGTGCCTGGTGCTGCTGGTGGGGTGGGTCATCCCGTACATCGGGCTGGGCAACATCCATCCGCTGGTGCCGGACATCACCGGCGCCCTGCTGGTGGCCTGCATCGCGCTTATCGTGTGGGCCACGCTGGGCCTTGTGCTGCACATCTACACCGGGCGGCCCTGGTTCGGCTCGCAGCGGGTGCGCGGGGTGGCGGTAAAGCTGTTCCTGCCGCTCATGGAACTGCTGGGGCGGCTGTTCGGCATCTCGCGCGAAGAGGTGCGTCACTCGTTCATCAAGGTCAACAACGAGCTTGTGCGCGGCGAGACGGGCAGCTTTGCCCCGTCCGACGTGCTGATCCTGCTGCCGCACTGCCTGCAATCCAGCAACTGCGCGGTTCGCCTGACCTACGGCGTGGACCACTGCAAACGTTGCGGCCAGTGCCCCATAGAGCAACTGCTGGCCCTGCGCGACCGCTACGGGGTCAAGCTGGCCATCGCCACCGGCGGCACCATCGCCCGGCGCATCGTGGTCAAGGAGCGCCCCCGGCTGATCATTGCCGTGGCCTGCGAACGCGACCTTGCCAGCGGCATTCAGGACACCCACCCCATTCCCGTGTACGGCGTGCTTAACGAGCGGCCCAACGGTCCCTGCCTGGATACGCTGGTCAGCCTGACCAACGTGGAAAAGGCCCTGCGCCACTTCCTGAACGTGCTGCCGCCTGAAACTGCGAAGGCGGATATGGCCTGTGCGGGCGCATCCGCCCCCGGTGCCGTTGCGGAGGCCACCTTTGGGCCGGATAACGGACAGGACGGGGACAACCGGGAGGATGGTTGTGCCAGCGCCGCCAGCGTCGCCAACCGTCGCACTTCCGGCGACGCGCCTGCGGCATCCCCCACCGTCTCGGACCCCGCCGCCTCCTCGGACCCGCAATGAGCACCCGACGTTCCCAGCCTCACGCAAAGGGTTCGCCCCTGCCCCCTGCCCGTGCCGCAGCCCTGGCGGCGTTGGACAAGGTGCTCCGCAAGGGACAGGAAGTTCAGGCAGCGCTGGATGGCGTGCTTGCCGATGTTGCCCCACACAGTGGGGCAGGCACACGCGCGACAGCAAGTGACACGTCTGCCAAAAAGAGTGCACCATCTGCGCCAAAGGCCACTGCCGCCACTCTGGCTGACTCCGCAATGCGGCATGCCCGAATTTCGCGCCAGGACGCCGCCCTGGCCACGGAACTCGTCTACGGATACCTGCGGTCGGAAATCCGCATTTCGTGGCTCCTGCGCCGCTTCCTGACAGCCCCGGACAAGCTGCCGCCAGAGGCCTTGCTGACCCTGGGCGTGGCCGCGCACGAAATCGTGCACCTGGATCGCATCCCCGACTACGCGGCGGTGGACTGGGCCGTCACGCACATCCGCCAGCGTTTCGGCCTCGGCCTCGGCAAGCTGGCCAACGCGGTGCTGCGCAATGTGGCCCGGCTGGGTGACGACGCCCGCAACGCGGAACTATACCGCGAAGGCCAGTCGGACTCGCGGGATTTCCTGTCCGTGTGCCATGCCGCCCCGCGCTGGCTGGTGGACCTGTGGTGTGAGGCATACGGCATGGACCGAACCGCCGATCTGCTGGCATCCAGCGCTCAGGCTCCGGCCCCGGCGGTGCGCGTCAATGCCGCCCGACCCGGCTGGCAGGCATTGCGTGACCGGTTGATTGCCGATCACGGCGGCACCGCCTGCGGCCATGCCGGGGTGATGTTTCCCGTGGGCGGCTTTCCGGCGGAAGTGGCCGCGCTCGAACGCGAGGGATTGGTGTCGCGCCAGGGAGCCGCATCGCAGGAAGTGCTGGACGCGTTGCGCCCGGCAACCTGGGAAGGCCCGGTGTGGGATGCCTGCTGCGGACGCGGCGGCAAGGCGCTGGCCCTGCTTGAGCGCGGGGTGGACGTGCGTCTGTGCAGCGACCCCAATGCGGGACGCCTGCGCGGTCTGCGCGCGGACGCCGGGCGGCTGGGGCTTGCGGAACCCGCCATTGCCCGGGCATCTGCAACGCAGCCGCCATGCACGGAGGTCGCCTCCAGCGCAGCAGCCGGTCCGGAAGGGTCGGCCATGCCAATCCTGTCAGCCACGCCAGACACCAAAGACGCAACGGCCAGACCGGGCACCTTCCGCACCATCCTCATCGATGCGCCGTGTTCCGGCCTGGGCACCCTTTCCCGCCGCCCGGACATCAAGCTGCGCCGCACGCCAGCCGACCTTGATGCGCTTGCCGCGCTGCAAGGCAGGATAGTGGATGCCGCGCTGTCCGTGCTGCCGTCGGGCGGTCGGCTGGTGTACATCACCTGCACCCTGAACCCGGCGGAAAACGAGGCCCAGGTGGAACGCCTGCTGTCCGTCGCCGGGTCCGGAGGCATCCCTCTTTCTGTCGAGGTGCAATACACCACGCCCGCCGATACCCCGGCCCGGGAATTCTTTTTCGGCGTGGTGCTGCGCAAGGGGTAACCGCGCGCGTCCCTCCTGCCTGCGCAAAGGGCGCCCGGAGATGTCTGCTCCGGGCGCCCTTTGCGTGTGCCGGCATGCGGAGGGCGACCATCCGCCGCCCTCCGGTTACACTTCGTCAGTGTCATTACCGGCAGATTGCCCCGCTACGCGCATCCGATTGACCATGTTTCGGTAATACGCTTCGTACTCCTCGAAGTTCAGCGGTCGATTCCGGCTGGCTCCCACCTTGCGCAGCAGCAGGTTCAGCTTCTGCATCTGGCGGTACTTCTCGCGCTCGTCCGAACAATTTTCCAGCAGGTCCATCACCGTCTGAATCTCGCGGGCCGTATCCAACTGCGGAGGCAGGTAGCCCGCGTTGCGGAGCACCTTGCAGGCCATGCGCAAGTCTTCGGGCACCATGGAGTCGTCGTCCAGGTCCAGCGGGCGTCCTGCACCCGGCAGGTTGTCGAACGCGCCCTCTTCCTGCGCCTCGGCTATGCGCCGCTCGGCAATGAGC
Source organism: Nitratidesulfovibrio termitidis HI1 (assembly GCF_000504305.1). Taxonomy (NCBI): domain Bacteria; kingdom Pseudomonadati; phylum Thermodesulfobacteriota; class Desulfovibrionia; order Desulfovibrionales; family Desulfovibrionaceae; genus Nitratidesulfovibrio; species Nitratidesulfovibrio termitidis. The sequence continues at coordinate 2,645,139 of NZ_KI632512.1, forward strand.
GTTATGGCGTCCATTGTACCTCCGGCATACTGATGAAGACAGGCTCGGGCGCGCTGCGCGCGCCATGGAAAAAACACAAACACCCGGACGCGCGGACACCCGGCGCTGCCGAGAGTTTTTCTGCGCATACCCCTCTGGCGTTCAATCGGCAATGCCCTGGCTCTCGCCGCGCGTGACTTGCCTTAGCGGGCCATAGCGGCCCGCGCACCACCGCCGCCCTGCATGCAGGCGTTGCGCGCCTTACGGCACGCCCCTCTGCCTTACCATCGAATCGTATTACGATTTGGCTTGCGTTTACACTTCGTGTTTCACGTGAAATCGCACATTGTCACTAAAACAAGCAGGGCTCCCTTTCGGAAGCCCTGCTGAAAACCCAAAAGAAACGACTGCTCAGGCCCAGCGGTCCACATGCGGCACCGGCAGGGTGGCAATGGCCTCGCGCAGTTCATCCGGCAGCACCGATGCCGCCCCAACCTGCCCTACCACAATGCCCGCAGCGTAGTTGGCCAGCACGCAGCTTTCCAACAAATCCACCCCTGCGGCCAGGGCAAGTGCCACCGTGGCAATCACCGTATCCCCGGCGCCGGTCACGTCGAACACGCTGCGCGCGGTGGTGGGGATGTGCCAGACCTTGTCTGCCGCCTCGAACAGGGCCATGCCCTTGGGGCCAAGGGTTGTCAGCAGATGCTGGCAGTGCAGCGTGTCGAAAATGGCGCGCCCGGCAGCCAGGATTTCCTCGCGCGTGCCAGTGGGCAGGTGTGCGCCTTCGCTGGTTTCCTTGGCGTTGGGCGTGGGCATGAACACGTTGCGGTACAGGTGGAAATTGGGAGTCTTGGGGTCCACCAACACGGCGGGGCGCGTCCCGCGCCGCTCCCACAGCGCTTCCAGGCCGTCCATGAACGCACCGGTCACCACGCCCTTGCCATAGTCGGACACGATGACAACGTTGCAATCGGCGCTTGCAGCATCCACCAGCCGCAGCAATTCTTCCAGATGCTGCCCGCCGATGGGGCTGGTTTCCTCGCGGTCGATGCGCAACATCTGCTGCTGCCGGGCTATGACACGAGTCTTGAGCGTCGTGGGTCGCCCCGGAATTTCCACGAACGCGGCGTGCACTCCCTCGTCACGCAGCACCCGACGCAGCAGCGCGGATCGCGGCCCGTTGCCGCATACGCTGACCAGGCGCGGCACGCCGCCCAGGGTACGGATGTTCTTGGCAACGTTGCCCGCACCGCCCACCAGATGCCGGTCCTCGGACACGCTGATGACGGGCACGGGGGCTTCGGGCGAAATGCGTTGCGCGTCGCCCACCAGGTATTCGTCGATCATCACGTCGCCCACCACGCACACGCGGGCGCCCGCAAGCCGGGACACCAGCGCGCCGAGGGCAGCGCCATTGATGCTGTAGTTGACCATCAATACATCCTGCAAAATGTAATACGAACACCAAAGGCAGACTCAAGGGCAGTGACGCCCTACTGCTGCTCCAGACCAAGCCGCGACAGCAGCTGCGCAAGCTGCTCGGGCGATTCGAAATTGAGGGTGATCTTGCCCTTGTCTTCCGTGCCGCTTACCGATACGCGCAGGCTCAACGCCTCGTGCAGGCGGCCTTGCAGGCTGCGCATGGCCGGGGCTACGCGATGCGACGGACGAACGGGGCGAGGCTCCTCACGCTTGGGAGGCACGGCCAGCGGCTCTGGCAGGGCGCCGCGGTCCCGCCAATGGGCGGCAGCTGCTTCAGCCTCGCGCACCGAAAGCCTGTCCGACAGGATGCGGCGACGCAGGGTGTCCTGCGGCTCCGGGTCGGTAACCGTCAACAGGGCACGGGCATGCCCGGCGGAAAGACGCGCCTCGCGCAGGTCTTCGCGGGCGGCTTCCGGCAGGTGCAGCAAGCGCAAGGTGTTGGCCACGGCAGGACGGCTCTTGCCCAGCTTCTGGGCCAGATCTTCCTGGCTCAGGCCGAACTGCTCGCGCAGTTCCTGCATGGCCAGCGCCTCTTCCATGGGGTTCAGGTCCTCGCGCTGCAAGTTTTCGATAAGCGCGACGGCAAGCGTTTCCTGGTCGGTCAGTTCGCGGATGAGCACGGGCACTTCGCGCAGCCCGGCCATCTGGCTGGCCCGCCAGCGGCGCTCGCCCGCCACGATCTCGTAGGCCTGGGGGGCACCCTCGGCCTGCCCTTCCGTACCCGGGATGGGCCGAACCAGCAGGGGCTGCAACACGCCCTGGCTGCGGATGGAGGCGGCCAGCTCTTCCAGCGCCGCTTCCGTGAACATCTTGCGGGGCTGGCCGGGGTTGGGGCGCAGCGCGCGCAGGGGCAGCGTGCGGATGTCCGAGGGCTTGGGCTGTTCCTGATATCCCTTGAACAGGGCATCGAGTCCCCTGCCTAATCCGCGCGAAGGTCCTGCCATCGTGTTCTCCTTGACTTTGGTCCGCATTGACCCGAATCTTTATCTAAATCTGTGGACTGATGAACAAACACCCTTACGGAGTGGCAACCGGATGACCGAACGTGAAGCGCATGTGGTGCACCTGCACGACCGCCATGGCGAACTCTACGGCGTACTGCTGAGCCCGCAGGTGTGGGCCGCCGTGCAGCACAAGGTGGCGCCGTTGCTGGAGCAGGCCCTGGAAAAAATGTACCCCACTGCCAGGCCGGAACCCATGGACGACTGGCAGACCTTCAAGGACTACTGGGATTTCAAGTATCCTTTCTGCGCCGACGTGCACTGCGACTGCTGCGGCGCCGCCACGGAAGACTGGGAGCACGACCCTTTTCACCCGTTCCGGCTGCGCAACGCAACCCTGAGCGGCATGCTGGTCTTCGACTGCGTGAAGTGTGGCGCCGCCGTGCGCAAGAAGCACTTCAAGGACCACATCTGTTTCGAATTCACGCCCGCCAGCCCCAAATAGACACGGTTCGCCGCGCATCCGCGCGGCGAACCGCCTTCAAATCTACCCGCCCTGCCCTTCGCGTCGCTGCGGCCTGCGCAGCACCACTTCCTTGGCCAGCGCCAGATACGATTCCGCCCCCTTGGACTTGATGTCGTAGTGGATGATGGACTTGCCGTGGCTGGGCGCCTCCGACAGGCGCACGTTGCGCGGAATGACCGTTTCGAACAGGTGATCCGGGAAGCACTTGCGCACCTCGTTCTTCACCTGGCGCGACAGCTTGTTGCGCACGTCATACATGGTCAGCACCACCCCCAGCAGCGACAGGCCGGGGTTCAGCCGCTTCTTCACCTGCTCGTACGTCTGCAGCAGCTTGACGATGCCTTCCAGCGCGAAGAATTCGCACTGCAGAGGTATCAGCAACTCGCGCGCGGCGCACAGTGCGTTCAGGGTGATCAGCCCCAGCGACGGCGGGCAGTCAAGTATGATGTAGTCGAACCGGGAGTCCAGCGGCTTCAGCAGGTCGGCCAGGTAGTATTCCCGCGCCATCTTGTCCACCAGTTCCAGCTCCAGCGCCACCAGGTCGGTAGTGGAAGGCAGGATGGAAAGGTACGGCGTCTGGGTGGGGTAGATGGCCTCTACCACCTCATCGGGCTGGAAGAACACCGAGTAGAGGTTGTGACGCACTTCCTCCTGGTCGATGCCGAGACCGCTGGTGGAGTTGGCCTGCGGGTCGCAGTCGACCAGCAGCACCTTTTTTTCCATGATGGCGAGAGATGCGGCAAGGTTGAGCGAAGAGGTGGTCTTGCCCACGCCGCCCTTCTGGTTGGCGACTGCGATGATTCGTGCCACGGCTGCCTATCCTGTTGGGGTAAGAGGCAAAATTCATGTTTCACATGAAACGTGCGCGCGCCGGAGGGGGAAAACGGCGGGAAAAAGGACCGCCGGGCTCGCCAAGCACAGCGCTATAGCTAGTTGAGGCACGACACCCTGTCAACACGCAAAACGTTAACGCAAAAGTTGAACGTCATGGCCTGGCGAGCCTTGATTCGTCAACATAGACTGACATATCGATAGAATACAGAACCAGGAATGACCACACGCGCGAAACCACTCAGCCTGGCCGCACAGGCCACGAACATTGCGCGCAGAACAGGCAGAGCAGGCAGAACGGGCACGAGTGGAGACATTCCCGATCAGAGATGCCGACAGCCAAAAGCATTCGCCAACAAGCCTGCCCTACCTTTTCACCGCGCCGCGCGGCCAGAAAAAAGAGCCAAAGGCGTAACGGCATTGCGGAACCGAACAGCCGCAGACATCAACTGGAAACAACAAAGAACCATTCCAGCAAGATGTGAAGTTTCACATGAAACAACGGGTGCCATCCTTGCGGAAGGCGCCCGTTACGCATGCATGGCAATGCGGCCTGAACAAAGAAGAAAAACGCCGGACGCACCCCTCACGCAGCGAGATGGGAGACAGACGGCCGCACGACAGGGCTACATCTTGTAGTAGTCGCGGAACCAGCGCACGAAGGCTTCTATGCCCTGCTCCAGGGGCGTATGCGGCTTGAAGCCCGTATCGCGGATCAGGTCGTCCACATCGGCGTAGGTGGCCTCCACGTCGCCGGGCTGCATGGGCATCAGGTTGCGCACGGCCGTGCGGCCAAGGCAGTCTTCCAGAATCTCTATGAACCGGCCAAGCTCGACGGCATTGTTGTTGCCGATGTTGTAGATGCGGTACGGGGCCGGGCTGGTGGAGGGGTCCGGCGCGTCGCCCCGCCATTCCGGGTTGGGCTGCGGGGTGCGTTCCGTCACGCGCACAACACCTTCCACGATGTCGTCGATGTAGGTGAAGTCCCGGCGCATGCGCCCTTCGTTGAACACGTTGATGGGCTTGCCTTCCAGAATGGCCCTGGTGAACAGGTACAGGGCCATGTCCGGCCTGCCCCACGGCCCGTAAACCGTAAAGAAACGCAACCCGGTGGTGGGCAGGCGGTACAGGTGGCTGTACGTGTGGGCCATCAGCTCGTTGGCTTTCTTGGAGGCGGCGTACAGGCTGATGGGATGGTCCACGTTGTGGTGCACGCTGAACGGCATGGCCGTGTTCAGCCCGTAGACGGAACTGGAAGAGGCATACACAAGGTGCTGCACGCCATTGTGGCGGCAGCCTTCCAGAATGTTGCCGAAGCCCACCAGGTTGGACTGCACGTACGAACGAGGATTCTTGAGCGAATAGCGCACACCGGCCTGAGCCGCCAGATTGACCACATGGGTGAACTTCTGTTCGGCAAACAGGGCATCCATGCCCGCATCATCGGCCATATCCAGCTGGGCGAAGACAAAGCCCGGATACGGTTCCAACTGCTTCAGGCGGTCTTTCTTCAGCTGCACGTCGTAGTAGTCGTTCAGGCAGTCCAGGCCCACCACGGTGTGCCCGGCCTCCAGAAAACGGCGGGAAAGATGATACCCGATGAACCCGGCAGCGCCGGTAACGAGAATATGCATGATGGCGTCCTGTGATGGTGTTGCGTGGGCTGGCGCGGCACACGCCTGATACGGGGCGGTCGCGCTCACCGTAAGAAGAAGGTGGTGACGGCGTGACGACAGGGCGAGAGTAGCGAAAGACGGCCACAAGGGAAAGGCGGTTTGGCCTGCGGCGTCACCGCATACCGAACCGCCCTGCCCTTACCTGGTCTGGCCTGCTCTGGCCTGCTCTGGCCTGCTCTGGCCATATCTGGCCTGCTCTGGCCTGCTCTGGCCATATCTGGCCTGCGGAAACCTGCTCCTGACGCCGTCCATGCCAATGGCGCAGACGAACGCGCGGCATGCCTACCCCTTGGGCAACAGCCCGCGCAGCAGGTCGAGCGGAATGGGCAACACCGTGGAGGAGCTTTCCGAAGCCATCTCGCGGATGGTTTGCAGATAGCGCAGTTGCAGCGCCTCGGGGTGCAACGCGATGATGGACGCCGCCTGGGCCAGCTTGTCCGCGGCCTGGAATTCGCCCTCTGCGCTGATGACCTTGGCCCGGCGCTCGCGCTCGGCCTCTGCCTGCTTGGCCATGGCCCGCTGCATTTCCTGCGGCAGGTCGATGTGCTTCAATTCCACCGACTGCACGGCTATGCCCCACTCTTCGGTCTGGGTGTCCAGCAGCGCCTTGATGTCCTGATTGACCTTGTCGCGGTGGGCCAGCAGGTCGTCCAGTTCCACGCCGCCGCACACGCTGCGCAAGGTGGTCTGGGCCAGTTGCGAGGTGGCGTACAGATAGTCTTCCACCTCGTTGATGGCCTTCACCGGGTCCACAACCCGAAAGTAGACCACGGCGTTGACCTGGATGGACACGTTATCGCGGGTGATAACGTCCTGATTGGGCACGTCCATGGTCAGCACGCGCATGCCCACCCGCACCATGCGGTCGATGACCGGGATGACGATGATCAGCCCGGGGCCCTTGGGCCGGATGAGCCGCCCCAGACGGAAAAGCACGGCCCGCTCATACTCGTTGAGCACCTTCAGCGACGCCACCAGCACCAACACGGCCAGCGCGGCGACAGGGGCAAGAAAGGAAGTGAACTCGAACATGGTTACCTCCAGCAGGGAGTCTGCGCGTAGCGTTGTGCCGAGACCCGGCGAATCTGGCGCGCAAATGGACCTGTATGACCATCATAACCACGTGATGGCGTATGCGCCACGGATTTGCGCGAAATGGGCGAAGGAAAGGAGCCGGGATAACAGCGGGAGGGAGGGCGCGCACGTGAAGCAACAGCAAAACACGGTGTGACCGGAAGGCCGACTTGCACTGCGTGAAGACAATCAGGCAGGGAAAATCAACAGGAGGGCAGGAACGGGGGGACAGCGCTGACGCGGCACCCGTAAGACGCTACCGGGTGGCGGGCTTCAGCGCCGTGCGCAGGTAGGCGATGACCGCCTCCACCGTGGCCGGTGCGGCGATCAGATTGTCCATGTCCGGAAGGACGATGAGCAACCGGCCACGCCACGGTATCTGCTGGTACGGACGGGCACGCAGATCTGGCGCGAACGCGCGCAAGGCCTTGGAGCCCATGACCACCACCAGGCGCGGCGCAATACGCTCCACCCCGGCCAGGAACAAGCCGGAATCGCACACGGGTTCCGTGGCCGATGCGGTGGATCCATCGGCAGCGGGGGAAGGCGTGGCTTCAGCGCCTGATTCAGGCATGGCCACGGGCCAGAACGCATTGCTGCCCTTGGGCTGCTGCAACGCACCCAGGATGCGGCGCAGGGTGTCGCGCCGGGCCGCATCGGCACAGCCGGAAAGATCAAGGCCCAGCGCCCAGTAGGTCCACAGCACGGGTGCGGGTTGGGGGGTCTTGCCCAGCAGCGCGCGCCATGGTCCGGGCCATTGTTCAGGCGGCAAGGTGCTGGCGGCAGGGCCGCTGCCAACGGGCGGCAAGGTTTCGGCAAGGCCTGCCCCAGGTGCAGGCTGCGCGGCCTGGCTGGAGGGGTGAGCGGGATTGACGGATTGCGCGTTGCGGGGGGGCGGCTGACGGTAGCCTTGCGCAGGTCCGGCAGCACGACTCATGCCTGCCCCACCATCGGAGTACGAGCCGCGCCTCGTGCCCGTGGACACGCCGCCATGGGCGTACGGAGAATCCATGGAATCAGAGGGGTCCGGAGGAATGCCGTAGGCGTCGGGATCAAAGGAAGGGTCGCCCTGCATGGACCGGGGAGCTTCGCAGGCAGCGGGAAAGGCACGCATGTCCGGGGCATCGGCATCTGGGGTACCGGCATCTGGGGCATCGCCACCGCGGCGGCCAGCCTGCGCTGCGCTGCCTGCTGCATCCCCGCCGGGCGCATCACCAGATGCCGCACCCTGCCCTTCGGGCAGCAGCACATGCAGCAGTCCCGCGCCGTGCCATGGGCGCAGGGTTTCCAGCAGGCCTAGCGGCGGACGAGCCAATCCACGATCCTCCATGCCACATCGGGCTTGGGCAGCACCGGCCATTCCTCCGGCTGGGCGCCCTGCGCCAGCACGGTGACGCGGTTGGTTGCGGAACCGAACCCGGCATCCGCGCCGCCCACAAGGTTACCCACGATCATGTCCGCGTTCTTGGATGCCAGCTTGCGGGCCATGCTTTCCGCAAGGCCGGACGTTTCGGCGGCAAAGCCCACAACAGTCTGCCCGGCACGCTTGCGCTTGCCAAGGGTTGCCAGAATGTCCGGGTTGGGCGTGAAGGCCACGCTGAAGCCGTCCTGCGCGTCGGCCTTCTTGAATTTTTCCGCACCTAGCGGCACGGGGCTGAAATCGGCCACGGCAGCGGTGAACACGCCTGCGTGCATGGCATCCCACGCCGCGTCGGCAGCGTCGAACATCTGCCGCGCGCCGGTCACATCATGCCTGTGGATGCCCGCAGGCAGCCACGGCGTGCCGGGGCCGCACACGGCCTGCACCTCTGCCCCGCGCAGCCACAGGGCCACGGCCACGGCCGCGCCCATGGCGCCGCTGGAAGGATTGGTCCAGTAGCGCACGCCGTCCCACTGTTCGCGCGTGGGGCCAAGGGTGACCAGCACGTGCTTGCCGTGCATGTCCTGCGGGGATGCGGCGCGCAAACCGTGCAGGTACACATCGCGCGGGTCGGCCAGCCTGCCCTGCCCTTCTTCCATGCACGCGGTGCGCCCGCAGCCGGGTTCCACCACCACATGACCCCGGCGGCGCAGGGTGGCCACATTTTCCTGCGTGGCGGCATTGGCCCACATTTTGGGGTTCATTGCCGGTGCGATGACCAGCGGGCCGGGAAAGGCCAACGCCTGTGCCGAAAGCATGTCGTCCGCAAGGCCGTGCGCAAGGCGGGCCATGGTGGATGCGCTGGCCGGGGCAATGACGAAGGCATGCGCCGACTGGCCGGGCATGAGGTGCCCGAACACGTCGTCGTCTGGTGAAAGGGGTGACGCGGCGGTTTCACCTCCGGGCTGCCCGCCCGCGAACATGGTGGTGAACACCGGCGAGGCCCCCAGCGCCGCGAAGGTCAGCGGCGCGATGAAGCGCCGGGCGGCATCGGTAAGGGTGACGCCAACGTCCATGCCCGCATCGCGCCACATGCGCACGAAGTCGGGAGCCTTGTAGGCCGCAATGGAACCGCAGACCCCAAGATGGAGCCTGCGGCCTGTGAAGCGGGTAAAGGCGAGATGCGCGTCCATGTTCCCCCTGGCACGTCATGGCGTGCTGGGCTTGTCCGATGGAAATGGGTCGATACGCCACGCTGGTACGAAGGGGGCAGGCCCAATGCGCCGGCCCCCATTACCGGCAGCCTACACGGCTGTACGACATGCGCTGTCAGGACCGCACCATGCCGCCGCACCGGTCGGCAGCGGCACGTCAGCATACTGGACAGCCGCCGCCGGACGGACTACTGCGAAAGCCCCTGTTCCTTCACGCCGCCGCCCGAGGGCACCGGCGCGTTGGGCGCCACCGAGAAGTTGCCGGTGGGGTACGTGCCTTCCGACGCGGTGTTCGCGCCAGCGGACACGCCCGCGCCTTCCGGCAGGCGCTGGGCCACCCACACTTCCAGCGTGGAGTAGGCCTGGCCGTCGGTGATGCCGAGGATGGCGTTGCGGTCGCCCTTTTCGAACAGCAGCACGCTGCGCTGCCCACGGAACACCGAGCGCAGCGCCCAACCCTGGCGGGTCATGTTGTGGATCATGGCGTTGACCAGCGACTGCCGGTCGATGCGCCCGTCGAACACCTGGGTGCCGGTCTTGGAACCGTCGGAATTCTGCGAAACCGCCGTGTACTTGGTCTGCTCGGTCATGTCGCTGGGGATGGGCACGTCGCGGAACTCGCCGTAGTACACCTCGTTGACATTGGCGGGCGGGGCGGGTTCGAACGGGTTCGGGATGGACGTGGAAGAGCAGCCCTGCACGGTGAGCAGGGTGGCGGAAAGGGCGGCGGCTATGACGAGCTTGCGCATGGGGTTCTCCTGTGCTTGATGATGCGGACGGCCAGGGTCTTTCGGCGGCATCCGCAACCGGCTGGCAGTGGCTGGCCGGGGTTCCGGTACGGCCCGCGCGCGGGCCATGCGGGGGGCAACGCCCACCGCGAAAACTGCGCCGACACTAGCGGATGTCGTGCCGGACTGCAAACGGCACGCGCCACGCGGGGCAAGCCCCGCGAGGAATATATGGATACGGATGACACGATGGGCAACACCGGAAACAAACAGATGCGCACCACGACGGAACCCGCTGCCGACACGGACACCATGACCGGGAACGACAAGGGCATCGTGCCCGAGGACGACCGGCTGGAATCGTACCGCTTCCACCTGCCGGAAGACCAGATAGCCCAGCACCCCGCGCCGGAGCGGGGCGGTTCGCGCCTGCTGGTGCTGGATCGCAGGGCGTCTGGCCCGGGCACGCTGACCCACGCCCGTTTCGCGGACCTGTGCGATCATCTGCCGGAAGGCTGTCTGCTGGTGGCCAACAACTCCAAGGTACTGCCCGCCCGACTGCTGGGGGTGCGCCCCACCGGCGGCAAGGTGGAATTTCTGCTGCTGACTCCCCTGCCCTTGCTGGAGGAACTGGCCGGTGGCGACAGCGGGATGGGTGATGCCGCCCGCAAGTCCGACGGCCTGCGCGATGAAGGGGCTGGCTGGCGCTCCGTCCCTGCCGAAGGGCTGCTGCGCGCCTCCAAGAAGATCCGCCCCGGCGATGTCATGGATTTCGGCCCGCACCTGCGCGTGGAGGTCATCCAGCCCGGCGACTTCGGGCGCAGCACGGTGCGCCTGCACTGGCGGGGCGAGTTGCGCCAGTTGTTCCTGCAACAGGGCCACCTGCCCCTGCCCCCGTACATCCGACGCGAAACCGGCGCAGCCACGCCCGACGCGCCGGAAGACCGAGACCGCTACCAGACCGTGTACGCCGACGACAGCCGCCTTGGCTCCGTGGCGGCACCCACCGCAGGCCTGCACTTTACCGACGGCCTGCGGGCCCGCCTTGCCGCAACCGACAGGCAGTGGGCGGAAGTGACCCTGTACGTGGGCTACGGCACCTTCAGCCCGGTGCGCTGTGCGGACATCCGCCAGCACGCCATGCACCGCGAATACATCGAGGTCAGCGAGGCCACCGCCGCCGCCATCCGCGCTGCCAAGGCGGAAGGCAGGCCGGTGGTCACCGTGGGCACCACCTCCACCCGCACCCTGGAAGGCACGGTGCGTGCCTGCGGCGAGGTGCGCGCCTTCACCGGCTGGACGGACATCTTCATCAAGCCCGGCTACCGGTTCACGGTGGCGGACCACATCATCACCAATTTCCACTTGCCGGAATCGTCGCTGCTGATGCTGGTTTCCGCCTTTGCCGGGCGCACGCGGGTGCTGTCCGCCTATGCAGAGGCGGTGGCGCGCGGATACCGGTTTTTCTCATACGGCGACGCAATGCTGCTGTTGTGACGCATCGTTGCGGACCACAGTGCCCCGGCTGTGGAGGCCGTGCGGCCCCGCACGCCGGACGCACGAGCAGGCTTTGAAAAGCTGCGAAACTTGTCCTATAGGTAAAAGCCGCCGCGCGGCATCCCCACGCCCTTTGCGGTCAGCGCGGGGCGCCGCCGGGCGGACACGCCGCCACCGGCATGCAGGTCCGGTTGCGCGGGCACCCGGTTGCCGCCGGGTGCGCAACACATCCACCAGCCTTTCGAACCTCCACCCCAAAGGACGGTTTCATGTCACGGGTCGTATTTCTGGACGAGCGCTGCAAGGGGTGCCTGCTGTGCACCACGGTGTGCCCAAAGGGCATCATCGTGCAGTCCTCGCGCTTCAACAGGCAGGGCTACAAGGTCGCCGAGGTTCCGGCGGATGCCATGAAGGACTGTACCGGCTGCGCCTCGTGCGCGCTGATCTGCCCGGACGTCGCCATCCGCGTCATCAAGTCGCGCAAGGCCAAGAAGGCCGGGAAGGAGTAGCCCCATGCCGCACAACACAACCGACACGGGCACGCCGGAACGCATCTTCATCAAGGGCAACGAGGCCATCGCCCACGGCGCGCTGGCTGCTGGCTGCCGCTGCTACTTCGGCTACCCCATCACCCCGCAGAACGACATTCCGGAAATGATGTCCTACGCCCTGCCCGACGCAGGCGGCGAATTCGTGCAGGCGGAAAGCGAAGTGGCCTCGGCCAACATGCTGCTGGGCGCGGCCGCCGCGGGCATCCGCGCGCTGACCTCGTCGTCCAGCCCCGGCATCTCGCTGATGCAGGAAGCCATTTCGTACATGGCGGGCAGCGAACTGCCCGGCGTCATCGTGAACATGAACCGCGGCGGCCCCGGCCTTGGCGACATCGGCCCCTCGCAGGGCGACTACTTTCAGTCGGTGAAGGGCGGCGGCCACGGCGACTACAAGCTGCTGGTGCTGGCCCCGGCCACCTGCCAGGAATGCTACGACATGATGGTGCAGGCCTTCGACCTGGCCTTCAAGTACCGCAACCCGGTCATGGTGCTGGGCGACGCCATCGTGGGCCAGATGAAGGAACCGGTCACCCCGTGGAAGCCTGCCGCCGTGCCGCCCACCGAAGCAGCCGACTGGCGGCTGGAAGGGGCCAGGGGGCGCAAGCCGCGCCTGCTGAAGTCGCTGTTCCTTGAAGACGGCGCGCTGGCAGGCCAGAACCGCCACTTGCAGGCCAAGTACGCCGACATGCAGGCCGAGGCCAGGGCAGAAAGCTTTCTGACCGACGATGCGGAACTGATCGTGGTGGCCTACGGGTCCATCGGGCGCATCGCAAAGTCCGCCATCCGCAAGCTGCGCGCCCAGGGCCACAAGGTGGGCCTGGTGCGGCCGCAGACGCTGTTCCCCTTCCCCGGTGCGCTGCTGCGCGGCCTGGCGGAGCAGGGAAAGCGCTTCCTGACCATCGAGCACAACTGCGGCCAGATGGTGGAGGACGTGCGGCTTTCCATTCGCGGCATCGTGGATTCGGCCTTCTACGGGCACATGCCGGGCGAAATGCCCGGTTCTGACGATTTCCTCGCGCCCATTCTGGACGCCATGGGGGGCAAGTGATGCAGGCTGACGAAAGACTGGCGCTCGCCGACGACGAGCAGATGGCCTTCGAGGTTCCCGACGTGCTGGTGGACCGCGCCACCCACTACTGCCCCGGTTGCCACCACGGCATCGCCCACCGCCTGGTGGCCGAAGTGCTGGAGGAAATGGACGTGGTGGACGACACCATCTGCGTGGCCTCCATCGGCTGTTCGGTGTTCATCTACAACTACCTGGCCGTGGATTCGGTAGAGGCCCCGCACGGGCGCGCCCCTGCCGTGGCCACCGGCGTCAAGCGCAGCCGCATGGACAAGATCGTGTTCGCCTATCAGGGCGACGGCGACCTTGCCTCCATCGGCCTCGCCGAGGTGATGCACGCCGCCAACCGGGGCGAGCGCATCACCATCGTGTTCGTGAACAACACCGTGTACGGCATGACCGGCGGCCAGATGGCCCCCACCACCCTCATCGGCCAGAAGACCACCACCTGCCCCGGCGGCCGCTGCCGCGACCGCGAGGGCATGCCCATCCGCATGGCCGAAATCATTGCCGGGCTTGGCGGGGTGGCCTATTCCGCCCGCGCCTCGCTGGACAGCGTCAAGAACATCCGCGCCGCCAAGAAGGCCGTGCGCAAGGCCTTTGACGTGCAGCAGCAGGGACTGGGCTTCGGGTTCGTTGAACTGCTGTCCGGCTGCCCCACCAACTGGCGCATGGACGCGGTGAAGGCCAATACCCGCATTCGCGAAGAGATGATCCCCTACTTTCCGCTGGGGGTGTACAAGGACGTGACCGAAGGCGAGGGGGTGTGCTGATGGCGCTCTACCAGGACGTGATCATGGCCGGCTTCGGCGGTCAGGGCGTGATGCTGATCGGCAACCTGCTGGCCTACGCGGGCATGAACGCCGGGCTGAACGTGACGTACATTCCCGTGTACGGGCCGGAAATGCGCGGCGGCACCGCCAACTGCACGGTGGTGGTGTCTGACGAGGACATCGGTTCACCCATCATCCAGCGGCCCAAGAGCCTCATCGTCATGAACCAGCCGTCGCTGGACAAGTTCCAACCCCGGCTGGAAGACGGCGGGGTACAGGTGCTCAATTCGTCGCTGGTGGATGCATCGCAGGCCGAGGCGCGCGTGCGCACCGTGGCCGTGCCCGCCAACGAGATCGCCGACAAGCTGGGCAACACCAAGATGGCCAACATGGTGGCGCTGGGCGCTTACGTGCGGGCCACCGGCGTGGTGGACCTGGACGTGGTGAAGAAGAGCCTGGCCAGCGTCATTTCCGCCCACTACAGCCATCTGATTCCCAAAAACGCGGATGCGTTGCAGGCGGGCTTTGACCACGCCGGGTAATGCGCTGAATCGACAGGAGGATACCTGCCGGTAGCGACAAACCGCATCGCGTTGCCCCGCCCCGCCCGCAACCGGAGCGCAACGGCAACGCGGGGCGTGAAGCCCCACGAAACCCATGGGCCGCAAGGCCTGCGGGAAGAACGACGAAAAAATGACCGCCCGCCGCGAGCATTCGCGGCGGGCGGTTTTGTCTCTTCGCCTGACAGACAGCTAGCTGAGTGCCGCTGGTGTCAGGATATCCGCCTGCAGCACAAGAGCTCCGGATGCAACCGCCTCGTCTATCTGTTGCTCTATGACAGCCCGCACGGCTGCGCTGGTCACCTTGATGCCCAGCATGCGGGACGTCGCCTGCACCATCTGGTCTCTTGTCGCGCCAAAGTTATTCCGAGCAATATCCAGAATGGCGGCATCTATTTCCGCTGGCGGCAGCATGTCCGCCCGGCGCAAATTGAAAGACTTCGTGGTGCTTCTGTCACGTATGCGCACGGGTTCGTTGGGGATGGACAAGAATTGCGACACACGCTCGATCCGCCCCGTCTTCACCGCCACTTTTACTGCGGCCTCAATGGCGTCCTGAATACGTCCGCCTGCCCTCTTCAATCCCCAGGCATCACGAATGCGATGAACGACCTCATCGACATGCACCGGCCCTTCAACACTAACGGCTTCAACGACAAGATTTGTCAGTATGCCTGTCGGCGTTTCGTGCAGTTCGTCGGTGCGATATGTCGGCCGTTGCAACACGGCTTCAACATATTCAGCTCCGGCAGACGGGCTCTCATCGTCCGTGGGGACAAGCCCGATCTCGGTCACATCCTCTCGCTCGATAGCCACAATTTCAATGGGCACCGCCCGTGTGGAACGGCTCGCGGCCTTGGTGTCATACTCTTCCTTGGCCGCCTCGATCCTGGCAATAATGAGTTCAAGCTGCTCCGCAGGCCGCTGAAACCAGTCCGTGCTCCAGACCCGGTGGATTACCCAGCCGTGGCTTTCCAGAACGGATTGCCGCAGCCGGTCGCGATCACGCGCGGAACGGGCGTCATGGTAAGATGCGCCGTCGCACTCGATGCCAAGCAGATAGCGACCGGGACGTTCGGCATCGGCTATGGCGAGATCAATGAAGAAACCCGCGAGCCCGACCTGCCGATGCACCTGATACCCTCGTGTCTGAAGCGCCTGGGCCACTTGCTCCTCGAAGACGCTGTCGTAGTCCCGTCCGGTGCTTTCCGCCATGGTCATCCGCCCGGTCCGGGCATAGTGCAGGAACAGGCGGAACGCCAAAACGCCCTTGCGGGTCGCGGCGAAGTCAGGGTCAATATCCTCGTCGGTCATGGACGAAAACACCTCGCAGCGCTGTTTGGCGCGCGAAATCAAGACATTGAGACGCCGCTCTCCCCCCTCGGAGCCAAGCGGACCAAAGCGCATGGGAGGACGTCCACCCGGAGTGGTGGGACCGTAGCCCACTGAGATGAAGATCACATCGCGTTCATCACCCTGAACATTTTCCAGATTCTTGACAAAAAACGGTTCTGCAGGGTGCGCTTGAAAGAACGCTTCTGTGTCAGACGGCAAACTACGCCGCATCAGTTCCAACTGATCAAGAATGGCCCGCCGTTGCGCGGCGGAGAAGGCGGCAACCCCCAGCGACAGGTGCGGGCATTCGCGCGCATGGTCGATGATGGCCTGTGCGACGATCTTCGCCTCTATCTTGTTGGTCCGTGTGCCGCCTGCGTCGAACAGGCCCTCCGAAATGTAATGGAAGCGAAGCCCCATGCCTGCCTCTGCCGTATAGGGGCTTGGAACGATAAACAGCTTGCCTTCGTAAAACTGACGGTTGCTGACCGCGATCAGCGACTCGTGTTTGCTGCGGTAGTGCCAGCGCAGCATGCGCGTCGGCAGGCCTCGCGCGGTAAACAGGCCGAGAATACTCTCGATATCGGCCACACGCCCGCCGTCACTGTCATCGTCCTCACTCCCGTTGCCCGTTATCTTTGAAAAGAAGGCCGTAGGGGGTAGCTGTTTGGGGTCACCCACCACGACCACCTGCCTTGCACGAGCAATGGCGCCAAGCGCGTCCACCGGCTGAATCTGGCTTGCTTCGTCCATCACCAGAAGGTCGAAATCGAACACGCCCGGTGCAAGAAACTGCGCGACAGAGAGCGGACTCATCATGAACACCGGCTTGAGCGCCTGGACGGCCTGTCCTGCCCGCTCCATCAGCTTGCGAATGGGCATATGGCCGCGCTTCCTCTGCATTTCGGCACGCAGCACCCCCAGCGGTCCAATGGCCGATCCATCACGAGGGGGGACACGTTTGTGATGCGCCTGGACTACCTCCACTCCGGCATGGGCAATCCGCTTCCGATCAAGATCGGCAAAGTCTCGCACGAGCCGCCCATGCAACGTGCCGTCAAATCGGCCCAGATCGGGGTTCATGCGCACCAATTCCGCATAGATGGCCTCGTAATACGCCATCTCGAAGGCTGGCAGCACCTCGCCTGGCGTTAGCCTGCCATCTTCAAGCCGCATGACGACATCGCCGCAACCAAGCGCCCTGCCGCGATCTGCGCGGTCACGATAGGCAACCCACTTGAAAAGCTGTTCTCCGCTTGCCGCCCACTCGCCAAAGCTAGCGCACAGCCGCGCAATGGGAACCGTCCCAATCCGGGCGGTATCGAAATCATGCCTGGGAGCGAGACGGATATCCTCCAGAAGGCACACGCCATCGGCAATCAGTGAGGCGCGCTCTGACTTGATGGCCTCGACCTGGGCGGCAACGTGTCGGCGATCCTCCACACGGCTCGCCAGCAGCCGGATATCCCCATTGGAGGCAATCCATGTGGCGGCCACATCCAGTTCGCGCCAATCGGAGTCACTGCCAATCCAGCTTGTTGCAAATGCAGAGCGTCCAAGTGCATCGCCTGCGTCGAGAAACCGCGCACACACCTGGCCTTCGGCAAGCCGTTCCAACATGTTGAGCCGTTCGGAAAGCGATGTGGGAACTTCCGTAAATATGGCCCCCGTTGCACGAGCGGCATCCGTAAAAGACGTGGCGGCGACAAGCAGCGAAGCGATATTCGCCCTTTCCGCAGTCGGCGCATCGCCAAACACGGCAGCCGATGCAGGCAACTCGCTCCAGACTTTGGCGACAATCGGGCTCACTTCGGCAAGCAGATTCTCCGTGCCCGCGACATGCCGCGCAATGACATCCCGGTCAGGATTTGCAGCCACCACCGTACGCGGCTCTGCTCCAAGCCCTTCAACGGATTGCATCCACTCCACCAGTGCCAGCAGGGGGCCGGAAACCGAGCGATCTTGCCGCCAATCCGTTGCAAAAAGGGTCTTGCCCAAAGCGTCTTCCGCTTCCAGCAAACGCTTCGCCGCCTGGCCCCGCGCAAGCGCATCCAGTTGCGTCAGTGTGGCCGCCAACGGCTGCTCTGGATGCACAAGAATGGACCGGACAAGCCGATTGGCCCGCCGCCACTCACCACTGAATATTTTGAAAAATCCCGTGCCGTGTGCGGCAAGGGCCGTACGCGCCGCAGCCAGATCCATGCCCCACGCGGCATCGGAAATTGATGCGCCGATTTCGGATCGGACTTGTTCGAGGGCGAGAGCTGCGCCAGCCAAATCTGCCGCACGCCCTGTATTGCCATCCCACGCATCTGCCGCGAACGCTTCGCGGCTGGAAGGCGGCGCAGCCAGAACGCGTTCGCCAACCTTCACTAGGCGCAGGATATCAGCAAGAGCCAACGGCGCAGGACGCTCCATCGCCCTGGCCAATGCTTCCGCCTCTGCGGTCAGCATCGGAAGCCGGTCAACCAGGATCGCCAACCGGCCAAATCCGTCCGGGGAAAAGGAGAGCGGCAACCGGGACAGCGTGGCACGGGCAGTTCCTGTCTCCGTTTCCCACGCCGCACTGGTAAAGCCCGATGCCAGTTCTTCCCTCAGTTGGGTGTACCGCTTGCCGGTCGTCAGCAACGCCCGGATATCGTCATATTTCTCCTGCCACGCAGGTGAGGAAAGCGCGCTCTGCGGAAGTCCCGGCGTGCCAGCAATCCGAACGGCCAATTCGATGAGGGGTGAAAGGGCATCAAGAGTTGCGGCGCGTTCACGTTCCAACAGGGTGGCCATGTCGGCCTGTTTCTCGTCAAGCGCCACCAGACGCTCAGCCAAGGCGGAAAAACGGCCTGTAAACCTCTCCACATCCATCGGCGTTATCGACGCCAACCCGACGCCGCTCCAGACGTGATCGGACGGCGTGCCGATCTCCTCCACGCGCGACGCCAATTCGGCAAGCACGGCATGCCGGTCCGCAAACCCGTCAGATGTCCACTCCCCAGGGTTTTCAAGTACGATATCGTTGGGCCGTTCGCCTGCCTGACGCAGCCGGACAAGTTGCCCGATCACCTGATACGGGCTGAGTCCCGCAGTGACATGACAACAATGCAGCCTCGCGGCATGGGCATTCAGGCCATCACGCAGTTCCGCAAGCCTGGCGTACAAGGTGCCCGCATCTTGCGTTTTGGGCACACCCAGATGCCATGTACGGCGCAATTCATCGAGCAATGCCCGCTTGTTCGCCTTGTTGCTGTGCAGTTCAAGGCAGGCGTCACCCACTCCAGTGGCATCAAGCCGACGCTTCACCACCTCCAACGCAGCCATCTTTTCCGCAACGAAAAGCACTGTCTTTCCGTCCGCAACGGCGGCGGCGATGATGTTGGCGATCGTCTGGCTTTTACCGGTGCCGGGGGGCCCCTGGATCACCATGTCGCGCCCACGCCGGACCTCGTGGACAGCCAAGGCCTGACTGCTGTCGCTGTCCACGATGTGCAGCATTTCCGAAGGAGGTATGAAGGGGTCGATCTTGGCGTCTTCGGGAATCATTCCGTCGGAGCCAGCGAAACCATCGGCGAGAGCACAGCGGATCAGCGGCCTGTCGCTTATTCGGGCGTGGGCTGGCCATGTTTCCGGGTCAAGATCGCGGTACATCAAGAACTTGGCGAACGAAAAAAAACCTAACGCCATCTCGTCATGCTGGACTGTCCAGCCCGCCTTGCCAGCCACCGCATCCGCGACGCTTTCAAAATATGAAAGCGGCTCAAAGGAATCCGTGGCTTCAAACGTCGGCAAGGAAATACCGTGAACACGGTCAAGGAAGGTTTCAAGCGACAGGTTTGAGGAAAAATCCTCCTGCCGCGCACGAAGCTTGAATTTTTCCGCGGCATTGCCACGATCCAGCGAAACAGGAATCAAGAGCAGCGGGGCATGCCTGATGTTGGCGGCATTGGCCGGGTCGACCCACTTGAGAGTCCCCAATGTAAGGTAAAGAATGTTGACGCCTTGTTCCTCCTCCAATGTCCGGGCATCGAAATAGAGTTCGAGCAGCCGTTTCTGAAGGCCCTGCGGGGTCAACCGGGTCTGAAGGCGGGTGTCGGCATGGCGGCTGAAAACACCCCGTTCATCAACAACATCATCATCCGGTTGCGCAAGATCCGTGATCTCATACGCTTCGGTGTCCGCCTCATCACCTTCCGTACGGGCGGATTTACCCGCCACAAACGTAAAGAGTTTACCTTCGCGGACCAGCAGCCTGAAAATTTCAGAGCTTATTTCATCCACTATCTCGATGGTCCTCGCGCTCTTTCCGGAGCGAGGCATGTTGAGCAACCGGTTACGCGCCGATAAATCAAGTAACTCCACTCTGGCCTTGTCGAGTTTCTCAGCCAATGGCAACGTGCTCTGAAAAACTGAAATACTTTCGTTTTCCGTGTGTGAAGCCCAGTCTGTAGTCATGCGTACCCCCTGTACTCGCATCGGGTGTAAGAAACTCCCAAGTATCTGGCAATAAGTAATTTGCGTGTCTGAACTGCTGTGAAATATCGAAAAAAATTGCAACAAATCAATGCCATTATATAACAGGGCGTGTACCGTTGAAAGATATTAACCTCCGCCTCACCCCGCCCTTGCCGTTCCTCGTCCCCATGCCTACCTGTAGGGGTAAGGTGCGGCACGAAGCAGCCGCGCGCATGCCGGACATTCCGGCCTGTTGAAACAACCCCAGCCACGGGAGTGCAGACCATGCCCAACACCAGGGAAGAGTACATCCGCACCCTTCGCGACAAGCTCGAACTGTGGAAGGCCCAGCTCGAGAAGCTGGAAGTGCAGGCCGCGCTGGCCAAAGCCGAAGCCCGCGTGGAATACCACGAACAGCTCACCGACCTGCGCCACAAGCGCGACGAAGCCAAGCGCAAGCTGGATGAATTGCAGCATGCCGGCGGGGATGCCTGGAAGGACATGAAGGCCGGGCTTGAACTGGCCTGGGACGCCGTGGAAGCGGCCTTTGCCTCGGCGCGGTCGCGCTTCAAGTAGCCCGCCCTGCCCCGCGCCTGAAACCCGCAGCATCGACAAGCGCTGCACTGACGGCACACAAGCCCCGACTTTGAGGGCCGTCCGTTCCGCCCCGGTTCATTCCCCGGTTCCGCCCGAGGATTGTCCGTAACGGCGGGGCGGGCGGCCTTTCGCATGCACCGCGCGGCCAGCGCGGCACGCTGCGGGGTGGGCAGCCGCGCACTCGGTCCCTCTCCCCGGCGTGGCTGCGCGCTATCACCTGCCCGCGCCGCTGTAGGCACAATCCGATATTATCATGTCTCCGGTCCGGCACGGGTGGTACTGCGCGAGCAATATCCCCCATTGCCGGAGGCGTCATGAAACACACGGAACTGACCCTTTGCGAACAGATGCACATCGGTGTGCAGGCCGTGGATCGTCGGTTGCGCCTGGTGGGCGTGACCAGGGAAGACTGCGCCACCCTGAAGCGCTTCAAGTCCGTCATCACCGCCAACACCGAAGAACTGGTGGACGAATTCTACGATGTGCTGTCCAAGGTGGACGAGGTGGCCCGGCTCATCGGCGACAAGGAGGGGCTGCTGCGGCTCAAGCGCTCGCTGACCAGCTACGTGCTCACCCTGTTCGATGGCGAGTACGGGCTGGACTACGTGCAGAGCAGGTTGCGGGTGGGGCTGGTGCACAAGCGCATCGGCGTCACGCCCAAGCTGTTCATGACCGCCGTGCTGCATCTGATCAAGATGCTGCGCCTGCGCATCCGCAGCGAAGTGCCCGGCATGGAGCAGCAACTGGAGGTGCTGCACGCCCTGGAGAAGGTGGTGTTTTTCGATCTGGCACTCATCTTCGACACCTACATCCAGAGCCTGATGGATGAAATCCTGTTCCGCAGCGAGGACCTGACCACCTACGCCAAGGAACTGGAACAGATGGTGGCCGAGCGTACCCGCGAACTGGAAGACCTGGCCCACCAGGACGGGTTGACCGGCATCCCCAACCAGCGCCACTTTCGTGCTGAGCTGCGGCGCGAATTCCTGCGCGCCCAGCGCATGGGCACCCACTTCGTACTGGCCTACGTGGATCTGGACCAATTCAAGGCCGCCAACGATACGTGGGGGCACAAGGCAGGCGACCAGATACTGGAAATGATGGCGGAATGCCTGCGCGGCTGCAGCCGTGAAGGCGACGTGCCCGCCCGTTACGGCGGCGACGAATTCTGTGCCATCCTGGTGGATACGGACATGGAAGGGGCCAAAAAGTGGGCGTGCAGGCTCATCGATTCGTTCGACGCCAGCGGCGACACCCGGGGGGTGACCCTGAGCATCGGCCTTGCCAGATACGACCCGGCCCAGGACATGGAACCGGAACATCTGCTGAAGCGGGCGGATGCGGCCATGTACCGTGCCAAACTGCTGCCGGGCCACGCCACCATGGCCAGCGAATGCGACGAGGTGGAACTGGAGTGCGAAGCCCCGCAACCACGACAGGGGCGCCATGAGCGACAGGGGCGTTCGCGGGCCAGGGCAGTGCAGGAGACACCAGCAACCCAGATTGCGGAAACCGCATGAATCGCGCTGCCCCTGCTGCTACGGCACGGGCCAGCGCAAAGGCGAATGCACTAAAACACGAAGGGGCGGAAACGCCCCCTTCCAGGTTGTTGACAAAGTCTGCTTTTTGGACGCCTCCGGCGGCCAAGGGGCTACCGCCTCTTGGAACCCCGCATTTTGTGTTTCCGTAATGCCTCGAGAACACAAATAAAAGTTTTGGGGGGAGGGGGTCCGGGGGAGGAGACCCTTTTCCAAAAGGGTCCCTCCCCCGGAAGAATTTGGGTTTGTCAGCAGCCTGGAAGGGGGCGGAAACGCCCCCTTCGCATTCGCGGCACGATGAAAACCGCAAGACCGCCAACACCATCACCCGGTGGTGGCACGTCTGTCGCGCCCGCCGAAACGGGCCCTGCATCAGTCAAGGCCGTCCACCATCAGGCCGTCGCGCATGACCAGTGTGCGGTGGGCGCGGCGGGCGTATTCCGGGTTGTGGGTGACCATCACCGTGGTCAGGCCGTCGCGGCCCAGTTCGGCCAGCAGTTCCATGATGGCCTCGCCCGTGGCGGTATCCAGGCTGCCGGTGGGTTCGTCGGCAAACAGCACGCGGGCGTCGCGCACCAGGGCGCGGGCAATGGCCACGCGCTGCTGTTCCCCGCCGGAAAGCGCGCCGGGCAGTGAACCGGCCTTGCCGCACAGCCCCACCCTGTTCAGCACGCGGCAGCCCTTTTCGGCCATGGCCGCGGGCACCGGAGCCAGGCCGTTCATGAACGGCAGCAGCACGTTCTCCAGCGCGGTCAGGTAGGGCATCAGGTGGTGGGCCTGAAAGATCACGGCAAAGTCGCTGTGACGCAGGCGGTTGCGCCGGGCCTCGGATACCTGGGTGATGTCCTGCCCGTCGAACAGCACCGTGCCCGAATCGGGCAGGGTCAGCGAGGCCAGCACGTTGAGCAGGGTGGATTTTCCCGAGCCGGAACGGCCCGCCACGGCCACGAATTCTCCGGGGGCCACGCGCAACGAAACGCCGCGCAGCACGGGCGCGGGCGCGCCGCCGTCGGTGGCAGGGTAGCTCTTGCAAAGGTCGCGCGCCTCGATGATGATGGCCGGGGCGCTGGCAGTGTGATCTGTGGTCATGCGGTGCCTTTGGGGATGCGAGGATATGCGCGGGACGACTACAGGGACACGAGCGCGGCCGCAGGCTCCACCCTCGACGCCTTCCACGCCGGGAAGGCCGCCGCCAGCACGGACACGGCGGCGATGCCGCAGGTCGTCAGGGCCAGCGCACCGGGGCTGAACGCGGGCGGGGCAACGTCGGCCATGTGCAGCAGCGCCAGCACCTTCAGGGCCAGGCCATGCCCGGTCAGATGCCCGGCAAGCCCGGCGGCCACGCCCACCAGCAGCGCCTCGGACGCGAACACGGTGAACACCCCGAAGCGCGAAAAGCCCACCGAACGCAGGATGCCGATCTCGCGTCGCCGCTCGTTGACGGCGGACAGCATGGACATGACCACCATGGCGCAGGCCGTCAGCAGGATGACCAGGCTGACAACCAGCGCCAGTTGCTGGGCAAAATGCACGGAATACATGCGCTGCTCCACCACATGGCGCAGGGCCTTGATGTCCTGCCCCGGCAGCGCGGCGCGCAACTGGGCGACGATGTCGTCGATGGGGCAGCCCGCGCACAGGGCCGCCACTTCCACGAAGCTGGCCTTGTCCGGCAGGTTGAAGGCCCGCTGCACGAAGCCGATGTCCGCCAGCAGCACGTTGTCGTCGTCGCTGCCGGTGGACCCGATGACCCCGGTGACGGTCACCGCATGGCCGTTGACGTCCACCACGCTGCCCGGCGCAAGGCCCAGCCGCGCGGCCACGGCGTGGCCCGCCAGCGCCCCGTCCGGGGATTTGGGGGTGGCGCCGTCGATGGCCCAGTAGCCCTTCAGCGAAAGTTCCTCCGGCCAGTCCACGCCCACGACCGCAACCGGCAGCGGCGCCACGGGCGTGGCCGCCCCTGCGGGCGAGCCGATGCGGGCCATGGTCACCAGCTTGGGGGCCACGGCGGCGATGTTGGCGTTGAACTCGATGGACCGGATGCGCCTGGCGGTGTCCGCCTGCGGCAGATGCCCCTCGTCCAGCAGCAGGTCGCCAAGGGGCAGACCGCCATAGCTGATGGTAAGCGTCTCGCGCGCCGGGGAAACCATGATGTTGGCGCCAAAGCTGGTCAGCTTGCGCTCCAGGCTTTCGCCCACCACGGCGGACACCTCGCGCAGGGCCACGATGGATGCCACACCAAGGGTGAAGATGCAGAACAGCGAGAGGGTGCGCAGCCACTTCTTGCGGGCGCAACGCAGCGGAATGGTCAGGATGTTCATCAGGTGCTCGTGGTCGGGACCGGTTTCTCACGCTCCGGGACTATCCCCAAATGAGGATTTTCGTTCGTTGGCAAGGAAAACGAGTCCCGACATGAGGGAGTATACTCATGCCGTATTCGACCGAGTGGCGGGCGAAGTTTGACCTCGTTGCGCACGATGTCCGTGGGGCTCGCAAGCTCGCCCAACGGCCACGCTTCGCGCCCTTCGGGTCGGTCAGCCAACGGGCGAAAGGACCATTTGGGCTTACTTCGCGGTGGCGAAGTACTTGGCCCCGGCCTTCAACTCCGCCACGCGCAGCAGCAGATCGCCGCCGTCCATGGTGCGTTCCAGCGGGTGCGGGTTGCAGCCGCCGCGCACCTCGTTGATGCGCGCGGTATTGAAGACCATGCCGCAGTTCTCGCAGATCATGTTGGCCCCTTCCTGGCGATAGCCCTTGCCCTCGCGCCAGCACACGTCGCAGGCATCCAGCGCGGCGCGGGGGGTGCCGTCAGGGCCCTTCACCACGAAAAAGCGGATTTCGGTGGTGCCGTCCTTGGTGGCGTAGAACTTCGCCGTGGGGGTGATGTCGGCGGCCTTGATGCGGATGGTATCGCCTTGCGGCTGCACGGTTTCATACTTGCTGCCGAAGCCGAAAAAGGCGTGGGCCGCGCCGGTCAGGACCAACACCATGAGGGTGGCCGAAAGAATCAGACGGAAAAGCTTCATGCACTGCTCCTGAAAAATAGGGACGTACCGCCTCACATAGGCATGCCCGCCAAGGCGAGCAACCGCTGACCGGGCGGAAAGCCACCTACAGGGTCGGGACAGGCCTGCCCCGTTGCACGCCCGGCGCAACGGGGGTATGGCGCGGTGTCGGCATTCTATCGTGCCCACCGGCACGCGACAGTCTTCGACCGTATCCGCAGGGAGGCCCCACCATGACTCCGGCCATCGACCGCGCCAAAAAGGCCAGGATCGCCTACACCATCCATGAATACACCCACGACCCGGCAGCGGAATCCTATGGCCGCGAAGCGGCGGACAAGCTGGGCGTGGACCCGGCCCGCGTGTTCAAGACCCTGGTGGTGGCCGCTGGCGACGGGTTGGTGGTGGCCGTGGTGCCCGTGCTGCACCAGTTGGACCTGAAGCAGCTGGCCCGCGTGGTGGGCGCCAAGAAAGCCGCCATGGCCGACGTGGCCATGGCCGAGCGCGTGACCGGCTACGTGGTGGGCGGGGTAAGCCCGCTGGGCCAGAAAAAGCGCCTGCCCACGGTCATCGACGCTTCCGCGCAGGAATACCCCACCATTTACGTCAGCGCGGGTCGCCGGGGCGTGGAGATAGAACTTTCGCCCGCCGACCTTGCCGCCCTGACCGGGGCCGCTTTCGCCGACGTGGCGGCCTGAGCCGCCCTTCCCCCCACCCAAATCAAAACCACCCGAATAGCGGGTGGTCATGTTGTTGACAAAGCCTGCTTTTGTACGCCTCTGGCGGCCAAGGACGGCAGCCGTTAGGCGCGCTTGTGAGCCTTACGGATGGCGATCGCAACGCGGCTGCCGCCCCTTGGAACCCTGTATTTTCGTAATGCACAGAAAGCACAAATAAAAGTTTTTGGGGGAGCCTCAGCCGTTATGCGAGTCTTCGAGTATTACGGATGAGGACAGCAGCGCGGGGGTCCGGGGGAGGAGACCCTTTTCCAAAAGGGTCCCTCCCCCGGAAGATTTTGGGTTTGTCAGCAGCCTCACCCACCCCTACGCCTTGGGGCGCAGCAGGCGCAGGCCGTTCATGATCACCAGGAACGAGCCGCCGATGTCGGCCACGATGGCCATCCACAGGCTGGCCACCTGAAACACCGCAAGCCCCAGGAACAGCGCCTTCAGCCCCAGGGCAAAGCCGATGTTCTGGCGGATGACGCCCAGGGTGCGGCGCGAATGGCGCACCAGCCACGGCAGCTTGCCTAGGTCGTCGGACATCAGGGTGATGTCGGCGGTTTCGATGGCCGCATCGCTGCCTATGCCGCCCATGGCGATACCAAGGTGCGCGGTGGCCAGCGCGGGCGCGTCGTTGACGCCGTCGCCCACCATGGCCACCCGTTCGCCTTCGGCCACCAGTGCGGCCACGGCGGCGGTCTTGTCGGCGGGCAGCAGGTCGGCCCGGATGTCGGTCACACCGCAGGCGGCGGCCACGCGGGCGGCGGTAGCCGCGTTGTCGCCGGTCAGCATGACCATCCGGCGCAGCCCGGCGGCGCGCAGGTCGTCCAGCACGGCGCGGGCGTCGGGGCGCAGATCGTCCTCCAGTTCCATGACGGCGGCAAGGCCCGCGTCGTTCCACAACAGCACGGAAGACCCGGTGTCGGCGTCTTCAGTACCAATGGATTGACCGTCCTGTGCTCCGGCCTGCGCCCCATCCTGCTCGAAAAAGCGGCGATTGCCGATGCGCCAGCGCACGCCGTCCACCACGCCTTCGGCCCCCAAGCCGGGCAGGGTGCGGTGGTTGCTGGCCGTGGCGCCATCATCCAGCGCGGTCCCCAGCACCTGCCGGGCATGCTGCACGATGGCGCGGGCAAGGGGGTGGCTGCTGGGGCCTTCCAGCGCTGCGGCAATGCGCAATGCGGATGCTGCGTCCCGCACCTGCAGGTGCCCGTCCACGGGCAATACGCGGGCCACGCGCGGGCGGCCCAGGGTCAGGGTGCCGGTCTTGTCGAAGGCCACGGCGGTGAGGCTGGCGGGCAGTTCGAGGAACGAGCCGCCCTTGACCAGCACGCCGTTGCGGGCCGCACTGGTCAGCCCGGCCACGATGGACACGGGCGTGGAAATGACCAGTGCGCACGGGCAGGCGATGACCAGCACCACCAGCGCCTCGTACACCCAGGCCGACCACGCCCCGCCGAAGAACAGCGGCGGCGCCACGGCCACCAGCGCGGCCACGGCCAGCATGGCCGGGGTGTACACGGCGGCGAAGCGGTCCACCCACTGCACGGCGCGGGCGCGGCGCGACTGGGCCGCCTCCACCATGTGCAGGATGCGCGCGAGGGTGGTGTCCGAGGCGGCGCGGGTGGTCAGCACCTCCAGCACGCCGCCGCCGTTGATGGTGCCCGCGTACACCGGCTCGCCCACCCGCTTGGGCACGGGCATGGATTCGCCGGTAATGGGCGACTGGTCGATGTCCGAGCTGCCCGCCGCCACCGTGCCGTCCAGGGGTATGCGGTCGCCCGCGCGGATGAGAATGCGCGAACCCACGGGCACGTTTTCCACGGCGGTTTCCACGGGCAGGCCGGGCAGGCCACCCCCAACAGTACCCCCAACATCACCGGGACGCGACAGCAGCAGGGCACGCGAGGGCGAAATGTCCAGCAGCGCGGCAATGGCCGAGCGCGCCCGGTCCACGCTCCACGATTCCAGATGGTTGGCCACGGCGAACAGGAACGCCACCGAGGCCCCTTCGAAAAACTGGCCGATGGCCGCCGCGCCGATGACCGCCGTGACCATCAGCAGGTTCATGTCCGGCCGCAGGCTGCGCACCGAATGCACCGCGCGCGGCAGCACCCGCCAGGCGCCCGCCACCGCCGCCGCCAGCCACAGAATCAGGGTGGCCGCATGCGGCACGCCCGTTTCGGCGAAAACGGCCAGCAGCGAGCCGCTGCGCGCCCATTCCACGCCGATGCCCGCCGCAAGGGCCACACCGCTCAATGCGCACAGCAGCAGCGAGGACTGGCGCTGCCACAACGCGGTCAGGCCGGGCGGCAGCAGGGACAGCAGGCCGGAAGGCACGTCGCCGGGCGCGGGCACGGCGCACGCGCCGCCGCAGCACGAGCACCCGGCCAGGGCAGGAATCTGCGCGGGCCGGGGGGCTATGGCCTGAAGGTCGGCCTGTACGTGGTCATGCCCGTGTTCACTGGACATGGGGTGCCCGTGACCGTCCGCAGGGCCGTGACTCTGGCAATCGCCCTGGCAATGCGCATGCTCATGATGGCGACCCTGGCTGGCCGAAGGCAACGGACCCAGCACCACGCCGGACCTGCCAGCCGTCTCGGGCGCGGCGCGCATGCCGGTGCGGGCCACGGCGGCCACCACGTCGTCGGGACGCAGCTCCAGGCCGTCCATGTCCACGCGCATGCGCCGGGACAGCACGTCGAATTCCAGCCGGTCGGGGTTGCCCACCAGCGGGGTCAGCGCGCGCCGCAGGATGCTCACCTCGTTGGCGCAGTCCATTTCCTCGATGCGAAAGGCGGTCATGGGCGGATCTCCGTGAAAAGATGGCGGGACGCATATGCGTGCCACCCGGCCGTTGGCACTGTCTGCACATATGAACACGTGTTCATATGTGCAGAGTATGCGGGAGAGGTCACGGTGTCAACAGCCCGGCACGGCAGGGCTGGCGAAAACGCGTCATGCCATTCCGCCCGGTGTGCAACACTCTGAAAACGCGAAAAATCCGGCCTGCTCGTGATGCGAACAGGTCGGAGATGCATGGTGGAAGACACAAAAGGATACACGGCCCGAACGGGCACGCCAGAAAACGAGCGAACGCGCCAAAAGACCGACACCCGGACTTTCACCGGCAATCGGCAATTGGCGCACAAGGGGCGTGCACTGGCAACGAGGGCGCAGGGGTGGAACCGGACCGGCGGATCGACCCAGTCCTAAGCTTCTGGCATTCTCGGCACGACGTCCTGACCCTCCGCACCCGACCACCCGACCACCCGACCACCCGACTGGCAGGCCATGCCGGAACAGGCCCGCTACGCGCGGTTCTTGCCGTCGGTCATGGCCAGGGCCAGCTTCATCTCGCGGTCCAGGCGGTTGTGCACGGCTGCCTGCACCCGTTCGGACGAAGACCCGAACTGGCCGGACCGCACGGCGTACACCTCGCGGATGAGCTGCTTTTCGAAGTTGCGGCCCGCCTTGGCGGTGCCTGCCTGCACGGTGGCGTCGCCCTGCCCGCCTTCGTGCGCCGCCGACTGATGCTCGGCCATGTTGTCCAGCGCGCGGGCGAAGATGCGGGTGGCCCCGGCGGGTCCGTGCTGCACGGCGGTGCTCCACAGCACCTCGCGCAGGGCGGGCGACAGCGCGCTCTTGTCCAGGCCGGCGGCGCGGCTTACGGCCTGCAGCGCGGGCGCGTAGTGGCTTTCATGGATGAACTGCTCTTGCAGGGCCTCGAACCGTTCCGGTTGTTCGTCGGCTATTTCCCGCCACACGCGCGGCATTTCGCCGGTCTTGCCGCCGGTGTTGGCGGGACCTGCGGCGTCCAGACGCGAGGCGATGTCCGGCGCGGCCTGCCGGGCAAAATCAAGGAAGCGGTCCATGGTCCCGGCCCGCGACGAAATCTGGTACTTGCCGTACGAGGTGCCCCCGTGCCGGTCGTAGCCGATGGCGGCTACGCCGTCCTCGCCCGATTCGAACTGCGCGGACAGCCCGCCCAGGTCGTCAGCGGAGCCGCCCGCCGCGTCACGACGGCCCGACTTGTCCGTCTTATCGGTTCGCTCCCGCCGCGTGGACTTGCCCGCGCCCCCCTGCGCACCGCCGCGCCCGGGTCCGCCAGCCACGGCATTCATGGGCGCTCCGCCGCCCACGCCACCCAAGCCAGAGGCCGCCATGTCCAGGTTGCCGGAAAGGGCCATCAGGTTGCGCGAGGTCATGGCCCCGCGCAGCGAATCCAGCCCGCCCGTGCCGCCTTCCATGACCTTGGCCAGCGTGGCCAGGGCACGGGAATTGACGATGTCCATGGCCGCGCGCGAGGCGCGGTCATCGGCGGCCAGGGCGCTTTCCGTCGCGCCGCCCGCCGCCGTCAGGCCGGGCAGGGCCGCCAGTTGCGGCGACGCCGCAGCCCCGCCGCCAAGACCGCCCGCAAGCACTCCCCCCAGGGGTGATGTGCCAGCGCCCTTGGCCAGCAATGCGGCAAAACGCGGGTCGGCGGTGCCGCGCTGGCCCGCCCTGGGGGCGGCGCCGGCGCGCCGGGTACCTTCGGTGGCCCGCCCTTCGACCAGTGTCTGAAGGGCGTCCATGGAGATGTTCTTTCCGTAGGCCATGCGCAATCCTCCTGCCGCCGGGGAACGGAGTGGCGGCGCAAGGGGCAAAGCAAGGGCAATGCCAGCATGACCACTCTGCCTTGCATGACGGCGGGTTGCGGGCGTGCTGCGAACACCCGGCAACGCCTGGCGGGCGGTGGATGCGGGAATTGCGTCAAGCCGCCGACGGCAGCCCGGAAGCGGTATGCCGGAGGGGGCTCCGGCAGGGGCAGGCGGACGAACGCCGTGGAGCGGAACCCACCTTCGACCACGCGGGAAACGAGAAAGGCCCCGTGCTTTCGCGCGGGGCCATGCAGATACAAAAAGCGGCAGACGAACCGGGCTACTTTCCGGCAGGTGTCGCGCCGCTGGTTCCGGCTCCGGCGGCCTTGCCGCCCGCACTGCCCCCGGCGCTTCCGGACCCGCCGTCGTCGCGCGGGCGGTAATAGCGCATGGCCTCGGGCAGCATGGCCCGCAACGCGTCGATGCGCTTGGCCTCTGTGGGGTGGGTGGACATGAAGTCCGACTTGCCCTTGCCGCCCGCCTTGTTGAGCATCTTCTGCCAGAATTCGAGGGCCGCGTGCGGGTCGTACCCGGCCTTGGCCATGAGCAGCAGGCCGATGTGGTCGGCCTCGTATTCCATCTCGCGGCTGTTGGGCAGCATGACGGCCATGTTCATGGCCCCGGCGTAGCCGTCGCCCACGGCCTGGGCCGCCTGCGACGAACCGCTGGCCGCGGCCACGCCCACCATGGCGGCCAGCTGGCCCACCTGCACCATGCGCGCCCGGCTCATCTTCTCGTTGCTGTGCCGGGCCAGGGCGTGGGCCACCTCGTGCCCCATGACGGCGGCCAGTTCGGCATCGGTGTCGGCAAGGTCCAGCAGGCCGGTGTACACGGCCACCTTGCCGCCGGGCAGGCAGAAGGCGTTGACCTCGTTCTTCTCTATGGTGTGGAATTCCCAGCGGTACTGGGGGCGTTCGGCCACGGCGGCAATGCGTCGGCCCACCCGCTCCACGCGGGCGGCTTCCGGCGTGCCGGTGACCTCCTTTTCCTTCTTCAGCACCTGCTGCATGGCGGCCAGGCCCATTTTGACCTCGTCCGCCTCGGAATACATGATCAGCTGGCTGCGTCCGGTGTACGGGGCCTTGGCGCACCCGGCCAGGCCCAGCAACAGCACGCACAGCGCAAGAGCCGCCACACGGCTAAAGCAGCGCGCGCCATAACGGGCGCCCAGACGAGAGCCATCCAGCGCGGGGCGGTCCATATCCCTGTTCATATCCTTGATATTGACGAACGATTGCATGTGGTTCCACCTCGTGGACCCGCCGTCCACCGCAGCGTGGCGAACCCGCGCGGCTTGACGGAATCGTCGATTGCCGTATTTTCCCCTACCTGACGGGGCCGAACGCGACCCCGGGCGGCAGGGCATCCGGCTCCCTGCCGGAAACGCGCCCCCAATAGCGCATTTTCCCGGAAAGGAACAGTCATGGGCAAGGACCTGATCATCGTCGAATCTCCCGCCAAGGTGAAGACCATCAAGAAATTCCTTGGCGGCAATTACGCCGTGCATGCCAGCGTGGGCCACGTGCGCGACCTGCCCACCAGCGAACTGGGCGTCGACGAGGCCAACGGCTTTGCCCCCCGCTACCAGGTCATCGACGGCAAGCAGAAGGTGGTTTCCGCCCTCAAGGAAGCCGCCGCCAAGGCCGACAACGTGTACCTGGCGCCCGACCCCGACCGCGAGGGCGAGGCCATTGCCTGGCACGTGGCGGAACTGATCCGCGACAAGAACACCAACATCCAGCGCATCCAGTTCAACGAAATCACCGCCCGCGCGGTAAAGGAAGCGCTGGAGAACCCGCGCGAATTGAACCGCAACCTGTTCGACGCCCAGCAGGCCCGCCGCGTGCTGGACCGTCTGGTGGGCTACAAGCTTTCCCCCCTGCTGTGGAAGAAGGTGAAGCGCGGCATTTCCGCCGGGCGCGTGCAGTCCGTGGCCCTGCGCCTGATCGTGGACCGCGAGACCGAGCGCCGCGCCTTCAACCCCGAAGAATACTGGCTGTTCCGTGCGCGCCTGGCCGGGGCCACCCCGCCCCCCTTCCGGGCCGACCTGCACAAGCTGCACGGCAAAAAGCCCGCCATCGGCAGCGCGGCGGACGCCGCCGCCGTGGAAGCCTCCATGCAGGGCCAGCCCTTCGTCATCACCGGCATCGACGAAAAGGAACGCCAGCGCCAGCCGCAGCCCCCGTTCATCACCTCCACGCTGCAACAGTCCGCCAGCCAGCGGCTGGGGTATTCTGCCAAGCGCACCATGAACATCGCCCAGCGCCTGTACGAAGGCGTGGAACTGGGCGAAGCGGGCACCGTGGCCCTGATCACCTACATGCGTACCGACTCCGTGCGCATTGCGGACGAGGCGCGCGACGCGGCGCGCGAGTTCATCGCCGCCACCTGGGGCAACGACCACCTGCCCGCCAAGGCCCGCCAGTTCAAGACCAAGGGCGGCGCGCAGGACGCGCACGAAGCCATCCGGCCCGTTGATGTCGCCGTCACGCCCGATTCGGTACGTCACCTGCTGCCGCCAGACCAGTTCCAGTTGTACCGGCTGGTGTGGCAGCGCTTTGTCGCTTCGCAGATGGCGGCGGCGCGCTTTCACGACACCACGGTGACCATCGCCTGCGGCCCGGTCGAATGGCGCGCCAAGGGCGAACGGCTGCTGTTCCCCGGCTTTCTGGCCGCATCGCCCCAGAAGGAGTCGCAAGACGGCGAGGAAGTGGCCGAAGGCGACCTGCCCAAGCTTTCCGTGGGCGAGGAACTGACCGCCCTTTCCGTGGAAAAGGAACAGAAGTTCACCCAGCCCCCGGCCCGCTACACCGAAGCTTCCCTGGTGCGTGAACTGGAAGAGCGCGGCATTGGCCGCCCGTCCACCTACGCGGCCATCATCTCCACCCTGCTCGACCGCGACTACGCCCGGCTGGAGGAAAAGCACTTTGCCCCCACCGACCTTGGCGCGGTGGTCTGTGATCTGCTGTCCGGTCACTTCACCACCCTGATGGACGTGGACTTCACCGCGCAGATGGAAGGATCGCTGGACAAGGTGGCCGAAGGCGACCTGGACTGGGTGAAGCTGCTGGAAGACTTCACCGGTGGGTTCAACCCGGTGCTCGAACGCGCCGCCCAGGCCATGGACACCGTGAAGGGCGGCCTGCCCAGCGGCATAGACTGCGAACTGTGCGGCAAGCCCATGGTCATCAAGTTCGGCAAGGCGGGCACCTTCCTGGCCTGCTCCGGCTATCCGGCCTGCCGCAACACCAAGAACTTCACCCGCGACGAAAAGGGCAACATCCAGGTCGAACAGAAGCTGCGCGAGGAACCGGAAAAGGTGGGCACCTGTCCGCAATGCGGTGGTGACCTGGTGCTGAAGAAGGCCCGCACCGGCAGCCGGTTCATCGCCTGCACCAAGTACCCGGACTGCACCTATACCGCGCCCTTCTCCACCGGC
The DNA here is from genome assembly GCF_000504305.1 of Nitratidesulfovibrio termitidis HI1. Taxonomy (NCBI): domain Bacteria; kingdom Pseudomonadati; phylum Thermodesulfobacteriota; class Desulfovibrionia; order Desulfovibrionales; family Desulfovibrionaceae; genus Nitratidesulfovibrio; species Nitratidesulfovibrio termitidis. Next base: position 2,679,119 of record NZ_KI632512.1, read on the forward strand.
GTGCCCTGCCCGCGCGAAGGGTGCGACGGCGTGCTGGTGGAAAAAAGCTCCAAGCGCGGCAAGATCTTCTATTCGTGCAGCGCCTACCCCAAGTGCGACTACGCCCTGTGGGACTGGCCCGTGCCCGGCCCCTGCCCGGACTGCAATTCGCCCCTGCTGGTGATCAAGAACACCCGCGCCCGGGGCCGCCACATCGCCTGCCCGGAAAAGACCTGCAAGTATTCCCGCGACCTGGACGAGGACGGCGGCGGCGAGGAATAGCCCGCCGGGACGATTGCGGGACGAATCGGGAAGAACGCTTTGAAGAAAAAACGGGAAGGAGCGGGGCGCTGCCCCGCGCCCCGCAAGGGGGCCGCGCCCCCTTGACCCCTTTATGGGGAGCGTTTTGAGTTTTCCATCAGCAAAATCCCCCGCCACGGCATGTGGCGGGGGATTTTGCGTTGCCTGCCACGCCGGGGAAGACATTCGGAGCGAAGCGGCCCAGCCATGGGAAGCGCCGGGCACGGCGGACGGGGGGTCGCCTCACGTCAAGCTCACGTCTTGGTCCATCATGGTCGCGCCCCCTTCGGACTGCCTTCCCACCCCCTTCCCGCCCCCTTGCGGGCCGCACCCCGGAAAAACCGTGCGCTAGCCTGCCGGTGCACTGGCGCGCGCCGCCGCCCGGATTGGCCGGGCGTACCCCGCTGCCCCCTGGCCGGAGCGGACGTGCCGCGTTGACACCCACTAGAGAGGAATGCATATGTGGAACAACTGGTTGCAAGGCAACGGCGAATCCTACGACGACACGCGGCGCGGCCTGTACCGGCAGGTTCGGGACACGTCGCGCCAAGCCATGGGCGCCACCACCATGCAGGAGTGGTATCGACTTTTCGATGGCGGGCTGCGCTCCATCCGGGGCTTCGAGCACAAGGGCAGCAAGCTGCCGGACAACGAATCCGACACGCTGCGGCAGGGCTTTCTGCGCGACATGTTCGAGGAGGCCCGGCCCGACCGCTTTGACGATTTCTGGCGCTTTCCCCGGCAGGAAGGCGACAGCGGGCTGGAACTGGACGCCAGGCGGCTCGGCATGTCCGTGTACGGCAAGCCGCTGGGGCCGTCGCTGGAGGGCCGCAACGCCCGCCTCGTGCCCACGGAGGGACTCGACGGCAGGTACGAAGGCATTGCGGGGCGCGAACCGGACATGCCCGGCCAGTCCAATCAGCCCAATCAGCCCAGTCAGCCCGGTGCGCCGGGTCGGGCGGACGAACCGAAGCCGTTCGATCCGGACAACGTGGACGGGCGGCAGCTTATGGTCATGCGACGGAAGCCTGGCCAGCAGCCCGTACCGAACCCCGTCAAGCTGATGTCCGCCGACGGCACGGCGCGCGATGCGTCCAGCTTTGCGCCTGCGGAGGCGGGTGACGGAACCTCCGGCGGTGCGGGGCCTGCGGAACAACCGGGCAGCCGGACCACCCGCCCCGGCGCGGGCAACGCGCAGGAAGGTCCTCTGCAACGCGCCGCGCGCACCTTTCTGGAAGGAGCAGGCCCCGGCCCGCTCACGGAGCCGAAGGTGCCGGAACACCCACGGCCCGCCGAGCCGGTTCCCGCGCCCACGGATGGCAGCAGGGGGTCCGCGCCCGATGCGGTAACGCCCGGCAAGGGCGGCAACGGCGTTCTGGCCATCCCCGACAAGCCGGAGGACATCAACCGGATCACGGCGGATACGCTGCAAAAGCTGGAAGGCAACGTCCTGTACGCCTACATCCCCATGAAGGACGGCAAGCCCATGGACAACAGCAGCGCCACCATCGGGGCGGGTATCGACACGGGGCAGTGGAGTGCGGAGGGGCTACGGGAACTGGGAGTACGTGACGACGTGGTCAATGCTATTCGCCCGCTGCTCGGGAAGAACGCTACGGAAGCTAGGCAAGAAATGGAAGACCTCAAAAAAACAGGCGATACTTTTAAGCTCACCCCCGAGCAAGCCAGCCACCTCAACGAGAAGATGACCATCCATTTCAAGGAAACGGCGCAACAGCAGTACAACACCGCCCCGCACAACACCGACGCCCAGGGCAAGACCATCCGCAAATTCGAAGAACTGCCCAAGGAAATGCAGGCCACCATCACCTCGGTGCTTTACCAGCACGGCAGCACGGAGAAATTCCCCAAATTCTGGGATCATTCCACCAAGGGCGACTGGGACGGGGCCATCAAGGAATTGCGCAACTTCAGTTCCAACCCGGACTACAAGTACCACCCCCGCCGCAACACGGAGGCCGACCTCATGCAACAGGGCCTGGACAGGCTGCGCCAATGACGCGCCCCGCGAACTTCCTGCACATCACATTCCGGGGGGCCGCACGGCCCCCCCGGCATCGCCGCACGCCGCCCGTGCTGCTGGCGCTCGCCCTGTGGCTGGCCTGCCTTGGGGCGTGGCTTCCTGCGCATGCCGAACCGCTGCCCGCCATGCAGCGGCTGCCCGTTGTGGCTCCAGAACCGCATATTTTCAAAGGATTCGTGCAGGAAAATCTGCAATGGCTGCAACGCCCCGGCATCGTCGATGCGCAAGGGCACTACCCGATGGCCGACGCAATACCTGCCGGGGAATACGCACCGCAGTCCTTTGCCCGCGAACTGTTCGAACGCGCCGACCTCACAGCCTTTCCGTCCGTGATTCTCCCGGCAGATGGCAAATCGACCTACAATACATGGGGCGTTCGCTACCAGGCCGAAGAGCCTTACACATTGTTCGTTGAAGACAAACCGTGGGATCAGAATCTCCAGATTAGTCTGACCATCCCCCTTATGGCCTCGCTGGACTGGGACGGCAACGGCGTCCGGGATTGGATTTTCGGATGCCGCATCCTTCTCCACAAGCCATACCTGAGCCTGGGATCCTTCCTGCTGGTGCTCAACCCAAAACCCACCGGGCCGCTTGATGTCCGGCTGGTGCGCGTCTCCTGCAGGCAGCCAGACAACATCCGCAAGGTAACAACCTATTTCGGCACCGCCGCGCGGGACTACCTGTTCACCATCATGCGGGACAGACTGCCCGCCATCTACCCCGGCTGGACCCCGCCCGCGCGGGCAGAAGACCTGCCCTGGCGCGACGCCCCCGGCATGGAAGGCGTGGGCTACGTCGAACATGTGGACGAGGGCAAAAAATGACGTACCCCGCAAGCTGTCTGCACATCACATTTCGGGGGGCCGCACGGCCCCCGCGGCCTCGCCGCGCGCTACTCACCATGCTGGGCCTCGCCCTGTGGCTGGCCTGCCTTGGGGCATGGCGCCCGGCGCATGCCGAACTGCTGCCCGCCATGCAGCGGCTGCCCGTTGTGGCTCCAGAACCGCATATTTTCAAAGGATTCGTGCAGGAAAATCTGCAATGGCTGCAACGCCCCGGCATCGTCGATGCGCAAGGGCGCTACCCAATGGCCGACGCAATACCTGCCGGGGAGTACGCACCGCAATCCTTTGCGCGCGAACTGTTCGAACGCGCCGACCTCACGGCCTTCCCGTCCGCATTTCTGCCCGTGTCGACGGGCAAGACCAGCTTTGCCGCCCTGGGCACTCGTTACGAAGCTGAAGAACCCCACACGCTACTCATCAGAGACAAACCACTAGGCCAAGCACAGGTCAGTATGACCATCCCCCTCATGGCATCACTGGACTGGGACGGGAACGGAACACGCGATTGGCTCTTCGGATGCCGCATCCTGCTGTACAAACAGAACGTGGATCTGGGTTCCTTCCTGCTGGTGCTCAACCCGCAACCGACTGGCCCCCTTGATGTCCGGCTTTTGCGTGTCACCTACTGGCCGTCCAACGATTCTTCGAAATACATCAACTATTTCGGCACCGCCGCACGGGACTACCTGTTCACCATCATGCAGGACAAACTGCCCGCCATCTATCCCGGCTGGACCCCGCCCGCGCGGGCGGAAGACCTGCCCTGGCGCGACGCCCCCGGCATGGAGGGCGTGGGCTACGTCGAGCATGTGGACGAGGGCAGAAAATGACGCGCAGGCAACGAAAAGGGGCGGCAGGCTTTGCGCCCCCGCCCCGCATGACAGCATAACTCCGGAACCGAGCGAAAAATCAACGTCCGGCGGGACAACCCGCGTGGCAGACGCCAACCCGGACGCCGTGCACCTGCAGCCCACACTTCCGGTCGCCCTGCCTGGCTGCCCTTCTGTCCCCTTCCGCCTGACCGTGCCTGCACACCGCCATTCGGCTCAACTCCCCCTATTCTCCCTATTCCCCCTTGATGACGATGGATTCGCCGGTGGCCAGCACCACCGAGCGCACCGTGGAATGCCCGGTAAGCCGCTCTGCGTTCAGCAACGGCACATCCTTCGGTTCCGCCTCGTCCAGGTCGATGACCCACGATTCGGCAAACGCCTCGCCGGGCCTAATCTGCATGCCGCGCACCAGCTTCAGGGTGCGCAGCACCCGCCCTGCCTCGTCCCGCACCGCACAGTCCACCACCACCCGGCCCAGGGTCTGGTCGCTCTGATTGGCCCCGGTCACCTGCACCACCAGCGTCTTGAAGTTGCGCCCCCCGGACAGGGTGTCGATGCCCACCAGGGTGCGGTCCAGGCGCACCAGCCCGGCCAACCGTTCGGCGATACGGGCGTTCTCGTCCGCCGCTGCCGCGCGTTCGCGGGCGCGGATGCGTTCCAGCGCAGCGGCGTGTGCGGCCAACTGGCCGTCCGGGTCCACCAGGCCGGTCACCTTCCAGCCGCCCTTGCCGTCGGTCATCTCAATCCGCAGGTCGAAGGTGGTTTCCAGTGCCTCGTTCTTCACGGGCACCACCACCATCACGTGGTCACCCGCGCGCTCCGCTATGGTGGGCATGGCCGCCCCCATCTGCTCACGGAAGTCGGGCGGCAGCAGATCCTCGCGCTTGCGCTCGCCCGCCGACCCCACGGGCAGGGCCAACAGGGACTGGCGCAGCACCTCGCGCAGTTGCGCCGTCTCGCGCGCGTCGGGGGCCGACATTCCCTGCACGCCCGATGCCTTCAACTGCACGGCCATCAGCTGATTCACCACCCTGTCCATGTCCACGCGCCGCTCGAAGGCCGCCGCGTCGCCATTGCGGAAGGACAGCACCAACTGCTCCACGGCGGTTTCCGGGCTGTTGGCCTTGATCCACCACCAGGCGCCGCCCGCAGCTCCCCCCAGCACCACCAGCCCGGCAACCGAGAACAACACGATGCGCAGGGTACGTTTGGACAGCCCCTTCTTCTTGCCGGTCGGGGCCTCGGCCCCGTCAGCAGATGGGGAGGCGGGTGTTCCCGGTGCGGCAGACTTTGGCCCGGATGCTCCGGCAGACGAACTGGCGGGCGCGCCGTCCAGCGAATCCGGTGCGGCGATGAGCAGGTCGCCCCCGGCAGGCTTCTTCTTGCGGGAAAGAAAGGGCAACTTGAATGAGAATCCCATGGATGTCTCCGATTACGGCATTGCGGGATTACGGAAATCGGGGGCTGGCGGCTTGGCAGGTCGCAGCCGTCCGGAACCGTCAGTCACGCCCGACCGGGTGACAAGTGTGACAAGTGTGACAAGTGTGACAGGGGCGGCAAGGGCGAATCAGGGAAATCGGGCAGATGCGGGCGGCGGAATCAGTCCAGCACGTCGTCCAGGCCGCCGCACACCGCCGCCAGTTCGTCGCTGCCCACGGCAAAGGACAGCGCGGCGGCAAGATCGAACGGTGGCGCGGCGGCAACATCGGTGGGCAGCGGGGCATGCCCCAGTTCCGCAAGGTCCGCGCACAGGGCCGTGCACAACTGCGGCCAGGGCATCAGGAAGGCCGCCGCCGCATGGCGCAGCGCGGCGCGCGCACCGTCGCCGTCCTGCCGCACGGCAGCGTGGGCCACGGTGTCCAACAGGGCGTGCAAGGCGTACAGCAGGTCGAAATAGAGCAGGCGGGGGTCTGCCGCGCGCGAGCGCAGCATGCGTTCGCGCATGGAGTACAGCACCACGTTCAGCACTTCATCCAGCGGGCGGCCCTCGTCCAGCGCAGCCTTCATGTGGTGACCCTGCCAGCGCCAGCCCCGGCGCACCATCTGCAAGCGCCCGATGCGTCGCACCTCGAAGGCCTCCACCCCGTCCACGGCCCACAGCAGATAGCCATTGTCGCGCAGGCGTCGCGAAAGGTAGGCGTCCTGGCCAAAGCGTTCCTCGTAGCCGGAAAAGCCGCCCACCGCTTCGAAGGCGTCGCGCCGGGCCAGCCAGGCACCGCCGGGCAGGAACGGCACCGAGCCGGCGGCCCCCCGGTTGAGGGTATAGGTCAGCTCCAGATAGCGCGAAAGCAGGTCGTCGCCGGTGCGGGGGCGAATGGCCGTGCCCGCCATGCCCACGCCGGGGCGGGCCGCGGCGGGCAGGCACACCGCCAGCCAGTGCGCGGGAAAACGGATGTCCGCATCCACCGAAAGGATGAACCGGGTGGTGGCGCGGGCCGCCCCCAGCGCGCGGGCGTGGGTGTTGCCCCGGTTTTCCGGCACGCGCACCACCTCTATCTCGGGCAGGCGCGCGGTCACCTCTTCCGGCAGGTCCAGCACGAACGGCTGCGCCGAACCGTCGTCGATGACCACGATGGCCGAGGGCATGGCCGTCCAGCCGGTGACGGACGACAGCAGACCCCGGACCAGTTCGTGGTCGTCGTAGGTGTAGGTGACCAGGGTGACGGAAACCGTGCGCATGGATGCCTCGTTACAAAATCTTGCCGTGGCCCGGCGGCGCGATGACCGCCCCCGAAGGCAGGGCCACGCCGCTGACGACAGGCCCGGCGTCTGCGCCGGGCCGGGCAACCGTGCCGCAACGCACAGAGGGCGCCCCGGCTGCGATACGGTGCAACTGTATGTATTGAAGCAAATGCGGTCATTTCCGCAAGGGGAAACCGCACGAACGGGGGAAAATACGCACTCCGGCGGGTGCGGCGCACGCATGGGGCAGGGGCTCACCCTGGGCGCGCAACCGCAATGCGCATGCCGGGGAAGGGTTGAGGGACGTGCCAGCTCTGCCAGACCTGGCAGCCCTGCCAACTATGTAAGATAGCTAAGACCCGCCAGATTCCAGAACCCCCGCCAGGCCCGCCGGGTCGACACGCGCGCAGCCCCTGTCCGCCGTCGGGTTCCACTCCAGCCGGATCGCCGCTGCCGTCCCATCCTCCAACCTGTCGGGCAGCTGGACAACTGGACAGGGGCGCGCGGGCGGCGCTAGGGTGAACGATACGGGGTATCGCATTCGCCGTCGCCCCGCACCCGCATGACACCCCACGGAGGCCCTCATGCCCCATACGCCAGACCAGCCAGACCAGCCAGACCAACTGAACAGGCCAGACCAACTGCACGGGGCCGAACAGACCACCGCCGCCCAGCCCGCTCCCCGGCCCGGCCACCGGCAGGAACGGGACAGCATGGGCCTTGTGGAGGTGGAGCAAAGCCGCCTGTGGGGGGCGCAGACCCAGCGTTCGCTGGACAATTTCCGCATCGGGGCGGACCGCATGCCCCTGGCCGTGGTGTACGCGCTGGCGCGCATCAAGAAGGCGGCCGCGCTGGTCAACCGCGACCTTGGCCTGCTGCCGCCGCCCCCGTCCGGCCAGTCGGGACAATCCGGCCAGTCGGGACAATCCGGACAGTCGGGACAATCCGGCCAGCCGGGCCCGCCGCATATGGCCGAAGCCATCGCCCGTGCCGCCGACGAGGTGCTGGCGGGCCTGCACGACGACCATTTTCCGCTCTCCGTCTGGCAGACCGGCAGCGGCACCCAGACCAACATGAACGTCAACGAGGTGCTGGCCAACCGGGCCACGCAACTGCTGACGGAAACGGTGCACGCCGCCGCCGCGCCCGGCGTCCGATCCACGCCCGCCGGGCAACCCCCCGTCCATCCCCCAATCCATCCCCCCATCCATCCGAATGACCACGTGAACCGCTGCCAGTCGTCCAACGACGCCTTTCCGGCGGCCATGCACCTTGCCGCCGCGCTGGCGCTGCGCGACGATCTGCTGCCCGGCGTGCGCCACCTGCGCGATTCCCTGCGGGCCAAGGCCGCCGCCTGCGCCGACATCGTGAAGATCGGTCGCACCCACCTGCAGGACGCCGTGCCCCTGACCCTGGGCGACGAGATGTCCGGCTGGGTGGCCCAACTGGACGCCTGCCTGGAAGGGCTGGACGCGGCCATGCCCCACCTGTGCCGCCTGGCCCTTGGCGGCACCGCCGTGGGCACCGGACTGAACGCCCACCCGGCATTTGCCCCGCGCGCCATCGCCCTTTTGTCCAGCATGACCGGGCTGCCGCTGGTGCCCGCACCCAACCCCTTTGCCGCGCTGGCCGCCCACGACGGACTGGTGCTGACCAGCGGCGCGTTGCGCACGCTGGCCACGGCCCTGCTGAAGATCGCCAACGACGTGCGCTGGCTGGCATCCGGCCCGCGCTGCGGCATCGGTGAACTGCGCCTGCCGGAGAACGAACCCGGCTCGTCCATCATGCCCGGCAAGGTCAACCCCACCCAGTGCGAGGCACTGACCATGGTGGCCGTGCAGGTCATGGGGCTGGACGTGGCCGTGGGCATGGCCGGATCGCAGGGCAACTTCGAGCTGAACGTGTTCAAGCCGCTGATCATCCACAACGTGCTCACGGCCATGCGCCTGCTGGCCGACGGATGCCGCTCGTTCGCGGACCATGCCGTTGCGGGCATGCAGCCCGATCGGGCAGGCATTGCCGCGCATGTGGGGCGCTCGCTGATGCTGGTCACCGCCCTTGCACCCGTTGTGGGCTACGACAGGGCGGCGCAGGCGGCGCACCTTGCCCACACGCGGGGCATCACCCTGCGCGAGGCCTGCCTGGAAATGCAGTTGCTGGGCGGCGCGGCATTCGACGCCGCCGTGGACCCGCTGCGCATGGCCCGACCGCATGACCGGAAAGAGGGGCAGGAAGGGTAGCCGCGGAACGAGGGTACCCGGCGGGGCGCACCCCGCGCGAAAGGCCCGCCGGGCACACCGCGCAATCCCCGCAGCCACCACGGTTACACATCGCGCGCGGAGCCATCTCCGCATGGCGGGCAGCACCATGACACGTGAAAGCGCACACTCCCGCGCATCTTGCGTGCTTGTCCGCATCCGGGCATAAGCGCGCCATAGCCCCTCGCAGGGTCCGGCCCGGCAGCCGGACCACGCGGCCCCACAGGAGGCGGACCGCCAACCCGCCACCACAGGCCGCGCCACGCCACATCGCATCGCCGTTCCACCGGTACAGGTTCGCCGCCCGCACCGCCGCGCCCATTCCGTGCATGTCCGGAACACATCCGGAGCACCGTCGGGGCAGGCGGGCATTCATCGCATCGGCGTTCCGTTTGGCCAGCATGCCGTTTCGTGCCCTCGGAATCCGGCAGGCCGCGCGTACCGCCTGGCATCAGCCATCGCAGATGCATTCACCCCATCCGCAGCAACGAGGAAGACAATGGAGACCAAACTGGCCAACCCGGCCCCGCTCGGGCTCATGGGCTTCGGGATGACCACCATCCTGCTGAACATCCACAACGCGGGCTTCTTTCCCATCAGCTCGATGATCCTCGCCATGGGCATCTTCTACGGCGGCATCGCGCAGGTCATCGCGGGCATCATGGAATTCAGGAAGGGCAACACCTTCGGCACCACCGCCTTCACCTCGTACGGCCTGTTCTGGCTGACCCTGGTGGCGCTGATCGTCATGCCCAAGCTGGGCTGGGCCGAACCCACCCCGCACGCCTACATGGGCTGTTACCTCGCCATGTGGGGCCTGTTCACCTTCTTCATGTTCCTGGGCACCCTGAAGGGTAAGACCACGCTGAAGTTCATCTTCCTGTCGCTGACCGTGCTGTTCGCCCTGCTGGCCATCCGCGACTTCACCGGCAGCGAGTTCATCGGCACCATTGCCGGGTGGGAAGGCATCGTGTGCGGCGCAAGCGCGTGTTACCTGGCCATGGCCGAAGTGCTGCACGAGCAGTACGGGCGGGTGGTGTTGCCGTACTAGGTGGGGAGGGGGAAGGGGCTGTCGCCTGAGGGCTGGTGCGCGATTGCACCCGGCTTCTACGTTGACAGTCCCGCGCGATTGCTATCCCTCGATTTCGTTATGCCTCCGGCGGGCAAGGGGAGAGGGAATGCGCCTTGATGGGCGCGGCTTTCCCGCGCGACTGATATCCCTCGATTTCGTTATGCCTCCGGCGGGGAGTGGAAGGGGTGGTGCGCGATTGCACCCGGCTTCTACGAAGGCACGTTCGCCCTTCTGCCCACGCTCGATCTCGTTATGCCTCCGGCGGGCAAGGGGCCATTAAGCGATGGCCCCTTGCATCCCCGCGCTCCAGGGGGGCTGCGCCTCCCCTGGACCCCCAGGTTATCATGCGCGGCGTCCCATCGACGGCAGCTTCCCTCCGGCGCAAAGCGCCTTCGGGTGATCTGCCGCCGGTGACGCCAATGCGCACCAATCTCCCATTGCCTCCATGGCACATGAGTGCCTTTACCCATACGTTTCCTGCACCGCATTCCCTGCCGGGCAGCTTCCCTCGGCCAAAGCGCCTTCGGGCGATCTGTCCGGCGGAATGCGATGTGCACCAATCTCCCGCAGCCCCTCCAACACTTGGGACGCTATCCCGCCACCCCCGTTGCGACGCATGTGCCGCCGTCAAAGCCCGGCGTCACACGCTTCTTCGCGCGTCACGATTCCGTTGAGCGATCTGAACTTGACTGCGCTGTTGATTTGAAGCCAATTGGCGCGGAAGTTCTGCTGCCGCCATGGATAATGCCTACTTCACGGGGCGTGGACACCCTGCACGCGGCGATACGCGTCCGCAGCCGAAGATCGCCGCCAAGGCCTTAGGCGGAAGCTTCGGCGTCGCGGATGCGCGCCACAGGAAGGAATGGCTCCCTCGCCCCTCCAAGCCAGCGAGAGCAGCATACCGAACGGCTTAACACGGCCACGTTCAAAGAAATCGTAGCATGCGTCGCAACGAGGGCGTGGGCAAGGCACCCGAGTGTTGAAAGGACTACGAAAGATTGACGCACATCGCATTCCCGCCGCCAGATCGCCCGAAGGCGCCCAGCGCCGGAGGGAAGCTGACGGCGGAAGAATGCGGTGCAGGATGCGCGCAGGTAAAGGCACCCATGTGCCATAGAGGCGACGGGAGATTCGTCCGCATTGGCGTCACCGGCGGCAGATCACCCGGAGGCGCTTTGGCCGAGGGAAGCTGCCGCCGAAGGGACGCCGCGCATGAAAACCTGGGGGTCCAGGACTTCAGCCGTTAGGCGAGCGCAACGCGCGAGCCTTACGGATGAAGATAGCAGAGCTGAGGCGAAGCCCCCCTGGAGCGCGGGGATGCAAGGGGCCGCCGCTTAGCGGCCCCTTGCCCGCCGGAGGCATAACGAAATCGGGGGGTAGCAATCGCGCGAGAGAGTCTTCGTAGAAGCCGGGTGCAACCGCGCACGCCCGCTCCCTTCCCACTTCCCCCCTATCCCCCTCATTCCCCCTTCTTCTTCCAGTACGGATTCTGGGTATCCTCGAACGCGGCCAAGGCCGCCGTGGCCCCGCTGCCCACGGCGGTAACGATCTGGCGCACCCCGCCGGTCACGTCGCCCGCGGCGTAGATGCGCGGGATGTTGGTACGCATGTGGCGGTCCACCCTGATGGAGCCGTCCTTTTCCAGCACCACGCCAAGCTCCGCCGCCTGCTCGGAATTGGGAATGTGTCCGATGGCCACGAACACCCCGTCAAAGGGCAGTTCGCTGACCGTGTCGGTCTTCACGTTGCGCACGCGGATACCGCGCACCACGCCGGTATCCTCCGCCGCCGGGGCGGTACCGGGGGCTGCATCCTTTCCGGCCTCCACATCCTTGCCGTCCTTTCCTTCCTTGCCACCTTGTCCGGCATCTTCGCCGTCGCCCTCGCGCACAGGCGCCACGGTATCGCCCAGTATCTCTTCCACCACGGTATCCCAGATCACGGGGATGCCTTCGCGCTCCAGCGAATCCTGCAGGGCCTTCTCGGCCCGGAAGCTGTCGCGCCGGTGGATGATGGTCACGTCCACGCCCAGGTTCTTCAGGTGCAGCGCGTCGGTCAGCGCGGAATTGCCCCCGCCGATCATGGCCACCCGCTTGCCCCGGTATATGAACCCGTCGCACGAGGCGCAGTACGACACGCCCCGCCCGTAGAAACGGCCCTCGCCCGGCGCGTCCAGCTTGCGCCACTGCGCCCCGGTGGCGAACACCAGCGCCTTGCACAGGTACACGGCGCGGTTGGTGTACACCTCGATGAGCTTGCCGATCTTCACCTCGTGCACCGTCTCGCTTTCGCGCACGGTGGCATACTGTCGGGCGTGGGCGGAAAGCACCTCCACCAGTTTCAGCCCGGCGATGTCGGTGAAGCCGGGGTAGTTTTCCACCACCGGGGTCACGGTCACCTGGCCGCCCACCACGGCCTTGTCCAGCACCACGGTCTTCATGCCGCTGCGCTCGCCGTAGATGGCGGCGGAAAGGCCCGCCGGACCGGCGCCCAGCACCACCATGTCGGTTTCCACCACGTCCAGCCCCTCGGGGTCGATGCCGAGCGCGCCATGGTCGTGACCTTCGTGACCGGGGTCCATGCCGTGCTCGCGCATCAGCTCGTCCGCGCTCTTCAGGGTCACCATTTCCAGCACGAAGCGTTCTTCGGGCAACAGCCCGATGGCCTTGTGCGCATCGTCATACTGGGTGTGCGGCACGGAACCGACGCCGAACTTCTTGGACAGGTCGGGGAATTCGTCGGAATTGACGCATTCCGCCTCCACCAGGCCGGGCCGCTCGATGGCGCATTTGGCCGCGTGCATGAACTGGCCGGGGCAGTACGGGCACCCCGGCGATGTGAACACCCGGGGTTTGCGCGGTTCCTTCAGTTCGGACAGGATGCGGCGCGAGGTTTCCGTCAGCCCGGACTGGCGCAGCGAAACCAGAAAGATGGATTCCACCAGCGCCCGTCCTTCCTCGCCCAGCGGAGCGCCGGTGAAGCGGATGCGGTAATCCAGCTTCGGGTCCGCCTCCCCGGTGCCCACGAACATGGTGGGGGACAGGATCACGTCGCGCCGCTTGGCTTCTTCGGAATCCAGGGCGTGATGGTGCATGGAAATCTTGTCGATGATCAGCGAAAGGTCTTCGGCAAAGCGGCGGGTGTAGCCGTTGAAGGCGTTCTTTTCGTCGCCGTCGGTGAACACGTCGAGCACCACGGGGTTCGGCAGCTTGGCGAACAGCTGGGTCAGTTGCTTGCGCCCGTCCTCGGGAATGAACCAGTCGCGTTCGGCGGCATCCTTGCCGCGTGAATTGGAAACGCTGAGCTTCATGGGGTGGCTCCTTGGATGCTGCGTTGGGGGTGCGCGGACATCCGGCACGCGGGTGGCGCGTACCGGATGCTGCCGGTACCATACCCGAATATCATAGCATGGTGTAGCCATGCGAAACAACACAGGCACGCGGCAAGAATGGATGGACATGCGCGGTTCTTTCCGCCCTCCGGAACAGCCCGAAGGCGCCGGACAGTGCCCGGCCCTTGCCTTTCGCGCGGGTTGACGGCAAAGAGGGGGCAACATTCCCCGTCAGGAGACACCCATGAGCAATCCCGTCATTCTGCTGGAAACCTCTTCCGGCGATATCCTCATCGAACTCGACGCCGAAAAGGCCCCCGCCACCGTGGCCAACTTTCTCGGCTACGTGGATTCGGGCTTCTACAAGAACACCATCTTCCACCGGGTCATCAAGGACTTCATGATCCAGGGCGGCGGCCTTTCCGTGCGCATGGAAGAAAAGCCCACCAACGCCCCGGTGCGCAACGAGGCGAACAACGGCCTCAAGAACCTGCGCGGCGCCATCGCCATGGCCCGCACGGCCGACCCGCACAGCGCGGCGGCCCAGTTCTTCATCAACACCGTGGACAACGTGGACCTCGACCACAGCGAAGAAACGGACGAAGGCTGGGGCTACTGCGTGTTCGGCCAGGTCATCGAAGGCATGGACACCGTGGACAAGATCCAGAAGCTGAAGACCAAGCCCCAGGGCATCCACACCGACGCCCCGGCGGACATGGTGGTCATCACCGGCGTCAGCCGCTTCGAATAGCCGCGCCCCGGCGCGAACGGACCCGCTCCTCGCATCCGCAGGGAGGGAATGCCGCATGGCGTTCCCTCCCTTTTTTCGTTCCGGCGAGGCACGGCGTTCGGCATGCCTTTGACAGTACTGCCGGGCTGCGGCACCATGCTGGCAGACTGCGAAAACTCCGTCCACCAGCCGCCAGCCAGCCAGAAGGACGCCCCATGCCCGCAAACACCGTGTCACCAAAGGATACGTCCGCCGACCGTTCAATGACCGGCACCCCACCTGTCGGCCCGACCCTACCGACCCCACAGGCCCCACCGACCCCACAGACCGGGCCGATCGCGCCGGGTGCACATCAGGAATCAGAGCACGCCGGAATCGCCCGTTCGGGCGCAACGCCCGCGCTCCACCCATCGCCAGAACGGGGCACCGTGCTCATCACCGGGGCCACGGGCTACGTGGGCGGCCGTCTGGCCCCCCTGCTGCTGGAGCGCGGCTGGAAGGTCCGGGCACTGGCGCGCAACCCGGCCAAGCTGACGGGGCGTCCGTGGGCGGCCCACCCCGGCTGCGACATCGTGCGCGGCGACATGCTGGACGAACCATCCCTGCGCGAGGCCCTGCGCGGGTGCGACGCGGCGTTCTATCTGGTGCATTCCATGAACCCCGCCGTGGCCGCCTTTGCCGATGCCGACCGCAAGGCCGCCTACTGCATGGTGCGCGCCCTGCAAGCCCTGCGCGGCACGCAGGACGCCCTGCCGAGGGTCATCTACCTCAGCGGGCTGCTGCCCCCGGAAACGGACACGGACGGGCACGGGGCCAGCCGGGTGTCCGAGCACCTGCGCTCGCGCGCCGAGGTTGGCGAAATCCTGGCCCTAGCCGACGCGCCGCTCACCGTGCTGCGCGCGGCGCAGATCATCGGCTCCGGCAGCGCCTCGTTCGAGATCATCCGCTATCTGGCGGACCGCCTGCCGGTCATGATCACCCCGCGCTGGGTTCACATGCAATGCCAGCCCATAGCCATCAGCAACGTGCTGGAATATCTGGCGGGCTGCCTGGACCACCCCGAAACGGCGGGGCAGGCCTACGACATCGGCGGGCCGGACGTGCTGAGCTACCGGGAACTGTTCGACATCTACGCCCGGCAGGCGGGCCTGCGCCGACGGCTGATCATCCCGGTGCCGTTCCTTACGCCGGAACTTTCCGCCCACTGGCTGCATCTGGTCACCCCGGTGCCGGTGGCGCTGGCGCGCCCGCTCATCCACGGTCTGCGCCAGCGTGTGGTGTGCGGCGAAACACGCATCCGCGACATCATTCCGCAAGATCTGCTGCCCTGCGACGAGTCCATCCGCCGTGCCCTGGACCGGCTGCGCACCCACGCCGTGCCCACCCGCTGGACCGACGCGGGCAGCCCAGCAGTGCCCGAATGGGTGGTATGCGGCGATGCGGACTACGCCGGAGGGCATCTGCTTGGGGAAGGCTGGGGGGTGCGCCTTGCGGCCACGCCCGAAGCTGTGTGGAAACCCGTAGAGCGCATCGGCGGCGATACCGGCTGGTATCAGGACAACACCTTGTGGCGGCTGCGCGGCCTGCTGGACACCCTTGTCGGGGGGCCGGGGCTGCGACGTGGCAGGCGCGACCCGGACGTCCTGCGCACGGGCGATGCCCTGGACTTCTGGCGGGTGCTGGATGTGCAGCCCGGCAAGCGCCTGCTGTTACTGGCGGAAATGAAGGTGCCGGGCGACGCCCTGCTGGAATTCGTGGTGCGCCCGATCGCCGACGCTGACCCTGCCCACGCTGAGGGGGGCACCCGCACCGGCGCACCGGCCACGGAACTGTGGATGCAGTCCTGGTTCCTGCCGCGCGGACTGGCCGGACTGGCCTACTGGTATGTCCTGCTTCCGGTGCACGGGCGCATCTTTCGGGGCATGCTGGCGGCCATCGCCACGGCAACGGGCGCGCCGGTGCTGCGGGTTCCCTTCCGCCTGCCCGCGCAGCGCAACTTCGCCTGCGCCCTGCCTGGTGTTTCCCCCACCAGATCCTCCTCGCCATCCTGACACACGCCCTTCCCCCGCGAACACACGTACCGGGTCAACGCGCCACGGGGATCACGTGCCACATCCTGCCGCGCAGCCCATGATCTGCCCGGACATGCCGGATGTTCCCAAAAAACATGTATCATTCCTGCAAGATAACATGCTTGCGCACACGGGATGTCACCATCAGCTCCGGCCTGTGTCCGACATGGTTCGCACCACACGCATCATCGAAAATGATGATGTTTGCCGTGCACGTTCGTAATTTCTTCTGTCTTTACGGCTTGTTTCACGCGAAACGCACACCATGAACTGCGGTTTGTCCTTGGGGCAACACAGGCAATCACACTCGACACGCATCGGTCACTTACCGTTCCGGCAAAGTCCCCCCCCCTCGCATCAGCAACCATCCATGATTGGTGCACATTGCATGCTGCCATGGGCACACCCGCAATCGCAGGCTTGCCGATGGCTTTCCCCTGCCCGCAACGCAAAAGCGCGCCGACCCCGGAAGGAGACGGCGCGCCAGTACGCAAACTTTTTCTTGTGAATATCAGATGTTGGGAAGGTTCTGCACATCCAGTGTGGCAATGTCGCCGTCACCATCCAGATACGGACGGATGGCGTCCATCTGGCGGCGGAAGTCGGGCAGCAGCTTGCGCGCCACCGGCTCGGAGCGGGGGCTGATGTTCTTGGTGGGGTTGATGAACTTGCCGTCCTTCTTCAGCCGGAAATCCAGGTGCGGCCCGGTGGCCCAGCCCGTGGCGCCCACGTAGCCGATGACGTCGCCCTGCTTCACCGTGGCGCCCTTGCGCACCCCGCGCGCAAAGCCGGAAAGGTGGCCGTAGTAGCTTTCGTAGCCATTGGCGTGACGCAGGATGATCAGGTTGCCGTAACCGTTGCCCCACCCGGCGGAGGCCACCACGGCGTTGCCCACGGCCTTGACCGGGGTGCCGGTGGGCGCGGCATAGTCCACGCCCTGATGGGGCCGCACGTCGCGGAATATGGGATGCTTGCGGGTCATGGTGTACCCGCTGGATATGCGGGTGAACGACAGCGGGGCCTTCAGGAACGAGCGCCGCATGGAGGCGCCTTCCGGATTGTAGTACTGCGGAATGCCCAGGTCGTCGTGGAACAGGTAGGCGCGGTGGGTCTGGTCCTGGTTGGTGAAGATGGCGGCCAGCACCCTGCCGTAGCCCTTGAATTCCCCGTCGCGGAAGCGCTTTTCCACCAGCACGGTAAAGCTGTCGCCCTCGCGGATGTCACGGATGAAATCCACCTCCCACCCGAAGATGTCGGCCAGGCGGATGGCCAGGGTGGGCGATTCGCCCGCGTCGGCCACCGACTGGAACAGGTTGGATTCGATGATCCCCTCGACCCGGACCACGTCCACGTCGTAGTGGATGGGCTCCACCCGCGCGGCAAAGGAATCGTCGGTCTTGCTGACGATGAGCTTCTGCGAATTGTCGATTTCGTATTCGAAGCGTTCGATGCCGCCGATGCTGGCGTTGGCCACCACGGTGTACGGCTGCCCCGCGCGCAACCGGGCCAGCGAATAGACCTTATCGCACGCGGCAACCATGGTGTGCACGTCCACCGAGGACAGCCATTCCTGCAGGATCTTGCCTGCCGTGTCGCCGGAGGAAACCACCCCCTGCACCACCTCGGGCTGGCCCCTGCTCTGGCCGTCCTGCCCGTCGGCATCGCCCTGGGCCCGCAGTTCCGGGGGCAGTTGCCCGGCGGGAGCGGTGGCGTTGCAGTCTGCCGCCGTGATGTCGGCGGCAGTTTCATCGGATTGCTGCCCGCGCCGCAGCACGAATGGCGCGGCGGCCAGCAGCAGGATGACCAGCAGGACGATTCCGGAACGCTTGGCGGAAGGCAACTGCATGAAACCTCGTGCAATGGGCAGACCCGGAAACCGGCCAGGGTGGCGGCAGCTGCCCGCCATGCCCTGCATCACGGACAGGGCCTGACGGACTGACGGACATGGCGCGCATGCGCGTACATGGTGGCCTTTGCGCACGGAAAATGGCGGTGTGGTCTGCGCTTCGGTGATGGGGCGGCCCCGCGCCGCGTGAGCCCGGTCCGGCGGACGGAAACGACCGGAAAAGGCATGCGCCTGATTGACCAGGCATGAGCCAGGGCTCGGGCCGGGTCGACCACGGGGAGCGCCCAATGAAAAAGCCTTGCCGCGCGTGGCGGAAAAGGCAATGGGGGGCGCGCCCTCGGCAAGCCTCAATGGGCTTCGCCAGTGCTCGACTGCCGCAATTGACCTCGACTGGCGGACGGGTCCAACCGAAAAGAACTGCCCAACCCTAGCCGCGCCATGGGGAATTGTCCAGACGACCGACGGATTCTGCACATCGTTGCACAACAGGCCGCCTGAGACACGAAACCGGATCGAGCCGGACCGAGATGCGAAATACACCGCTTGCGGCCCCTGCGGGCGCCGTGGAGCGAGAAAACCGCCCTGTCCCGACTTGTTCTCGCAGTGTGCTACCCGCGCCGCGCCCACAACCACCCCGATCCCCACCCCCGGCGCCTGGCATGCTCCCTGTCCGTTTCATGCCCGGTTCATGCCCGGTCCATCTGGCCTGCCATGCACGGCCCTGCCCGCTCCCCTGCCCGGCCCTCGCGCGCGAAAGCGCACGGCACGCTTCCGGCCCGGCAGCACCCCGCACCGGCAGCACCCCGCACAAAACCCCGCACGGCGCGCCGGGCATGCCGTTTCGTTGCCGCGCCACGTCCGGACCAACGCCCGGTCTTGTTCCGGTTCGATCAATATGATAATGATGCGCACTTGGGCCACGGCTTCCGCCGTCCTCCTCCATTCCCGTCCGCGCAACGTCCACGGCCTCCTTCGTGAGCCCCCGGAGCGGCGCGGGCAAACGACTGCGGGGTGACGGCACGCGTCGTGCCGGTTCTCTGGGCCCACGTTCATCATACCCGCAATGCCCGGCCAGCCGGGTTCACACAGGACCAATCCACCGCCCGTGCTGAAAAAAGCCCTGCGCCAACACCTTCAGCAGACCTGCCAGGAGCAGGATCTGCGCCAGTGGTACGACCCGCTGGCCATCACCCTGAGCACGAACGACAAGCGGCTGGAGGTCCAGTTTCCGCACCCGTTCTTTGCCCAGTGGTTTTCGGCCACGGCGCAGGTCACCTTTGAATCGCGGCTGCGCGAATTTCTGGGCGACGGGTACGTGTTGCGCTATTCCTCGGGCAATGGCGGCTCGCCCCAGGCGGCCCCGGCTCACCAGGCGGCCCGCCAGCTGGACTACCCCTTCGGTGCACGGTTCACCTTCGACAGCTTTCTGAGCAACCGCAAGAACCAGTTCCCCGTGGCCTCTGCCAAGGAAGTGTCCCGCGACGGCCGCGACCAGCGCGACAGGGTGTACAACCCCTTCGTCGTCTGCGGCGGCAGCGGCAACGGCAAGACCCACCTTCTTCGCGCCATCGCCAACGAACTGAGCCGATCGCGCGATGAAAACGCCATATTCTGCGGCTCCGTGGATGAACTTGGCACCCGCTTCGAAGGTCTTTCGGCCTCGGGCACAGGGGCGGCGCAAGAACGCCAGCAGGCCCGCAGCCGCCTGTGCGCCCACGAGGTGCTGGTGCTGGACGACCTGCAACGCCTGCGCGACCTGCCCTTTCTGCAGGACGAGCTGACCTTTGCCTTCGACCACTTTCACGACAACGGCAAGCAGATGGTCTTTGCCTGCTCCGGCAAGCTGGCCGACCTGGAGTTCCTGTCGCCCAAGCTGCGCTCGCGCCTGGAATGGGGGCTGATCGTCGAACTGCGCGAACCCGACCTGGACGTGCGGCTGAAGTTCATCCAGCAGCAAAGCCGCTCGCGCAACATCCAGCTTTCCAAGGAACACGCCCTCACCCTGGCCCAGCGGTTCCGCGAATTCCGCCACCTGCAAGGCATCCTGGTCAAGGTCGGAGCCTACCGCCAGCTGGTCAACCGCGACATCCAGGACCGCGAACTGGAACAGATCCTGCGGCACACCGACAGCGGCAAGGGCAACAGCCTGACCCCGCAGGCGGTCATCGCCGCCACGGCGGAGCAGTTCGGCATTCCCGCGCGCGACATTGTCGGCGACAAGCGCCAGCAGCATATCGTGCAGGCCCGGCAGGTGGCCATGTTCCTGTGCCGCGAACTGCTGGGCAGCTCCTTTCCGGCTTTGGGCCGGGTATTCGGCGGCAAGGACCACTCCACCGCCATGTATGCCGTGCGAAAAATCAAACAATTGCAGCAGAGTGACAAAGATATGCAACTTTTGGTGACCGACCTCAAACGAAAGTGCCTAACTCGGGCCGAATGAGTGCCCACCCCCTTTCGGCTGTTCCTTCGGTTCCCACGCGGTGCATTGTGATGTTCCCGAAAATTCCAAATCATTTTCACACGTTGAACCGGTTGCGCACCTGGACACAGGCCCTGCTACTACAACAGGAGATCCAGATATGTTTCTGAGAATCCAGAAGGAAGATGTCATCGAAGGTCTGCAGAAGGCCGCCAGCATCATCCCCGCCAAGACGGGCGCGGCCTACCTGCGCTCCATCTGGCTGAAGGCCGAGAACGGTTCGCTCAGCGTGCTGGCCACCGACTCGAACATCGAGTTCCGGGGCGCCTACGCCGCCGAGATCGAACAGCCGGGCCTGGCGGGCGTGCAGGGCCGTGCCTTCGTGGACCTGCTCCGCAAGCTGCCCGGCGGCCAGATCACCCTGAAGCTGGACGCCGAAAGCGGCAACCTGCTCATCGAGCAGGGCCGCCGCAAGTACAAGCTGCCGGTCAACGACCCGGTGTGGTTCCAGAACTTCTCGGAATTCCCGGCCGACGGCTCGGTGATGTGGTCCGGCGACTACCTGCAGGAGCTCATCGACCGCATCGCCTTCTGCATCAGCGACGAGGACGCGGTGGAGGCCATTGCCTGCCTGTCCTTGAAGCCCGGCGCCCAGAACGCCATCGAGGCCTGCGGCCTGAACGGCCACCAGTTCGCCATGCTGCGCTTCACCCATGACGAACTGATGGCCATGCTGCCGCCCGAAGGCATCCTGATCCAGAAGAAGTACCTTGGTGAACTCAAGAAGTGGCTGGGCACCGACGAGGTGGAACTGAACATCTCCGAAAAGCGCCTGCACTTCCGTACCGGCGACGGCAAGGAAACCTTCAGCCTGCCGCTGTCGTACTACCAGTACCCCGATTACATGAACTTCCTGGCCAAGCTGTCCGCCGACGGCGTCTCCAGGCTGGAACTGCCCCGCAAGGACGCCATGGAGGCCCTGGACCGCCTGCTGATCTTCAATACCGACTCCAACCGCTGCACCTACTTCGATCTGGACGGCAACGGGGGCGGCGGCGATGTGGTGCTGTCCGCCCAAGGGCAGGACGTGGGCTCGGCCACCGAAACCCTGGAAGCCACCTACAGCGGCGACATCAAGAAGATCGCCTTCCCCACCCGCAACCTGATCGAGATCATGGGCCACTACCGCTCCGAACGGCTGGGCCTGACCCTGACCGGCAGCGAAGGCCCCTGCGGGCTCACCGGCGGCGACGACAGCGAATATACCGTGATCATCATGCCCATGAAGATCGTGGAAGAGACGTATTATAGCGAGGAAGAGGTCTAGTCCTTTTCTCGTGTGGGGTGTTTTGCCTTGTGGAGGTACGGTTTTTTGTGTGCCTCCGGCGGGCAGAGGGCAAAGCCCCCTGCACCCCCTGAATAGAGAGGGGTAAAGAGTAGGGAGTTACGTAGCGCCCAGGGAAACGGTTTCGGCCACACCTGAACTTTTCCTGATATGGGGTGCAGGGGCGGTAGTCCCTGCCCGCCGGAGGCGTAAAAAAAGCCTCGACCAAAGCCTCAACCCCAAGCCTTGAACGCTGAAAATCCGTAAGTTGGAGACAATCCCAAAGATGACCACTCCCACGGGACAGACCTATACC
This sequence comes from Nitratidesulfovibrio termitidis HI1, assembly GCF_000504305.1. Lineage (NCBI taxonomy): Bacteria > Pseudomonadati > Thermodesulfobacteriota > Desulfovibrionia > Desulfovibrionales > Desulfovibrionaceae > Nitratidesulfovibrio > Nitratidesulfovibrio termitidis. The sequence continues at coordinate 2,701,173 of NZ_KI632512.1, forward strand.
GCAGACAGCATCACGATCCTTGAGGGTCTGGCTGCCGTCCGCAAGCGCCCTGCCATGTACATCGGTTCCACCGATGCGCGGGGCCTGCACCACCTTGTGTACGAGGTGGTGGACAACTCCATCGACGAGGCCATGGCGGGCTACTGCTCACGCATCGTGGTCAAGCTGCACCTCGACAACAGCGTCACCGTCAGCGACAACGGCCGCGGCATCCCGGTCGACCTGCACCCCAAGGAGGGCAAGCCCGCGGTCGAGGTCGTCATGACCAAGCTGCACGCGGGCGGCAAGTTCGACAACGACGCCTACAAGGTGTCGGGTGGGTTGCACGGGGTGGGCGTGAGCTGCGTGAACGCCCTTTCCGAGTGGCTGGAAGTGACCGTGCGCCGCGACGGCAAGCGCCACCGCATGCGTTTTGCGCGCGGCGCGGTGCAGGGGCCGCTGGAACTGGTGGGTGAATCGGCCAACCACGGCACCACGGTGCACTTCAAGCCGGACGAGGAAATCTTCGAGACGCTGCAGTTCTCGTACGAGACGCTGCGCAAGCGCTTCGAGGAACTGGCCTACCTGAACAGGGGGCTGGAAATAGAGTTCATCGACGAACGCAGCGCGGAAACCCACGTGTTCCGCGCCGACGGCGGCATCCGCCAGTTCGTGAAGGACCTGAACTCCGGCGAAAGCGGCATCCACCCCATCATCGACGGGGAAGGCATGACCGACGGCGTCACCGTGGACTTCGCGTTGCAGTACAACGCGGGGTACAAGGAAAACGTGCTCACCTTCGCCAACAACATCCGCACCAAGGAAGGCGGCACCCACCTTGCCGGGTTCAAGACGGCGCTTACCCGCGCCATCAACGGCTACATCAAGAGCCAGCCCGACCTGGTCAAGAAGATGAAGGGCACCGTGCTGTCCGGCGATGACGTGCGCGAAGGGCTGACCTCGGTGGTCTCCGTCAAGCTGCCGCAGCCCCAGTTCGAAGGTCAGACCAAGACCAAGCTGGGCAACAGCGAAATCGCGGGGCTTGTGGCCGGCATCGTGTACGACAAGCTGAACGTGCACTTTGGCGAAAACCCCAAGGACGCCCGGCTGATCATCGACAAGGCCGTGGACGCCGCCCGCGCCCGCGATGCCGCCCGCCGCGCCAAGGAACTTGTGCGCCGCAAGGGCGCCCTGTCCGACAACTCGCTGCCCGGCAAGCTGGCAGACTGCCAGTCCAAGGACCCGGCGGAATCGGAACTGTTCATCGTGGAAGGTGACTCCGCAGGCGGTTCGGCCAAGCAGGGCCGCGACCCCTCCACCCAGGCCATCCTGCCGCTGCGCGGCAAGATCCTGAACACCGAGCGCACCCGCTTCGACAAGATGCTGGCCAACAAGGAAGTGAAGGCCCTCATCACCGCCATGGGCGCAGGGATAGGCGAGGACGACACCGACTACGACAAGCTGCGCTACCACAAGGTCGTCATCATGACCGACGCCGACGTGGACGGCGCGCACATCCGCACCCTGCTGCTGACCTTCTTCTTCCGGCAGTATCAGGAACTCATCGACCGCGGCCACCTGTTCATCGCCCAGCCGCCCCTGTACCGGGTGCACAGCAGCCGCTTCGAAAAGTTCATCAAGGACGATCCGGAGCTGAACGCCTTCCTGCTGGACCGCATCAGTACCGACATCACCATCCGTACCGAATCGGGCTGCGCCTTCACCGGGCCGGACATCGTCTCGCTCATGAAGGCCATCGAACTGGTGTCCGGCAAGGTGCGCGACGTGGAGAACATCGGCATCGCGCGTGAGCTGTTCCTGGCCTTCATCGAGTACCAGACCCGCATCGAACCCCAGTGGTTCACCGAAGAAGACCCCAACGGCCTGCGCCAGTGGCTGGACGACCGGGGCTACTCCGTGTCCGCAGAGCACGAGGACACCGACGAGGACAGCCGTACCTTCGTGGTTTTCGAAGACACCAACGGCCACCGCACCCGCGTGGGGGCCGAGTTCTTCCACTCCAAGATGTACCGTCAGGCCTGGGATGCCCTGGCCGATATCCGCACCCGCTGCGGCAGCCTGCGCTGCACCGTGGACCGCAAGGGCGAAACCAGCGACGCCGAAGACATCTTCGACCTGCTTCGCCTGGTGCTGGACGAGGCCCGCAAGGGCATCAACATCCAGCGCTACAAGGGCCTGGGCGAAATGAACCCGGAACAGCTGTGGGTGACCACCATGAACCCGGAAAACCGCACCCTGCTCCGCGTTACCGTGGACGACGCCGAAGAAGCCAGCGAAGCCTTCGAACAACTCATGGGTGACAGGGTGGAACCCCGCCGCGAGTTCATCGAACGCAACGCACTGTCTGTGCAGGAGTTGGATATCTAAACCTTTTTCAGGGGAGAGGGATATTTCTCCTCTCCCCTGAAAGTCAGTCTAAAACGGAAGCAGATGAGTATGAATGCAGATAGTCACGCTTCGTTTGAGGAAATCCGCCATACAGACAACGATGGGAATGAGTTTTGGTATGCCCGAGAGCTGTCTTTGACCTTGGGGTATTCACAGTTCAGGAATTTTCTTCCTGTAATTGAGCGTGCAAAAGATGCGTGCATAGGCAGTTCACAGATACCAGAAGACCATTTTGCGGATGTCCGCAAAATGGTTTTACTTGGGTCAGGGGCACAAAGATCAATCGAAGATATCCGTTTATCCAGATATGCTTGTTATCTTGTGGTGCAAAACGGAGATCCTTCAAAGTCGGCAATTGCCTATGGCCAAACCTACTTTGCAATTCAAACCAGAAGGCAAGAATTGCGTGATTCCAGAGGGTTTGGGCAGCTTTCAGAAGATGAAAGAAGACTTGCCCTTCGGGGTGAGTTGGTTGAACACAATAAGGCTCTGACAGCAACTGCGCATCAAGCTGGAGTACGAACTGACCTGGATTTCGCTATATTCCAAGATCATGGATATAGAGGACTTTACGGGGGGCTTGGTGCCAAAGCTATTCATCGAAGAAAAGGACTTAAGAAAAGTCAGAAAATTCTTGATCATATGGGAAGTACGGAGCTGGCTGCCAACCTGTTTAGAGCAACGCAAGCAGAAGAGAAATTACGCCGTGACGCAGTTCACGGGAAGCAAGAAGCGAATAATGTTCATAAGCAAGTTGGGGCAAAGGTAAGAGAGACCATTAAGGAACTTGGTGGGACAATGCCTGAAGATTTGCCGAAGCCAGATAAAAGTATCCAACAATTGAATCGCGAACAGAAAAAATTAACGAAAGGCGATGAGTGACCGGCTGCCGCCGGGATATAGTTGAGTAAGCGAGGCAAACCAGTGTCGCAACAGGTCAGCATAGAAAAGGAGCTCAGGAAGTCGTACCTCGAGTACTCCCTGAGCGTGATCATCGGCCGCGCCATCCCGGATGCGCGCGACGGACTGAAGCCGGTGCACCGGCGCATCATGTTCGCCCAGCACGAGCTGGGCAACGGCTACACCCGCCCGCCCAAGAAGTCGGCGCGCGTGGTCGGTGACGTCATCGGTAAGTACCACCCGCATGGCGATTCCGCCGTGTACGACGCCCTGGTCCGCATGGCGCAGGATTTCTCCATGCGCGATCCTTTGGTGGACGGGCAGGGCAACTTCGGCTCCATCGACGGCGACGCCGCGGCGGCCATGCGATACACCGAAGTGCGCATGTCCCGTCTGGCGGGCGAATTCCTTGCCGACATCGACAAGGAGACGGTGGACTTCAGGCCCAACTACGACAACACCCTGCTCGAACCTTCGGTGCTGCCCACCAAGGTGCCGAACCTGCTGCTGAACGGTTCGTCGGGCATCGCGGTGGGCATGGCCACCAACATCCCGCCGCACAACCTGGGCGAGCTATGCGGCGCGCTGCTGCACATCGTGGATGAGCCGGGCTGCACGGTGGAAGACCTGATGGACCATGTGAAGGGTCCGGACTTCCCCACGGCGGGCTTCGTCTACGCCGGGCAGGGCCTGTACGACGCCTACACTACCGGGCGCGGCACCGTGAAGGTGCGCGGCAAGGTGGAGATAGAAGAGCGCAAGAAGGGCCTGCAGGCCATCGTCATTCGGGAAATTCCCTTCGCGCTCAACAAGTCGAGCCTGGTGGAGAAGATCGCGGCGCTGGTCAACGAGCGCAAGATCGACGGCGTGGCCGACCTGCGCGACGAATCGGACCGCAAGGGCATCCGCGTGGTCATCGACCTCAAGCGCGGCACCATCCCCGACATCGTGGTCAACGCGCTGTACAAGTATACGCCGCTGGAAAGCTCGTTCGGCATCAACATGCTGGCCGTGGTGGGCAACCGCCCGCAGCTGCTGAACCTGAAGCAGGCGCTGGAAATATTCCTCGAGCACCGGCGCGAGGTGATCATCCGCCGCACCCGCTACGACCTGCGCAAGGCAGAGGCGCGCGCCCATATCCTGGAAGGCCTGCGCATCGCCCTCGACAATATCGACGAGGTCGTCGCCCTGATCCGCGCGTCCAAGACGCCGCAGGACGCCAAGGACGCCTTGATGGGCCGCTTCGAGCTGTCCGAGGCCCAGGCCCAGGCCATTCTGGACATGCGCCTGCAGCGCCTGACCAACCTCGAACACGAAAAGTTGATCGAGGAATACAACGAGTTGCTCAAGAAGATCGAATTCTTCCGCTCGGTGCTGGAAAACCCCGAGGTGCTGCGCTCGGTCATCCGCGAAGAGATCAACGAACTGCGCGACACCTTCGCCACCAAGCGCCGCACCGAGGTGCTGGAAGAAGAGCTGGACGGCATCGACATCGAGGACCTGATCCCCGACGAGGACGTGGTCATCACCCTGTCGCGCCGCGGCTACATCAAGCGCACCACGCTGGACAACTACCAGCAGCAGCGCCGTGGCGGGAAGGGCATTGCCGGGGTGCACACGTCGGAAGACGACTTCGTGCAGGACTTCCTGACCACCACCAACCATCAGTACCTGCTGCTGTTCACCAACCACGGCCGCATGCACCAGATCAAGGTGCACCGCGTGCCGGAGGGCAGCCGCACGGCCAAGGGCGTGCACATCGCCAACCTGCTGCCGCTGGACAAGGACGAATGGGTCACCACCGTGCTCACCGTGCGCGAGTTCGCCGAGGACCGGTACTTCCTGTTCGTGACCCGGCGCGGCATGGTCAAGCGCTCCAGCGCCTCGCTGTACGCCAAGTGCCGCAAGACCGGCCTCATCGCCGTGGGTCTGCGCCCCGAGGATGAACTGATCACCGTGCGCGAGGTGGACGAGCACTGCCACATCGTGCTCACCACCGGCGACGGCATGGCCATCCGCTTCCAGTGCGAGGACGTCCGGCCCATGGGCCGCAGCGCCACCGGGGTCAAGGGCATTGCCCTGCGCGGCAAGGACCGCGTGGTGGCCTGCGTCATCCTGGCCGAGGAAGACACCACCTCCATGATCATGTCCGTGTCGGCCAACGGCTTCGGCAAGCGCACCAAGGCCGACCTGTACCGCGTGCAGTCGCGCGGTGGCGTGGGGGTCAAGAACTTCAAGGTCACCCCCAAGACCGGTGACGTCATCGGCGCCATGCCCGTGCGCGACGATGACGCCCTCGTCCTGCTCACCTCCACCAACAAGATCCTGCGCATGGGCCTCAAGGACGTGCGCAGCGTGGGCCGCGCCACCCAGGGCGTGCGCCTGGTGCGCCTGGACGAAGGCGCCCTTGTGGTGGGCTTTGACCGCATCGACGAACGCGAAGTGGTCGAGGGTGAAGAGTAGATAGAAGAAGGGAAAGAGGAATGAATCGGGGGAGGCGAGGGAAACTTTTGCGGTAGCCGTTAGGTGAGCGCGTAGATCGACCCGAAGGGCGCGAAGCGTGGCCGTTGGCGAGCTTGCGAGCCTTACGGCCATCGTACGCAACGCGCGAACCTTACGGATAGCGACCGCAGAGCGAAAAGTTTCCCTCGCCTCCCCCGTACCTCCTCCACTCCCTTCAAAACTTTTTAATAGGTTTCAGTATCGTCCTGCATTAAAGGTGTGCCCATGATCAGTGCTGCCAAGTTCAGGGCCACGCCCTTGGCTACCCCCCATTTGAAAAGTTTGGGAGAGGGAGGGGTATGGGGAGGGAGAACCTTTTTCAAAAGGTTCTTCCTCCCCATGGTCCTTTTTCTCCTGGTATTCCCCTTGTTACTCACTGGCTGCGAAAAGGCGGCACCACCGGATGACATGGCGGATGCGCGCAAGGCGGCGGGCGAGCGGCGCTACGGCGAGGCGGAGAAGTTGCTGGAGCGGTACCTGCGTTTGAACCCGGAGGGTGACGAGCGGTGGGAGGCGTGGCAGCGGCTGGTGCAGATCACCCAGGACGTGCGGGGTGATGAGAAGGCGGCCATGGAGTTGCTGGAGGCCATGTACCTTGAGTTCGGCATGGACGGGGACAAGGCGCGCGAGGTGCTGGTGCGGCTGGGCGGACTGCTGGAGACGGCCCGGCGCTGGGACAGGGCGGCGGACGTGTGGCGCAAGCTGATGGAGGTGCCGGACCTGCCGGGCGACGAGAATGCCCGGGCGCACCGGCGGCTGGCGCGCATCCATGCCTCGCGGCGCGAGTTCGGCATTGCGGAAGACGTGCTGCAGCAGTGTCTGCAGTTGAAGGCCACGGAGGCGCGGCGGGCGGAATGCCTGTACGACCTGGCCGACGTGCAGATGTCCATGGAGCACTTTGCGCGCGGGGCGGATCTGGCGCGGCAGATACTGGCCATGCCGCACGCGGACAAGGAGTTGAAGGCGCTGGCCGGGTTTCTGCTGGGCGATGCGCTGGAACAGCAGGGCAAGAACGCCGAGGCGCTGGCCATGTTCGAATCGGTGCGCGAAACGTATCCCAACGAGATGGTGGTGGACACGCGCATCCGTCTGTTGCGCAAGGGACGCTAGACGCTGAAAGCGAAGGCCCACTAGGCCACCACGCGGTGCGACCGCCGTTCCCAACAGGGGGAGCGGCGGTCGCACCGTTTCATGGACCGGAAAGAGGCGTGGGTAACGGGCGCAGCGGAACCGGATGCCTGAGGTCGTTTCCGGACGAGGATGCCTAGGCCGCCACCATCACCGTGCACGGCGCGGCGCGCACCACGTGCTCGGCGGTGCGGCCCACGTCCGGTTCGGCGTCGGTGCCGGTGCCGTGGCGCCCCATGACGATGAGGTCGCAGTGTTCGCGCAGGGCCACGCCCAGAATGGTTTCCGCCGCGGGGCCTTCCACGGTGTGCTCCATGTACCGGACCTGGTGGTCCTGAAGAATGTCGCGCGCAGGCCCCACCCGTTCGTGGGCGGAGGGGGGCGCGTACCCGGAAAATTCCGTCAGGGTGCCGGTCCCGCCGGGCGTAAAGGGCAGGGACAGCGAGGGATGCGGGTCGGCGCAATGCAGAAGGATGACCTCCGCTCCGGTGAGGTTGGCGATGAGGGCGGCCTGGTGCGCCGCGCGGTAGGAACCCTGGGTTCCATCGATGGCCAGCAGAATGCGAGATGGCTTGATCATGTATTCCCCCTGTCCGTCCTTTGTTCCCTGTGGGGATTCCGGCGGCATGACGGCGCACGGCAACGCGACGCCGCGCAGGGCCGACCCGCTCCGGTCGGACGGACTTGTCTTCACCTTATCCCGTCGAAGGGGACTGAGCAATGGGGATAGCGAAAAAACGGTGCTATTGCTGGCTTTGCGGGTGGGCATGACGACGTGGAAAACGAAAACGCGGCGCGGGGTTGCCCCTGCGCCGCGCATGCGAGAATTTTTTGTGACGAAGTTTAGAATTCCAGATTGCCGGGTGTCCGGGGGAAAGGCACCACGTCGCGGATGTTGGCGATGCCGGTCAGCAGCATCAGCAGCCGCTCGAAGCCCAGGCCGAAACCCGCGTGCGGCACGGAGCCGAAGCGCCGCAGGTCCAGGTACCACCAGTAGTCTTCGGGGTTCTGGTTCATCTCGCGGATGCGCGCTTCCAGCACGTCCAGGCGTTCCTCGCGCTGGCTGCCGCCGATCAGCTCGCCGATGCGCGGCACCAGCACGTCCATGGCGGCCACGGTTTCGTTGTCGTCGTTCAGGCGCATGTAGAACGCCTTGATGGATTTCGGGTAGTTGTAGACGATGACCGGCTTGCCGAAGTGTTCCTCGGCCAGGAAGCGTTCGTGTTCGGTTTGCAGGTCCAGCCCGAAGGACACGGGGTAGTCGAATTTCTTGCCGGAGGCTTTCAGCAGTTCGATGGCCTCGCGGTAGGACACCCGGGCAAAGGGCTGGTCCGCGATGGTGCGCAGCCGTTCGATCAGTCCGTTGTCCACGAAGCGGTCGAACAGTTCGATGTCGGCGGCGCAACGTTCCAGCACGCGGCTGACCACGGTGCGGGTCATGGCCTCGGCCAGTTCCATGTCGTCGGTCAGGTCCGCAAAGGCAAATTCCGGCTCGATCATCCAGAATTCCGCGGCGTGGCGGGCGGTATTGGAATTTTCGGCGCGGAAAGTGGGGCCGAAGGTGTAGACCTTGCCCAGGCCCATGGCCAACGCCTCGGCTTCCAGCTGGCCGGACACGGTAAGGTTGCATTCCTTGCCGAAGAAGTCGGTCTCGAAGCGGTTGCCGGAAGGCGGTACCGCCGCGCCGGACGCGGGCAGGGTGGTGACGCGGAACATCTCTCCCGCGCCCTCGCAGTCCGAGCCGGTGAGAATGGGCGTGTGCACGTGGAAGAAGCCGCGCTCGCGGAAGAATTCGTGGATGGCGTAGGCGGCCTCGGACCGGATGCGGAAGGCCGCGCCAAACTTGTTGGTGCGCGCGCGCAGGTGGGCGATGGTGCGCAAAAATTCGTCGGAATGGCGCTTCTTCTGCAGCGGGTAGGTTTCCGCGTCGGCGCCGCCCAGCAGGGTCAGGGCGGCGGCGCGCACTTCCCACTTCTGGCCCTTGCCGGGCGATTCCACCAGTTCGCCGCGCACGTCCACTGCCGCGCCGGTGTTCACGTCCTTGATCACGGCGTAGTCGGGCAGGGCCTCGTCCACGATGCACTGGATGTTGGCAAGGCACGAGCCGTCGTTGATTTCGAGAAACGAGAAACCCTTGGCATCGCGCCGGGTGCGCACCCAGCCGCAGATGCGGATGTGCGCCACGGGGGCCTGTGCGGTAAGGGCATCGGCCACGGCGGTGCGGGCCATGGAACTGGCGGAAGCGGTCATGCGGCGTCTCCTTGGTGGTCGTGTGACGGCCCGGCGTGTGGTGCGGCGGGCGGGGGAACGCGCAGCGCGCGGTGGGCGCGGCGCACGTGCAACAGGGTGTACGGTGCAATGGGGGGGCGGTCAACGGGGGGTGGGAGGGGGAAGGAAGGGAGGGGGAGGGGAAAAGAGGAAGAGGCGGTGTGCATTGTTGGGCAGGGCTTCTACGAAGGCAGTTCTGCCCTGTTGACCACACTCGATTTCGTTATGCCTCCGGCGGGCAAGGGGCCATTGAGCGATGGCCCCTTGCATCCCCGCGCTCCAGGGGCTCCGCCCCTTGGGACCCCGTGTCGTCATGCGCGGCGTCCCTTCGGCGGCAGCTTCCCTCCGGCGCAAGGCGCCTCCGGGTGATCTGCCGCCGGTGACGCCCATGCGCATGACGCTCTCGCCACGATGATGAAGCGTATGTGCCTTCAGCCACAGGCGTCATGCACCGCAGTCCATGCCAGGCAGCTACCCTCGGCCAAAGCTCCTTCGGGTGATCTGCCCGGCGGAATGCGTATGTGCGCGGTGCTCCCGGTGGCATGGCGAGGTGAGAGTGCCTTTACCGTGCCGCCCGTTGCGACGCATGTGCCGCCGCCAAGGCCCGGCGTCACACGCTTCTACGCACGGAACGTTGTCGTTAGGCAGTGGTGCATGAGCCCAACGCCGCATGGCCCTTTGGGAAAGAATACCCAGAAAGGACCGTGGAGGGGCACTGGGGCGAGCAAGTGCGGCAAAGGCTTGGAACGCGCGGCACGGGCGTGCTAGGATGGCGGCAAGGTTTACGGTTGGTGGAAAAGTGGAGCGGTACGGCGTGAAATGGTTGACGAGTGGTAGGTATTTCATTATCAGGAATTATTACTGATTAAATCACAAAGGAGCACATCCATGGAAGATCAGGTTCTGAAAGCCATGAAGGAAGCGGGCAAGCCCGTGCGCCCCGGCGACATCGCGAAGTCCCTCGCCGTGGATTCCAAGGAAGTTTCCAAGGCCATCGACGCCCTGAAGAAGGCCGGCAAGATCCACTCGCCCAAGCGCTGCTTTTACGAGCCGGTGGCGTAACGCCCAGGGGAGGGCACCATGAACGGATGGTAATCGCACCGAGACGATGCGGCCGCCCGGCCCAAGGTCGGGCCACCTGACCCACCCGTTTAAAAACCCCCGTCATGCCCGCAAGGGCTGGCGGGGGTTTTCCCGTGTGTGCGGCCAGGGTGCCGGGGGATGCGCCCGTGCCCACGCCGTGCCGTGTCGGGGGCTACGGGAAAGGGGAGAGGCGTACGGCATTTCAGGACGTCGGCCTGGTGGGTGCATCAAACCTTCGGATGTCCGTGAACTTGCGGACTCGTTGAGCTGTGGTCCCTCTTGCCCGGCAGCCCGATAGGCCGGGGTAGCTGGGCCGTGCCACCGGGGTGATAGGCGTGCTGCACGGCGTGTGGGCACCAGGATGTGCCCCACCATGCGATTTTACACCCTGATTGTTGACAAACCCGGTGTGCTGGGGCAATGTCTGCTCCGCGCCCGGCCAAGCCGGTGCGTCCCGACACGCCTGGGGCTGTAGCTCAGTTGGGAGAGCGCTTGAATGGCATTCAAGAGGTCAGGAGTTCAATTCTCCTCAGCTCCACCAGAAAGGATAAGGGTTCCACATCACTGTGGAACCCTTTTTCCATTTCGGGAACGGCGTCCTTCCCGTGCCACGCCAGCCGTGGGCGTATTCACGCACGGCGATTGCGCGGCCCGCATGTCCGGTCAGTTGTTCCGCCTTCTGCTCAGTACGCCGTAAAGGTGTCCTTGGGGCGGAAGCAGATCGGGCACTTCTCGAAGTCCTCGCCCTTGTGGATGTACCCGCAGATGGGACACAGGTGGAACTTGTCGTCGTCCGGCGCATCCAGGTCGTTATAGGCGGCCAGGTAACGTTCGGCGTGCACGGATTCCGCCAGCTTGGCCCGCGTGAACACGTGGACGGCCTTGCTGTTCCCTTCTTCCTGGGCCTTCTTGATGAAGGCCGGGTACATGTCCGACGTCTCGTAAATTTCGCCGTTGGCCCCGGAAATCAGGTTCAGGTCGCTGGCCTTGGCGGCGGGTGCGGCCACCGTGGGCTTTACGTAGCCGGGCTCCATTTCGGCCACCAGGGCGTATTCCAGGCCGATGTGGATCAGTTCGGCCGCCGCCGTGGCCTCGAACAGCCGGGCGATCTGCGTGTAGCCCTGTTCCCGGGCGGCCTTGGCAAAGGCCGTGTACTTGGCGTGCGCCCCGGTTTCTCCGGCAATGGCGGCCTTGAGGTTGTCGAGGGTGCTGCCCACGACGGTCTTGCTGTCCGTCACTGTATTGAAGTTGGTGGCGTTCTTGACGGTGGGTATCTGCGCGCGAAGCTTCATGGATGCCGACTCCTTCTTGGTTGAGGTGAAGTGGCCCTGTGCGTGCTGCAAGATAATGAAAATCAACAACTCTGTGTGGACGCACTGCCATGTACCGCAGTATCTGCCCCCGATCGCCGAGCCCGTCAAGTTTCGGCCAGCTTTCGAAGTGGCGCGCCGCAGCCGGGGCATGTTTCGCTTCACTTCCGTGCAAGCACACCATCGTTCATGTTCGGTGAAACGCGGCATGCCGCTTCGTTGTGCTGCCATGCCCGGCTGAAAGGGCAGGGATGGCATTCAGGCGGGACGACATTACCCTGCCGCGCCGCCGGGGATGGCAAGGGGGAATCAGCACGAGTGCGCCTTCATTCTTGTGGAGACAGCGTGGACGGTGCAAGGCGCCGACGGAAAAAATACCCCTCTATAAGCCATGCGCATTGCCCGTCTTTTTGCGGATGTGGTACCTGATCATATGGATATCATAATGAATTTAAAGAATTTATTATGATGCAATCAGGAATTTTCCGGTCCTGATCCGCACGCGGCGGCCCCGGAAGAACACCCGGCAAGGAGGCGTGTCATGCCCAACTGCGAGATGATCGAGAAGTGTATTTTCTTCAACGACAAGATGGCCAACAAGCCCGGCACGGCAGAGATGATGAAGAAGAGCTACTGCCAGGGAAGCTGGCAGGAATGCGCCCGCTACAAGGTGTGCAAGAGCCTGGGGCGGGACAAGGTGCCCGGCGACCTGTACCCCTCGCAAATGGACAGGGCCAGGGCGCTCATGGGCTAGGGCGGGTCCGGGTGGGCCTGGTCGGAGCAGGTCGGAGCAGGACGGGCCTGGCCGGATCAGGACCGGAGCAGGACCGGATCAGGACCGGAGCAGGACGGATGCGGGCATCCCCTGCGGTGAGGGTTCACCACTGCACCTCCCGGCACTTCCATGTCTTTCGGACACTTCCCCCGGTGGGCGCTGCCGCTGCTGCGGGCGCGTTTCTTCTCTCCGTGTGCCGCCTGGCAGGGCAGGCCGCTTGCCGCTGGTGTTTACATTGCTTTACGTTAGGACCAAGGAATGCGCAGGGAGGCAGAGCGCACTGTCCGGCACCCCGGCAGCCACCCCGGCAGCCACTCCGGCAGGCGGCGGGTGTCACTTGGGGTAGCCGCCCCCCGCACGCCTGCACGCCCACCCCGACGCGCCAAGGTCCCCGCATGCAACTGAACGCCATCCTGTGCCTGTGGAACGAGGAAGACATCATCGCCTCCACCGTGCGGCATGCCTTTGCCCAGGGGTGCGCCAACGTCTGCTTCGTGGACAACGGCAGCACGGACGACACGGTGCGCGTGGCGCAAGAGGCCGGGGCGCGGCTGGTGGCCAGTTTCCGCACCGATGTCTTCGACGAATCGAAGAAGGTGCACTACCTCAACGCCGCCGTGGAGGCCCTGAACAGGGCATCGCCCCATGACGTCAACTGGTGGCTGTACATCGACGCCGACGAGTTTCCGGACCTTGGCGCCAGCCCCGATTCAGCCCCTTATTCCATCCCTGGCCCAGCGATGACCCTGCGCGACTTCGTGGCCGGGCTTCCCCCATCCGTGGGTGCGGTGCACGGGTACATGCACGACCACCTGCCCACCCACCGTCCCCATTTCGTCCCCGGCTACCATCCGGCGGACTTCATGCCGCTGTGCGTGAACACCGGCGTGGGCAAGGTGCCGCTGCTCCGCTACGTGCAGGGTGCGCCGCACGTGGCCTCACTGGGCGGTGCGCACACCTTCGACCCCAGCGGCAACGTCTTTGAGGTGGTGCACGGCGCGCTGACCATCCACCACTTCAACCACCGCGACCTTGACCGCACCCTGGAGCGGCTGGCCCGGCTGGTCTGCCGCAACGCGGACGGCGCCAGCCGCATCGACTGGATAGATGCCTACACCCGCAGGGTGCACGGCAAGGACCGGTCCATGTACCACGAACGGTACGCTACCCTGCGCGAAACCTATGCCCGCAACGCGGGCCTGGCGCTGAAGACGCGGCACCCCGGCTATGCGTACGGCAATCTGGTGCGCTGGTACGACGTGTACGCCGACAAGGACGTACCCACCGTCACGCGGCTGGAAAACTGCATTTCCAATGGGCTGCACCATCTCTTCTGCGGGCAGTACGAGCGTGCCCTGTGCAGGTTCGACGACGCCCTCGGGCAGCCCTGCCCCGACAAGACCCGGCTGTGGTTGTTGATCCGGATGGCGGAATGCTTCGCCCACTCCGACAGGCAGGCCAGCCGCGAAATTCTTGATGTCATCCGCCCTGGCTGCGATGCGGAAATGACCGCCTACCTGCGCACGCTGCCCGTCTGAGCAACCGGCCTCCCGCTCCCCGTCCGCCTGCCTTCCTCACGCCATGGGGCGTGCCTTTTCCGCAAGGCGCGGTGCCTTCGCAAGTTGGCGGTTCCGCGCCCTTTCTCCAATTCGTCCCCAAGCAAGTTCGCAGGGTTACCAATCGGACTGCCATGGTCCCGATATTGCTCAAGTGTGGATATCCAGGCCGCGCATGGCGCGCGGCCCGTCGCGGGGGCGGGCTCCCCCGCACCGGAAGCCTGCCGGCGGCCCTGCTCCGTACCGGCCGCCGGACCGACAACGTATCCACACTGCGCAAGGAGACTCACATGGCACAAAAGCGGTGGCTGACCGAGGACAAGCTGGCCCTGATCATGGGGCTGTTCCTCTTCGTTCTGGGCACGCTCAACTTCGCCGGGGTGGACGCCCTGGGCTGGAGCGTAAAAACCAACGTCTGGGTCAATCCCGGCCAGATTTTCAGTGCCGCAACGGGCACGTTCAAGGGCATGCCGGGTTACGTCAGCCTGCTGCTGACCTACCTCTTCGTCGCGGTGTTCCTGTCCGTGGGGGTGAAGTTTCTGGGCGGCGACGTGCCCAAGTTCGTGAAGTCGTTCACCGTCATCTTTTTCATCAGCGTGGCCTGCTATGCCGCGGGCCACTACGCCGTCATCGCCGCCACCCCCAACCAGGTGGCCAAGCTGGGCATTCCGTGGGCCATGGGCCTGACCGGCGAGGCGGGCTTCATCATCGCGCTGGTGCTGGGCATCGTCATCGGCAACTTCACGCCCGGCCTTGCGTCCGAGCTGAAGGAAGCCCTGCGCCCGGAAATGTACATCAAGATCGCCATCGTCATCCTGGGCGCGGAACTGGGCGTGAAGGCCGTGGACGCCCTTGGGCTGGCCTCTTCGGTCATCTTCCGAGGCCTGTGCGCCATCGTCGAAGCCTACCTGATCTACTGGGCGCTGGTGTACTACGTGTCGCGCAAGTACTTCAAATTCAGCCGTGAATGGGCCGCCCCGCTGGCCTCCGGCATTTCCATCTGCGGCGTGTCGGCGGCCATCGCCACCGGCGGCGCCACCCGCGCCCGCCCCGTGGTGCCCATCATGGTGTCGTCGCTGGTCGTGGTGTTCACCTGCATCGAAATGCTCATCCTGCCCTTCGTGGCGCAATGGGGCCTGTCGTCCGAACCCATGGTGGCCGGGGCCTGGATGGGCCTGGCCGTCAAGAGCGACGGCGGCGCCATCGCTTCCGGCGCCATCACCGACGCCCTGATCCGCGCCAAGCTGGTGGCCGATACCGGCATCCAGTACCAGGAAGGCTGGATCACCATGGCCGCCACCACCATCAAGATCTTCATCGACGTGTTCATCGGCGTGTGGGCGTTCATCCTGGCCATGGTCTGGAGCGCCTTCATCGAACGCAAGGAAGGCGAACGCATGAAGATCGGCGACGTGCTCGACCGCTTCCCGCGTTTCGTGCTGGGCTACGTGATCACCTTCCTGATCATGCTGGCCCTGTGCGCCAGCGGGCCGGAACTGCTGAAGTTCGGCAAGGCCACCATCGCGGGCACCAACACCTTCCGCGGCCTGTTCTTCCTGATGACCTTCTTCACCATCGGCCTCGTGTCCAACTTCAAGAAGCTGTGGGCAGAAGGCATCGGCCGCCTGGCCGCCGTGTACGTGGTGTGCCTGTTCGGGTTCATCATCTGGATCGGCCTGTTCATCTCGTGGCTGTTCTTCCATGGCGTCATGCCGCCCGTGGTGTCCTAGGGCTTTTCCAAATGGTCCTTTCGCCCGTTGGCTTCCGACCCGAAGGGCGCGAAGCGTGGCCGTTGGGCGAGCTTGCGAGCCCTACGGACATCATGCGCAACGCGGTCAAACTTCGCCGCCATGTCGGTCAAATACGAGAAGAGCGCGATGCGGTCGCCATCCGTAATGCTCGAAAACTCGCATAACGGCTGCCGCATATTCCCTCATGGCAGGCTGGTTTTCCTCGCCAACGAACGAAAATCCTCATTTAGAAGCAGCCCCTGACACTGCCTGAACGAACAATTCCGAACCGTTGGGCCGCGCCCGCGCGGCATACGCACAAGGAGCTTGACCATGCAGCTTGAAGAAAACAAGATCGCCGAGGAAATGCAGAAGATGGAGTACGAGCCGCTTCTGCCCGTGGAAAAGAAGCTTGTCGCCTGGAGCCTGGCCATCGGGGTGATTTCCCTGGTGGTGCTCTACTGGGTGAGCGCCGTCTTCTTCCCCGCCGCTCACGGCGCCGCCTAACCGCCATCCCCCCCTCCCGCCGCGTTCCGCGTCCGTCTGTCAGAGAGTCGGGCAGACGGACAGGAACGCGGCGGGAGCATCGGAATACCGCATGTCGCACCCTCTCCACGGCAAGATTCAGCACAAGTTCCTTCTGGGCCTTGCGTGCATCTTCCTGCTGCTGGGGGGGGTGTTCCTTTTTTCGCTCAACCTGCACCTGCGCGAGATGCTGCACATCGAGGCCGAGGCCAAGGCGGAACTGGTGTTCTCGCATGTTTCGTCCCTGCAGCAGTACGTGCGCGACACCCTGCGCCCCTCGGTGCGCGGGCACATCCCGGACGAGGACTTTCTGCTGGAGGCCATGAGCACCTCCTTTGTCACCCGCAAGGTGTTCGTGGACCTGAACGCAGAGCGCGACCAGTATCTGTACCGCCGGGTATCCGTGACGCCGCGCAATCCCGCCTCGCAGGCCAACGAGCTGGAACGGCAGCTCATCACCGGCTTCCGCAACGACGGCGACCTCAAGACCCTGCGCGGCTACCGGGTCATCGACGGGGTGGAGCACTACATCATGGCCCGGCCCGTGTATTTCGATGCCGACTGCATGTACTGCCACGGCGACCCCGTGAACGCCCCCCGCGTGCTCATTGAGCGGTATGGCGCCGTGCGCGGCTTTGGCCACAAGACCGGCGACCTTGCGGGCATGGATTTCGTGGGCATGCCCGTGGACAAGAGCGTGCAGCAGGTGCGCGAGGCCATCACCCTGTTCGGCAGTTCGTTCTACGCTGCCGCCGCCGGGGTGTTCCTGCTGATCATCATCTTTTTCAACCGGCTGGTGGTGGCCAACCTGCGCAGGCTGACCGCCATTTTCCGCCAGAACTTCCAGAGCCCCGGCGACCGCAACATCCTGAACCGGCTGGACGAGGGCGACGAGATCAACTCGCTCATGGAGGCCTTTGGCGCGTTTGCCGCGCACCTGCGCGAGGCCCGCGTGAAGCTGGAGGACTATGCCGCCAACCTGGAGGACAAGGTGCGCGAGCGCACCGAGGACCTCAGCCTGGAAGCCTCGGAACACCGCACCGACGTGGAGCTGTTCGTGGACCTGCTGGGCGACCTGAACAGCAGCCAGAGCCACGCCGAACTGCTGAAGGGCGCGCTGCCGCGCATCGCCGCCCGCTTCGGGGCCAGCCGGGCCACCTACCTGTGCGCGCCCATGGGCCGCGAGCAGTATGCCTGGCCCACCCCTCCCGGCCCCGACGACGCCACCCGCATGCCGGAGGACTGGTTGAGCGTGGTCAACGCCCGCCAGGTGCGGGTGGAGCCGGGCCGGGTGCTGGTGCCGGTGAGCACGTCCGACTTCAGCCGGGGGCTGATGGCCCTGTACTGGGAGGGCGGAGGCACGCCGGACCTGACGCCGGAAGTACTGCTGGCCCTTGGGCAGCAGCTCGGCATCGCCATCGAGAACCTGGACGCCATCGACGCGCTGCTGCGCCAGAACCGCCTGCTGGAACTCATCTTCGAGGGCATTTCCGACCCGGTGCTGCTGGTGGAGGAAGGCGGCACGGTGGTGCTGGCCAACACCTCGGCCCGGGCGCTGGCCGACGGGGTGCGCCCCGGCGCGCGCATCGGCACGTGGCTGGGCTCCATTTCGGAAAAAGCCCTGGCCGACGGCGACCTTGCGGCGGCCATTGCCGGGCGCGACCCCTCGAACCTGGAACTGGAACTGCCGGGGCCGCGCGTCATGGCCGTGAGCGTGTACCCCCTGCGCGACGGCGGCGACATGGGCCGGGCCGTGGTCTACCTGCGCGACACCACGCTGGAGCGGCGCGTGCGCGCCCAGATGCAGCAGAGCGAGAAGCTGGCCGCGCTGGGCCAGCTGGCGGCTGGCCTTGCCCACGAAATCAACAACCCCCTCGGGGTCATCAACTGCTATGCCCAGCTGCTGCAGAAGACCCAGCAGGACCCGCAGGCTCAGGAAGACCTGGAGGTCATCGTGCAGCACACCCAGAAGGCCCGTCTGGTGTTGCAGGACCTGCTGGGGCTGGCCCGCGCCAACCGCACCCTGACCGGGCCGTCTGACCTCAACGCCGTGCTGCGCGACATGGCCCAGATATTCCGGGTGCAACTGGAAAGCGCGGGTGCGGACATCGAACTGGACCTTGCGCACGGGCTGCCCCGCGTGGCGGCGGATGCCACATCGCTGGAGCAGATTCTGACCAACCTGCTGGTCAACGCCATCGACGCCATGCCCCAGGGCAAGGGGCACATCCGGGTGCGCACCGAACTGGTGCGAGCCACGGAAGCAGGGTCGGAGGGCGTGAGCGGGACAGGCGGAAGTGGCGGGACAGGCGGAACTGGCGGAAGTGGCGGAACTGGCGGAGCAGGGGGCTACGTGCGTCTGACCGTGACCGACAACGGCCCCGGCATCCCGCCGGAGAACATGACCCAGATTTTCGACCCGTTCTTCACCACCAAGGAGATCGGCAAGGGCACCGGCCTTGGCCTGACCGTGGTGCACGAACTGCTGCGCGATCTGGGCGGCATGGTGGAAGTGACGGGCGAGGGCGGGGCTACCTTCGTTATCACCCTGCCCGTGGCGCCCGAGGTGCCCGAGATGCCCGAGACACCAGAACCTCAGGGCGCGGACGGTGGAGACGACGCCAGGTGCGCCAATCGGACCACGCTTGAAGGAGACCGCGCATGAGCCCCGCATCAACCCCGTGCTGCGGCAGCGTGCTGGTGGTGGACGACGAGCGCGTGTTCGCCGTGGGCCTGGCGCGCCTGCTTTCCACCCAGTTTCCGGACTGGACCTTTGACGTGCGGTGCAGCGGCGAGGAAGCCCTTTCCGCGCTTGTCCACGGCGAGTATTCCGTGCTGGTGACCGACCTGCGCATGCCCGGCCTGTCCGGCCAGACCCTGATGCAAGAAGCCCTGGCCAAGGACCCCGCCCTGACGGTGATCATGCTCACCGCCTTCGGCTCGGTGGAAACGGCGGTGGCCGCGCTGAAGCAGGGTGCCTACGACTTTCTGACCAAGCCCATCGACCAGGAGCATCTGTTCCGGGTGGTGGGCAAGGCCATGGAACGCGGCGTGTTGCTGCGCGAAAACAGCCGCCTGCGCCAGAAGGCCGCCGACGGCGACCTTGGGCCCATGCTCATCGGCAAGAGCCCGGCCATGCAGCGGCTGCGCAAGTCCATCGCGGCGGTGGCCGCGTCGGACTACACGGTGCTCGTCCGGGGCGAATCGGGCACCGGCAAGGAACTGGTGGCCCGCGCCGTGCAGTCGCTCAGCCAGCGGGCCGACGGCCCGTTCATCATGGTCAACTGCCCGGCCATTCCCGACGCGCTGCTGGAAAGCGAGCTGTTCGGCCACGTGAAGGGGGCCTTCACCGGCGCGGACAGGAACCGCAAGGGCCTGTTCATGGCGGCGGACAAGGGCACCATCCTGCTGGACGAAATCGGGGACATTCCGGCCCTGGTGCAGAGCAAGCTCTTGCGGGTGATCCAGGAGGGCGAGGTGCGCCCCGTGGGCACCAACGAGGCCCAGCGGGTCAACGTGCGCATCGTTGCCTCCACCAATCGCAATCTGGAAGCCAAGATCGCGGACGGCAGCTTTCGTGAGGACCTGTACTTTCGCCTCAACGTGCTGACCATCACCGTGCCCCCGCTGCGCGACCGCATCGAGGACATTCCCCACATCGCCTCCCATTTCCTGTTCCGGGTGTGCAACGAGCTGGGCGTGCCGGAAAAGGAATTTTCCAACGAGGCGCTGTCCTACCTTTCGTGCCGTCAGTGGCCGGGCAACGTGCGCGAACTGCTGAACCTGGTGCGGCGCATGGCCGTGTTCTGCCCCGGCGAACGCATCGAGGGAGCCTTCGTGCACCGCATGGAGCACGGCGCGGACGCGGACCCGGAGTGCGGCGCGGGCTTTTCGCCCTACAAGGACGCCAAGCAGGTGGCCGTGGACGAATTTACCCGCAGCTACGTGCACCGGCTGCTGGAGCATACCCACGGCAACATTTCCGAGGCCGCGCGCCTCAGCGGGGTGGAACGGTTCACCCTGCAGAAGATCCTGAAACGCATGCACATCGACACGGCGGACTACCGCAGGGGGTAGCGCCATGGGAGAACACGACATGGAAACCGTAATCACCCCTCAAGCCACCGTGGCCAGCGGCGACATCGTTCCCAACCCGGAACTGGACCGCGTGCTGGACGGCCTGCTGGCCATGCTGCGCGAGGGCGAGCGCGACCGCCTGCGCGCCCGCATCGAGGCCGCCGTGGCCGCAGAGGCGCGCGGCGATGCCGGAGACGCGGCCCGCCAGCTGCGCTACGTGCAGGACCTGGACATTCTGGTGCACGTGCACGGCCCGCAGTTCATGTATTCGCGCGGCATCGCCGAAACCCTGCGCGTGGGCGAGGACATCGTGGAGTTGGCGTACGACCTTCAGAAGGCGCTGAAGTAACTCCGAATGGTCTTTTCGCCCGTTGGCGTCCGACCCGAAGGGCGCGAAGCGTGCCCGTTAGGTGAGCTTGCGAACCTTACGGGCATCGTGCGCAACGCGGTCAAACTTCGCCCGCCAAAGCGCTGCTGTCCCCATCCGTACGGCTCGCAAGCTCGCCAACGGCTGGGGCTCGGTCGAATACGATAAGAGTACGCGTTGCGGTCGCCATCCGTAAGGTTCGCTTCGCTCACCCAACGGCTGGGGCACTCCCTCATGGCGGGCTTGTTTTCCTCGCCAACGAACGAAAATCCTCATTCGGATCAATCGCTCGTGGCAACATTGCCCGTCGGGATGCTGCACCCGCGCGGCGCGTATCTGTCGGCCCTTGCCGGGATGCGCGCCGCGTTTTTGGCCGCACGTGATGGTTCCCGAAATGATACTATCTACCCTCACGGACAGTTCTTGCCTTTTCCCCACCAGCAGGCATCATGGCTCTTTCGCAACCCGCAACCGCCCGCCGGGCAGGAGCGCCATGAACATCATCGCCATCAACGGCAGCCCGCGCAAGAAATGGAACACCGCCACCCTGCTCCAGAACGCCCTTGAGGGCGCGGCGGAACACGCCGCGCAGGCGGGACGCACCCCCAGCACCGAGCTGGTGCACCTGTACGAGCACGACTACAAGGGCTGCATCAGCTGCTTCGCCTGCAAGAAGATCGGCGGCAAGAGCTACGGCCATTGCGCCGTGAAGGACGGCCTGACCCCCATCCTGGAGCGCGTGGCCAAGGCGGACGTGCTGCTGCTGGGTTCGCCCATCTACTTCTATGCGGAAACCGGCGAGATGCGCTCGTTCCTGGAGCGGCTGCTGTTCCCCTACCTGTCCTACACGCCGGGCTACCAGCCGCTGTTCCCGCGCCAGTTGCCCACGGGGTTGGTGTACACCATGAACATCCCCGAGGATAAGATGCCCGACTACCAGCAGGACCGGGCGGTAAAGGCCACCTGGGCGGTTACCCGCAGGATCTTCGGCAAGTGCGAACTGTTCCTGTGCACGGACACCTACCAGTTCGACGACTATTCCAAGTACGTTTCCACCAGCTGGGATCCGGTGGCCAAGGCCAGGCGGCGCGAAGAAGTCTTTCCGCAGGACTGTGCCCGCGCGCGTGATCTGGGCGCGTTGCTCATCGAGCAGGCGGAACAGGTGGAACAAGCCATGGCCGCCGGTGACAGCGGTGCTGCCGCCGGGGTGGACACCGACGCGGCCCGGTCGTAGGTACTGATTTCCACCCCGCATCGTTCCGTTGCGTCGCGTTCCGCCACGCGGAGACGCAACGCGATGTCGTCTGTCCCCGCATCGCCCGCCTTGCGCCGTGCGGGCACGGGCGGTGCGGGCCATCGTTTTTCCGCGAGGTATCGCAATGCAGTTCACGCCGGTACGGCTGGGAGATGCCGGTTCGCCGCGCATGGTGCTGGCCACCGTGTGCATCGCCCAGTTCATGGTGCCGTTCATGCTTACCGCCGTGGGGGTGGCCCTGCCCTCGCTGGGGCGCGACCTTGGCGCGTCTGCCGTGCAACTGGGCCTTGTGGAGCAACTCTACGCCCTGGCCCTGGCCATGAGCATGCTGGCCTGCGGCCGCCTTGGCGACATCGTGGGGCAACGCCGGGTGCTGCTGCCCGGCCTTGCCGTGTTCACCAGCCTCACCCTGTTGCTGGGCCTTGTGCCGTCCGTTGAACTGGTCATGGCCCTGCGCTTCGGCCAGGGGATCGGGGCGGCCATGATGCTGTCCGGCAGCCTGGCGCTGGTGGCGGTGGCCTACCCGCCGGAACTGCGGGGCAGGGTCATCGGCATCGTGTCCGCATTCACCTATGCCGGGCTGTCCATCGGCCCGGTGCTGGGCGGTTACACCACCGACCACTTCGGCTGGCGTAGCGTGTTCCTGATGGTGGTGCCCCCCGGCCTTGGGGCCACGGCCATGTGCCTGTGGCGCATGCGCCCGCAGCCCGGCGCGGACAAGGGCGCGCACATGGACTGGCCCGGAAGCCTCGTCTACGCGGTGTCGGTGTGCATGGTCATGACCGGGGCGGCCCGCGCCATGTCCGTGCCGCTGGGGCCGGTGCTGATGGTGGCGGGCCTGGCGGGCCTTGTGCTGTTCCTGCGGGTGGAGGCGCGCAGCAAAAGCCCCCTGCTGGACGTGAACCTGCTGCTGCACAACCGGTTCTTTTCGCTGAGCTGCCTTGCCGCCTTCGGCAACTACGCCGCGGTGTTCGGCGTCACCTTCCTGTTCAGCCTGTTCCTGCAATACGCCAAGGGCCTGCCCCCGCGCGAGGCCGGGCTGATCCTGCTCATCCAGCCGGTGATGCAGGTGCTTACCGCGCCGCTGTCCGGTCGTCTGTCGGACAGGATCGACCCCGGTCGCGTGGCCACGGTGGGCATGCTGTGCAGCGCCGCCGGGCTGCTGCTGGCCATGGCCACCATCTCGCCGGGCATGCCCGTGTGGCTGCTGGCCGCGGAACTGGTGTGCATCGGCATCGGGTTCGGCATCTTCGTTACCGCCAACTCCGTGGCCATCATGAGCAGCGTGGACAAGGCCCACTTCGGCGTGGCCTCGGGCATGGTGGGGGCCATGCGCACCCTGGGCATGGCGTGCAGCATGACCGCCGTCTCGCTCATTTTCGCCCTGCACCTGGGAGAGGCCGCCATCACCCCCGCCGTGTTGCCCGAATTCCTGTCCGCCACCCGCACCGGCCTTGCCGTGGCCGCCGTGTTCTCGTGCCTGGGCGTGCTGGTTTCCGTGGGGCGCGGGCGCAAGCGGGATTGAGAGGCTGGCTGACGGATTGGCGAGCTGACGGACTGGCGAGCCGCCGGGGCTTGCCAGAAAACTTATTTTTACTTATTAAAAACTCATGGTGCGCATCGAGTGGGCAGTGAGGGCGGTGAAGCAGTTGCGCAAGCTGCCGCAAGGGGATCAGGTGAAGGTGCATGCCGCCGTGGGCGGGCTTGCGCAATGGCCTGACGTGCGGAACGTCAAGGCACTGGTCAACAGGGTCGACTACCGCCTGCGCGTGGGCAGCTACCGCGTCCTGTTCCACGTGCTGCCCGACGGTTCGGTGACCGTCATCAACATCGACGAGGTGAGGAAGCGCGATGAACATACCTACTGAACATCAGGTCATCCGGCACAACGGGCAGCCCGTGGCCGTCGTGGTGCCCTATGCGGAGTATGTTCGCACCTTCGGCGGACAGGACGTGCCGGACCCCACGGTGCCGCACGACGTTGTGGGCCGGGTTGTCGGTGATGGGGCCTCCCCTTGCCGGGCCTGGCGCGAACACCTTGGGCTGACCCAGGCCGAGGTTGCCAGCCGCATGGGCATCACCCAGTCCGCCTATGCCCAGATGGAGGCACCGGATGCCCGGCTGCGACCGGCCACGCGCCGCAGGATAGCCGCCGCGCTGGGCATTGCGGTGGAGCAACTCGACCTGTAGGCAGTGGACTTTCTGCCATGTCGCCCGATGCGGCATGCGTCAGTTTTCGAAAACAAAAGGCGTCGCAACCTGCTGGTTGCGACGCCTTGCGTTTCGGTGCGTATCCGGAGCGCGCCTACAGCACGGGCAGGTAGCGTTGCAACTCGAACTCGGAGACGTGGGTGCGGTAGTCGTCCCACTCGATGAGCTTGTTGCCCACCAGGTTGGCGTGGGTGTGTTCGCCCAGCACGTCCTGCATCAGGGAGCTGCCCTTCAGTTCCATGGCCGCCTCGTACAGCGAACCGGGCAGGGACCCGATGCCGTGCTTGGTCAGGTCTTCCTCGCCCATGTGGAAGATGTTGGCTTCCACGGCC
This sequence comes from Nitratidesulfovibrio termitidis HI1, assembly GCF_000504305.1. NCBI lineage: Bacteria > Pseudomonadati > Thermodesulfobacteriota > Desulfovibrionia > Desulfovibrionales > Desulfovibrionaceae > Nitratidesulfovibrio > Nitratidesulfovibrio termitidis. The sequence continues at coordinate 2,725,580 of NZ_KI632512.1, forward strand.
TTGGGCAGTTCGTAGCTCTTTTCGATGCCTTCCAGCCCGGCGGCCAGCATCACCGCAAAGGCCAGGTACGGGTTGCAGGCCGGGTCGGGGCTGCGCAGTTCGATGCGGGTGGCCGCTTCCTTGCCGGGCTTGTACATGGGCACGCGGATGAGGGCCGAACGGTTGCGCTGCGCCCAGGCCAGGTACACCGGGGCCTCGTAGCCGGGCACCAGGCGCTTGTACGAGTTGATCCACTGGTTGGTGACGCAGCAGAACTCGCGCGCGTGCTTCAGCAGGCCTGCGATGTACGAGCGGCATTCGCCCGAAAGGTGGTGCGGGTCGTTGGGGTCGAAGAAGGCGTTGCGACCGTTGCGGAACAGCGACTGGTGCACGTGCATGCCGCTGCCGTTCTGGCCGAAGATGGGCTTGGGCATGAAGGTGGCGTACACCCCGTGCTTGCGGGCCATCTCCTTCACCACGACCTTGTAGGTCATGACGATGTCGGCCATCTTCATGGCCTCGTTGTAGCGCAGGTCGATCTCGTGCTGCGAGGGGGCCACCTCGTGGTGCGAATACTCCACGGCAATGCCCATGCGCTGCAACGCGAAGATGATGTCGCGCCGCACGTCGTTGCCCAGGTCCAGCGGGGGCGCGTCGAAGTAGCCGCCCGCATCGATGGGCTGCGGGCACTGCGAACTGGCGAACAGGAAGAATTCCAGTTCCGGGCCCACATAGTAGGTGTACCCCTTCTGCGCGGCCTTTTCGGTCAGCTTGCGCAGGATGTAGCGGGGGTCGCCCTCGTAGGGGGTGCCGTCGGGGTTGCGCACGTCGCAGAACATGCGCGCCACTGGGCGCTCCATGGGCCGCCAGGCGCAGATCTGGAAGGTGGTGGCGTCGGGAAAGGCCACCATGTCGCTTTCCTCGATGCGGGTGAAGCCCAGGATGGACGAGCCGTCAAAGCCCATGCCTTCCTCGAAGGCGGCTTCCAGTTCGCTGGGGGTTACCTGAAAGCTTTTCAGGTTGCCCAGAATGTCCACGAACCAGAACTGGATGAAGCTGACGTTGTATTCCTTGACCGCCCTGATGACATCATCGCCGTTCTTGCAATTGAAAACGGGAAAGTCCATGTGCACCTCCTGCAATTGGTGCTTCGCGCCCGGGTCGCGGCCCGGCCGGCCCCGCAAGGCCGTGGAGTGTCTGTAAGTGCCGCGTCGGGTGGCGCGTGTGAAGCCGGACGAATATCCGGCAGGAAACAGGTCGGGGCAATGCTAGCCATAGCAGATACGCGGGGGGGGTCAATGAAAAGCCCCCGGCTTGACATCATTGTAAAACATCGTGGGGATGCAGGCGGGGCGGGGTGTTGCGGGGGGGGGGCGAGAAACGTGCGGGAGGGCAGAGCCCGATACGGGGCCACGCGGGTTGGGGGAAGCGGGGCGTGCGGGGTCGCACGTCAGGTCGCACGTCAGGGCGCACGTTGGGTCGCACGTTGGGGCGTAGTGGGCAGGTGTCGCATTAGATAGGTATAGCTACCTTCTTGGCACATGAAAAAATATGTATTACTATCTTTCAAAGTCAAAAAAGATAGGAATAGCTACTTATGAGCGTCAGGGATACGGTTCGTTCACAGCAGGTCCGGCTGGTGGATATGGCGGCTGGCAAGG